>NZ_JALCZV010000033.1:0-17939 GCF_023373925.1 Fibrobacter sp. HC4 | reverse complement strand
TGCGTGGACAGCTTCCATGTCGTGCAGTGGGCGACGGATGCCCTGGACAAGGTCCGTGTGGAAGCCTGGAGGGAGGCCCGCAAGGAACGCTGCAATCCAAAACGGGGCCGAGGCAGGCCCACGAAGGACAGCGTCCCGAAGGACCGCACCGCGGAGGGGATAAAGAACTCCAGGTACGCTCTGGGCAAGGCTCCAGAGAACCTTAGCGAAAGCCAGCAGAGAAAAATAGAGCTCATAGCCAGCCGCTATCCGCGGCTCTACAGGGCATACCAGCTCAAGGAGGAGCTGCGCATCATCCTGAAGATGGGCTATACCGATGCCAGGGAAAATCTGGACAGGTGGCTGTGGCGGGCAAGCCACTCACGCATCGGCCCAGTAAAGGATCTGTACGCAAAGATCAAGCGTAACTACGACGGAATCCTCAACACAATCAGGCTGGGCGTGTCAAACGCAAGGATCGAGGCGACGAACAACAAGATAAAGCTACTGATACGGACTGCCTATGGCTTCAGGAACATGAACAACATGCTGTCGCTGATAATGTTGAGCTGTTCCTATGTAGATGTAAAGATAGCCTACGAATGGGAATCGGAATCGAGAGAATCATCTAGCAAGGCTGCCTAAATGCTTCCACACATGTTGATGATGCCTCATTTTTGCTTTGAAACAACAACATCGGAGCTGTCATTTTGGAGCATCACAACCCCATTATCCTTCACAATAATATCAAAGCCAATCAAGTTAAGATAATCCGAGAATAGTCCTTCATTCGATTTA
The DNA here is from genome assembly GCF_023373925.1 of Fibrobacter sp. HC4. Taxonomy (NCBI): domain Bacteria; kingdom Pseudomonadati; phylum Fibrobacterota; class Fibrobacteria; order Fibrobacterales; family Fibrobacteraceae; genus Fibrobacter; species Fibrobacter sp. HC4. The sequence goes on along the minus strand of NZ_JALCZV010000033.1, from coordinate 17,162 downwards.
ACAAAGAAGAACATCTTGCGGTTATCTTCATCCATATCGCGGACAATGAAGGTTTCTTTCAAAAGACGGCGGCAACATTTTTTGAACAATAATTGTTCCGAGGAAGTAAGGTCATCCCACATTTCATTAATTGTTGACATTTTTCTTTGCCCTCCAATGTCGAACCTTAAATTCTTCTGATTCAATAAAATCTTCGTCGGTTTCTACCAAATAACCATTATCGCGAGCGTAAGTCACAGCTGCCATAGACGCAAGAACATCTTTTTTTTCATTTAATCGAAGATTAGAACTGTCAATCTTTCCATTAATTGATTGCTTTTCTAGGAATTTCGCCATTAATTCCTTGGAATACGGATTATGCGATTCCTTCTGCAATTGAATTTTTTGACGTTCACGCTCTTCTACACTCATTTCGACAAGGTCAGTCTCAATATTCGATTGAGCACTTTGGTTTTTATGCGGATAGTGCAGCGATGATCTGTCTATAAATTCATAATCATGAATATGGAAGAGATACTGAATTTCATCATCTATCTTGTTCAGTTTGTCGTCTTCTAGATTCTGGACCAAATAGCGAACCGTTTCTTCAACATTTCCACGATTATCCCGGCCTTTATTTCGAAGAATTCGTTCACGAGCAACGGCAATCTTGATATACGCATTAATCTGATCCTTAATGCGTTTCATAATCTTGTTGTAATCGTCATGGAGAAAACGTCTGGTGCTATCAAGCATCCTTAAAACTTTTTCTTCAGCAAAGGCTCTTGTGCAACCGTCTTCATCCATGACACTTTGGGTAAGAGATCCAAAATAACCAAGACCTTTAAATTCTTCTAACCGTCTGGATATTTTCTCACGATAGAGATGGATATTTTGTTGCTGAACAAGACGAGAATATTCCTTAATAAAGTCCCCATCGCAATATTTGATAATATTTTCAGTCAAACTGACCAGGGTTCCTTCACGGAGCATTCCTTCAATAATTTTTTTTATGGACGTAGCGAGTTTCTTCAGAGCCGAAGATAGTTTGCGAGCTTCTTCATACACGGGGGTCAAAATCAATTTATAAGGATTTTGTTCGCCTTGAGCCCAATGCTCCAAAGTATTATAAATTGTGTAGATGGAAACTGAAAATTCAGAGCGAACAGGATTCTTTAGATTTTCAATAAATTGAGCCAAGGCAAGACCGTTATCCGTCATCACAATGGTCTTTTCCAAGGAGGAATCGTCAGTTTCTTCTTCTAGCCAACCAGCATCCACAAAACGCCGAATAATAAAATTAGCGTTACCATTCCAATCAGATTCTACAGGAGACACTGAAGAATCATCTTCCTTGATTTCAATATGGTTTTCTAGTAAGAAAGCAGCAATCATATCACGGACGATATCACGCGCGATTCTATACGAAATTTCATCTTCAAAAAGACCATATATTTTCAGTAAAAGTTCTGAATATACAGCCCTGTTGGGGTTGCGACGACCAAGAATTGTGAAGAAGTCTGCTGGAATTATGTCAAAAACACTGTGCACAACCTAAATATAATCCATTTTAGCTGTCACTTTGTGTCAAATTGGAATATTCCTTCGCTTTTATAACTTTTATGTATAACGAAAACGAAAAACATCCGAAGATGTTGTTCGGATTTAAAGAGATGAAACCGAACCAGAATATCAAATAAAAATCAATTATTCCCCAAACAAACTCTGCGCATTTTTGTACAGGACCTGTTCTACATTTTGAGGAACAATTTCTTGCAGGTTTTTCTTTAGAATAGACAAGTTCTTTATCAGAACCGGTTCTGCGACGTAGGGATAATCCGTTCCATAAAGCAGATGGTCGGGGGTGGTAATTGTCAAAAGTTCACGAATGGTTTCTGGAGTTGCAGCCCCTGCCAAATCGTAGTAGAAAGCTTCCAAATTCTTGGCAATATCAACGCCCTTCAAATACCCAACGTTATTCATGACGGGCATCAGGCTTTGCATGCGAGGCACGGCCAGCGGCAAGAAAGAACCGCAGTGGGGCACCACGATTTTCAACTTCGGGAACCTAACCGTAATGTTGTGGCCCACCATATTCAACACCGCCCGAGAGGTTTCCGCCAGATATTCGTAGGAAGCCAGCGGCACAACAGAAGTCAATTCCTTATTTACGGCAGAAGGCTTGTGAGGGTGGGAAATGATAACCGCCCCACGTTCATTCAGCACCTTCATAAGTGGGTCAAGCGCGGGATCTCCCAAATAAAGCCCGCGGCTATTAGAGGCTAGCTAAACGCCATCGGCGTGCAAGATGTCAAGAGCATAAATGGCTTCGCGAATAGCTGCATCGACATCAGGCAATGGCAAGGTGGCACAGAAAAGGAATCGGCCTTTATGTATAGCCTTCACTTCAGCCATTTCCTCATGTATTTTGCGGATCAGCTGAGCGCTTTCAACGCTGTCACCAAACCAAGGTTGCGGCGCAGGCAATGTTAAAACGGAAGTCTGTATGCCGGCGGCATCCATAAACTTGATATGCTTTTCAAGACTCCACTGGGGAATGGGAAAATCTTCATCAAGAAGGGCGTCATGTTTTACCAGATAATCACGATAGGATTTCGGAATCATGTGGGAATGGGTATCGAAGGGCTTCTGAGCGAAAGTCATATTTGCAAGAATAAAGATTGGCAGGATTTTCAGTAAAAGCTTTTTCATACCCTCCAATACAACACCTAGAGTTAACTCAAGGTCAAGGGGTAAGACGCAAAAAAATCGCCTCACATTTTCAGCGGGCGACTTTTCAAAAAATGAATCTATGTGCTAGGGCGAAAAGTTGAATCTTATCGCACGAAGTTCATGGGCTGCCAGGGTTCCTTGGCTTCAACCTCTGCGGTACCGGTGGCGAACTTCTTAAGCATGAACGCCATGTTGTTTGCCAGCGTGCGCATGGTCTGCATGCCTTCTGTATCCTGAGCGGATTCCGCTTCGGCACGGCCGTAGGCGATGTTCCAGTACTGGGAAGTAACGATAGGCATGTTCAGCATCTGGAAAGGCATTTGCAAAGTCTGGAATGCAGCAGTTGCACCTCCGCGGCGGCAGCAGCAAACAGCGGCGGCGGGCTTACCCTGGAAATGGGCTCCGGCAGCATAAGCCATACGCTGGATCAGGGAAAGTACGGAACCGTTGGGCTGACCCCAGTAAACCGGAGAGCCCACAATCAAGGCGTCGCTGGATTCCATCTTGGCGATGACTTCGTTACAGATGTCTTCGTCAAAGGCGCAGCGGCAATTGCCCTTGGTCTTGCAGACGTTACAGGCGATGCAACCGCGAACGGCTTTGTTGCCGATCCATACGATTTCGCTGTCAATGCCGTTCTTCTTCAGCTGTTCTGCAGCCTCATTCAGGGCGGTAAAAGTGTTGCCGTTCTTGCGGGGGCTTCCGTTAATCAATAAAACTTTCATCTTGTTACCTCAATTTTAAAATGGTTTCCAGTCGTTGGCGTTCCGTTCAGTTCCTACTTGATACGGAGAAGAAGCCTTCGTAAAGTCCACATCATCCTGGGAATCTTGGGTGCTGCGCGATTCCTGAGTTTTCGGTTCCACACGGACGGGGGAATTTTCTTCATTGCATTCCTTGAACTGTTCGCCTTTATATTTTCGTGCGGCAAACAAGCCTGCTTCAAAAAGTAAATAGGTAGGAGCGCCCAAAATCAGCTGGCTAATAATATCCGGCGGAGTCAGCAAAGCGGCCAACACAAGGATGCCCACCACCACATAAGGGCGGGCATGGCAAACAGTTTCGTAATAGACAACGTCGGAACGAATCAAGGCGTACGTCACCAGCGGGAACTGGAACATGCATCCAAATGCAAGGGAAAGCCACAGCGCCAAGGTAACGATGTTTTCTACGCCAAAAATCGGCTGCAGGGTTTCGCTTTCGAAACTCATGCCGAAGCGCACCACCAGCGGAAAGCAAATTCCCAGGCAGAACACCACGCCCGAAATAAAAAGCCCGCTGGTCATCCACACGATAGAACGAACAAACTTCCGTTCGTTTTCGTAAAGGCCCGGCAGTACGAACTTCCACAAGTTCCAGGCAATGTACGGAGAACAGATGACGCAATCCATAAGTGCCGCAATTTTCAGTTGCAGCAGGAACACTTCCATTGGGGAAAAGTAATGGAGGGTGGCACCGCTCTGGGCTACAAGTTCTGCGCTGAACCAGTCAAGAACATGGGACGACAACAAAAACATCGGGATAATCCCGATGCCTAGCGCTACAAAACAGTGAATCAGCGCCGTACGCAAGGCCTCCAAATGAGAGACTAACGTCTGTTCCTGATCTTCTTTTTTCATGTAGGTATGAGCTCGGTGCTACGCACCTTTGAGGTATGAGGTCGGCGATTCTCGCCTTTGAGGTTCATTTTTTCCACCTCAAGGAGGCAAAGCCTCCGTCCCTCACAGCTCAAAGCGAAGCGACCTCAAAGGCCTTAGCCCTGTTCCTTCTTGGCTTCTGCTTCGCCGACTTTTTCGACAGTCTTCTGCAGGTCTTCTGCTTCTTCCTTCAGGGCGTCCTTTGCCTTCTTGTATTCGTGCTGGGCACGGCCAAGAGAGCGGGCCAGTTCAGGAATGCGCTTGCCACCGAACAGCAGCAAAACCACAACAACAATCAGGATGATTTCTGGAATTCCAAGAGACATGCTAACCTCGGCACTTGTTATAGAAATTTCCGTTCAATGGAAAATTACAAAACTTCCACCAGTTTGTACTTACGGTTACCCATCTTATGGTGTTCCATGGCGTCAAGCTGATGCAGGCCTTCGCGGGACTCGATTCGCTCCTTCAGGTCCTTCAGTTCCTTAGGCGGAAGCTTGTACACCATGTCGATGCTGGCCTGGTCCACAGCAAGAATATCGGTAGATGCAAGGATACCGATGTCGCGGCAGGTGGGTTCCGCGGCGCTTGTACCAGCGCAGTCGCAGTCCACGGACATACGGCGCAGCACATTGATAAAGCACATCTTGCCCTTGAAATGATCGCAGGTGGCCTTGGCGGAATCGCCCATCAGTTCCATGAACTTGGCACCCATAATCCAGTCGGCAGAGGCGTTCACGTCGGAAGTATTCATGTGGACTTCGCGCTTGCCAATCTGACCGCCGGCACAGCCGATAGCGATGTTCTTCATGGAGCCGCCGAAGCCGCCCATGGCATGACCCTTGAAATGGGTGAACACCACCATGGAATCGTAGTTCAGCATGTGCTTGCCTACATGCAGTTCCTTGAGCCAGTAACCGTCCTTCACAGGAATGGGAGTTTCGCCGTCTTCGTCCATAATGTCAACCACGGTGAACTTGGAGAAGCCATTGACTTCCAGGGCCTTGCGGTGATCTGCGGTGGTATAACGTCCACCCTGGTAAAGAGTGTTGGTCTCTACGATGGTGCTGCCCGGAATTGCCTTCTGCAAGGCTTCATCCCATTCGCGGGGAATAATGTTCGGGCCGTTGGGTTCGCCAGTGTGGAGCTTGATGGCAACCTTGCCAGAAATATTCTGCTTCACTTTTTCGTAAAGTTTTAGAACGCCAGCGGCACTGAGATCCTTGGTAAAATAGACGGTAGACACCTTGTCCTCCTCAGAAGTTTTTTCGGATGCAGAGCCGGAAGCACTGGCGCAATTAGCAAGACCAGCCACAGCAACGGCACCCGCAGAAGCCTTCAGAAAATCACGACGATCCATAACGACCTCTTACATTACACTTCGATAATGCGATACTTGCGATTACCCATTTTCAACGCTTCCATTGCTGGGAGCTGATGCAGGCCTTCACGACTTTCAATGCGTTCCTTGATATCCTTCAGTTCGCCAATGGGCAGCTTGTAAACCATGTCTACGCTGGCCTGATCTACCGCGAGAATATCGGTGGAAGCAAGGATACCGATGTCGCGGCAAGTGGGTTCAGCAGCGCCAACGCCAGCACAGTCGCAGTCCACGGACATACGGCGCAGCACATTGATAAAGCACATCTTGCCCTTAAAGTGATTGACGGTTGCCTTGCCGGATTCAGCCATGGCTTCCATAAAGCGCTTGCCGCTGTTACTCCACTTGGGGTAAAGTTCCGGCTTTGCGTTGAAATCCGGATCTTCCATCTTTTCGTGGATCATCTTCTTGCCCACATTGGCGTCGGCACAGCCAATGGCGATGTTCTTGAGGGAACCGCCGAAACCACCCATGGTATGGCCCTTGAAATGAGTCAGCACCACCATGGAATCGTAATTCACGAGATGGCCGCCCATGCTCATTTCCTTAAAGTGCTTGCCGCCAGGAACAGGGAGCATTACCGTACCTTCTTCGTCCATGATGTCCACGGGGCAGAAAGTCCAGCCGTTTACCTTCAAAGTCTCGCGATGCTTTTCGGTGGTGTCGCGGTCGCTGGGATGGTAGTAAGTGTTGGTTTCCACAATGTTGGAATTGGGAATCAGGGCCTGCACAGCCTTCACCCATTCGCGGGGCAAAATGTTGGGGCCGTTCTTTTCGCCGGTGTGAACCTTGATGGCCACCTTGCCAGAAATGTTCTGGTTCACCTTGTTGTACAACTTGATGAGGCCTTCGGCAGAAAGATCCTTGGTGAAGTAAACGTTGGAAACATCCTTGCCGGCTTCCTTCACTTCCTGGTTCTTGGGCTTACCAAAAACGGGAGTAGCCATGGCGCTGATCAATGCGGCAGAGCCTACAGTCTTTATAAAATCACGACGATCCATTTAAGCCACCTTATGGAAACGACCCTTGGGGTCTTTAATGAGGAGCATGGCAAGCCAAATCACAAGGCCAAACGCCACGGCGGAGAAGCCCAGGAAGGCGTCATTCAGCATGTCGCCTGCAGCCGGGGTGAAAAATTCAGCGCGAAGTTCTGCATATTCAAAAATGGCATCCACAAACCACATGAGGGATGCGCCCCAGTACATGTAGCACAAGGGAGAAAGATGCATCTTGTTTTCGATATCGCGGTACCAAAGAGCGGTGCAGATGATCGCCGCAAAAACAGTTACGAGCAGAGTCATTACTTGTGAGCCTCAACTTCTGCAGGAACAGCCTTGTGGAACTTGCTGCGGACAGCCATGAGAGCGGCCCAGGCCACCGTAACAAGGCCCGCCATGGATGTGCCCACGGTAGCAACTTCATGCCACATCTGGCTCATGGCTTCGGGGCTAGAAGCCGCTGTCAAAAACGGATAGAAAGCCTGCAGTTCACCGTGCCAGACATGTTCAAAAGCCAACAGAACAGAACCGCCCCAAAGCATCTTGGAAAGGACCTTCAGATTCTTGCAGACAGTCTGCTTTTTGGTGGCGACCTGAAGTTCACCAGCCTGCTTGGCGGACTTGTCCGTGTGTTCCAAAACAATTGTGGTGACGGTGGTAACGATGGCTTCAGCCATGGGGGCAACAAAACAGCACATAAGTACTCCTGTATTAAAATATTTATCACTTGAAATATAATACCTAGAGTCAACTCTAACGCAAGAACTTTTTCTAAAAAAAGGTCTAAACCCTCAAAAAATTAGGTTAGACCGATCATCTACGATACACCAAAAGTCAAAATAAGCATTATAATAGAAGATATTCAGCAAGGCAGCTAGAACGTCTTTCCTTCCAACTGTTTTGCTCAATATCGAACTCCAAAATCAAAGGCTCAGAATCTTCATTATCTTTGTAGATTACCAATTTCAATCGAGTTTCATCTCCGATAATTTTTTGCTGTACAAATATTCCCGCTCCAAGGACAGTCTCCCTAGTGTAGATATTTGCAGAATCAATTACAACTTCTTCTTGCCCTTTAAAAAACGTCCCCGTTACTTTTTTGGGGAGAGTCTTTCCATATTTGGTACTATCCAAATAAACTTGGATCATTTCAAAGTACCTTTCCAAAATTCCCTCCGAATTCAGGTCTATGTTTCCCCCAGTAATATCGGCAACCTTCACAAAGGTACTGTCGAACTTGACTATTTTCGATCTTTTCTCCACAAATATATAATAACTCTTGGCGTGACCACAATTTCCGCAATTCCACAAAAACAAGCAAGTAATGATTAGTAGTATTTTTTTCATGATCAATCAACTATGAGCCACGGAAGAATGTCAAATTGCAACATGAAAAATATAGTTATTTCCATAGCCCAATTTTTCATAGTTAGGGGTAGCCTCATAGCACCCAATTACATTTGCGACAAACATTTTATTAGACTTTATTCTACTAGGTAGTAGGACCGAAAAAAAATCATTTTATGCAAAAAAGATTTTTTATCTCTTGTGTTAGAGTAAACTCTAGATTGTATATTTAGGGTATGAAAGATGAAAAGTTTGACGATATCGGTTTTGCAAAGCTGGATGTAAGCCGCGAGAACCGAACCGGCACCAGCGAGGCCATTTTCTGCCCCGGCAAGACCAAGGAACAACTGTTAAAGATTCTTGAAACCTTCGCCAAAAACGGGTGTTCTGTACTGGGGACAAAATGCACTAGGGAACAAGCTGATTTTGTACAAGAAATGTTGAATGGCACGCCTGGTAAAAGCGGGGCTACGGACGCACCGGCAATTCGTTACGACGAGACTTCCAGAATCTTGACCATGAAGGTTAAGAGGACCGCAAAAAGATCTGCGAATGCGAAAGTCGCGAGAGCAGGCCGTTCACTTAAAGATTCCGTAGCCGTATGTTGTGCAGGAACTGCCGACTTGCCCATCGCCGAAGAAGCCGCCCAGACCGCAGAATTTTTCGGAGCCAAGGTTGAGCGCCACTTTGACGTAGGCATCGCAGGCCTTCACCGACTTCTTTCAAAGATGGATGAAATCCGCAAGGCCGATGTTGTTATTGCCGTTGCAGGCATGGAAGGCGCGTTGGCTGGCGTTATCGCAGGACTTACAAAAGCCCCCGTGATTGCAGTTCCAACCTCTGTTGGCTACGGATCATCCTTCAACGGACTGAGTCCGCTTTTGACCATGCTGAACACTTGCGCGGAAGGAGTTTCCGTAGTGAACATCGACAACGGTTATGGTGCCGCCGTCAGCGCCGTAAGAATGTTACGAATCAAAAAATAAAACGCAGCCGAATCAAAAATTTCAATGCGGCTGAGATCGCCGCGAATTTGTAGAATTATGAAATATCTTTATCTTGATGGCTCTTGTGGTATTAGCGGAGACATGACCGTTGCCGCCTTGCTGGACTTAGGCGCATCCCGCGAAAGACTGGAGGCTGCCATTCACGCCATGCACCTGGAAGGAATGCATTGTCATATTGAAAGAGGCAATTCCTACAGCATCGCAGGGATGAACTTTGATGTTCATGTCCACACCCATCACGGTGAAGAAAGCGCAGACCATGTGGACGCTCACGAAGAAGGTTACGTGGAATATCACCACGAGCATAATCACGAGCACCATCATGATCATTGCGAAGGGCATCATCACGAACATGGTCACCACCATGAGCACCGCCACCTGGCAGAAGTTTACCACATTCTAGAACATGCCGCCGGACATTGCGCAGAACACAATCCTGCCGCACCCGCATTTTCTAGCAACGCCCTGGATACCGCCAAGAAAATTTTCCGCATTATCGCAGAAGCCGAAGCAAAGGCCCACGGCGTCGCTGTTGAAGAGGTCCACTTCCACGAAGTTGGCGCCATTGATTCCATCGTCGACATTATGGCGGTGGCCGTTCTTGTTGACGACCTGCGAGAAAAATTCGGCATCGAAAAGTGCGTGGTGACAGGGCTTAACGAAGGCTCCGGATTTGTGCAGACTCAGCACGGAATGCTTCCCATTCCCGTTCCCGCCGTTGCAAGTATCGCAGAGGCCGCAGGCATCGCCCTGCACGTTACCGATACCAAGGGCGAAATGGTCACCCCTACAGGCATTGGCATCGTAGCCGCACTACGCACCAGCGAAAAAATTCCGGAACAGTACAAGATTTTAAAGACAGGCATCGGCCTTGGAAAGCGAGATTTTGGAAGAGCCAATTTCTTGCGGGCACAGATTATTGAAGATGTTGAAGACCGCGACGAAGGTTGCGAAAACATTTTCATGATTGAATGCAACATCGATGATCAAAGTCCCGAGGAATTGGGGCTCGTCATGGAAAAGATTTTTGAAGCCGGCGCAAGAGACGTTCATTACGTTCCCTGCTACATGAAAAAGAACCGCCCCGCTGTGATCCTGCGAGTTCTTTCTGACGAGGAAAAGTTGCCGCAAATAGAAACCGCAATCTTCCGCCACACAACGACGGTTGGCCTCAGGCGTTATCCCGTAAGTCGCACCTGCATGAACCGCAGTTTCGCAGACATCGCAACACCTTACGGAATAGTCACCGTCAAAAAATGCGAGCTGGGAGACATCGTGAAGTACAAGCCGGAATTCGATAGCGTCAAGAAAGTTGCAGACCAAGCAGGCGTCACCTACCGCGAAGTCGCCGATGCCGCCAAGGTCAACGCAAAATTCTAAGGTTGCGCTCCCATGAATCTACAAGAAAAGAAAGAACATCTTCAGGAAATTCTCCGCAGCTATGGCAAGGTGGCCATCGCCTATTCCAGCGGCGTAGACTCCACGTTCCTTCTGAAAGTAGCTCACGACACCTTAGGCGACAACGCCATCGCCATTACGGTAAAGTCCCACCTGGTTCCCGTTGCAGAAATGGACGAAGCAGACGCATTCTGCAAACGCGAAAACATTCGCCATCAATTCATCCTTCACGACGAAATGTCCGTGCCAGGATTCGCAGAAAATCCGCCTAACCGCTGCTATATCTGCAAAAGGCAAGTCTTCTCTGCAGTCATCGAAACCGCCCGCAAAATGTTCGGCGCAGGTCTCTCCAGCGAGAACGGAAACGCGGCAAAATCATTCACAGAGTTAAAGAATCAGCGTGACAACTTCGTCGTCTGCGAAGGCAGCAATAAAGACGACGAAGGGGATTACCGCCCCGGCATGAAAGCCATCGCAGAACTTTCCGTCAAGAGCCCCCTGCGAGAAGCTGGCCTCACCAAATCAGAAATCCGTGAACTCTCCCGGGAACTCAACCTCCCCACCGCAAGCAAGCCCTCATTCGCCTGCCTCGCCAGCCGCATACCCTACGGTCAAATCATTACAAGACTAAAATTGCAGTTGGTCGAAACCGCCGAAAAATTCCTGCAGGATTTAGGCTTTGTACAATATAGAGTACGCTGTCGCGAACTCGCCACCCAAACAGGCTCCGCGCAGTCCCCTACCCAACAAAAAACTGCGCAGCACTCCCCCACAACGGCCCTTACCGCCTCCATCGAACTTCTCCCCGAGCAATTCAATCTGTTTAAAACAAATCAAGAACTTATCATCCAGACTCTCAAAAGTCTAGGTTTTGCAGAAGTTCATCTCGACGAAAAAGGCTACCGCACTGGCAGCCTGAATGAAGCTCTAGGAATTAAGCACCCAGTCCCATAATCACAAGCCCCCTCCCCGACGCCTCTCACCGGCATCGGGGATTTTTTATTTTCAAGCCCTTTCATATCCAAAGCCCACTCCTTTTTCATTTTATTTTTTGTTATCTTATGAGATATGTGTACCGCAAAGGAACTAGAATTCTCTGTTTTTGTCATTCATAAGTTGGCCTCTGCCTGGGGAAAAACTCCAGCGGAGGTTTATGCAGTTTTGAACGATACGAAAATTCTAGACGACTATTTAATCCCCTGTTACGACACATTACACACGATGGGATCCGAAGCTGTCACGGCTGAACTGACAGACTTTGCTCGTGAACGCGGGGTTGCCGTATGATAGTCTATCATGGTTCCACAAAAATCATTGAAAAACCGCAAATCGGTTTTTCTAAAAAATATCTTGATTTCGGCGAAGGGTTTTATGTCACCACATTTCAGAAACAAGCCGAAAAATGGGCAAAGCGCAAGGCTCTTCGTTATGGTGAAAAAGCTTTCGTAAACGTCTATGACATGAGTGAATCTTTTGAACCTTTAAAAAGCCTAAACTTTGATTCCGCTGATGAAAAGTGGCTAGATTTCGTTTGCGCCTGTCGCCGTGGTGAAAATCTTAATCAGACTTTTGACATCATTTGCGGGAATGTGGCTGACGATGATGTGTTCAAGACGATTGACATGTACTTTCGTGGTCTATGGGACAAAGAAAAAACTTTAGCCGAGCTTCGCTATTTTCAACAAAACAACCAGATCTGTTTTGTGACGCAGCTTGCAATTGATTCTCTTTTAAAATTCAATCGAAGCTATGAGGTAAAAGTAGATGGATAACAAAATCCTCACAGCCTTATATCGCGAGAACCTTGAGGAAGATATCATCAAGGAAGTTGCCGCATTGAAGAACATACCTTTAAGAGATGCAATGGCCCTGTACTATACAAGCAACTTGGCAAAGCAGATTGAACAAGGCATGTACGGGATTGACAATCTATCTCCGAAGTATTTAGCAAACGACCTCCTAGAAAACGGCTAATTCTTAAAAAATTTTTCTCTTGACACAATCGTCAGATTTCTGTACTTCACCAAAAGTCCACAAACCGAGCATTTTGTGGATAATTAGGAAAATTTCAAACGCCCTAAAAACTCGCATTCCAGACGGTGATCTTTCTAAAAAAAACAAGAAGTCCCCAAAGCATTTAACTTCGGGGACTTTTGTTTTGCTAGGTTCAGCCGATGCCGAGCGACCTCGGCATGACTTTCGCGACGTTCGCCTTGTTAAGCCTTATGCCTTAACAGTTGTGAAGCTGAATGCTTCTCCGTCAGCGTCGTTAGCTTCGAGGCCATCAGCGGCGGCAGCCCAGGTCAGCTTAACGGCCTGAGTCTCGCCCATGATGTAATCCTGGTTTTCAGCAACAGCCTGCTTGAACATTTCACTTTCAGAGAACAAGGTCACTTCAATCTTGTCAGTGATGGTGTAGTTCTGTTCCTTACGGCGGTTCTGAATGCGGTTCACCAATTCGCGGGCGACGCAAGCGCGGCGCAGGTCGTCGGTAACGTTCAGGTCCAGAGCAACGGTAAAGTGGCTGTCAGCATCCACGGCAAGGCCTTCCGGCACAATGCGCTGGATCATGAGGCAGTCGGCACCCACTTCGCCAAATTCGAACTTGATGGTTTCACCACCCTGCAGGGCCTTGATTTCGTCAGCGCTCAGGCTGTTTAGCTTTGCAGAGATGACCTTCATGTTCTTGGCGTATTCAGGACCCTTGGCCTTAATGCCCAGGAAGTTGGGCTTTGCGGTAAGCTTCACCAGAACGGTTTCGTCTTCCAGGAACTTCATTTCGCGAACGTTCAGTTCTTCGAGGATGAGGTCCTTCATGGATTCAGCCACATTCTTTTCCACGTCGCCGTGAGGCACGACAGTCATGGAAGCGATAGGCATACGGTTCTTTACGTTGTTCGTAGCGCGAATTGCACGGCCCATTTCCACCATGCCGCGGACCATTGCGATACGCTGCACCAGGGCTTCGTCCTTCAAGGATTCATCTGCGCTGGGGAATTCACAGAGGTGAACGCTAACAGGTGCATTGGCATCCACTTCGCGAACGAGAATCTGGTAGATTTCTTCGGCCAGGAGCGGCAGGAACGGAGCAAGAATCTTGCTGAAGTCCACCAGCACCTTGTACATGGTAGCGTAAGCTGCATTCTTGTCGCCATCGTTTTCAGACTTCCAGAAACGGCGGCGGCTTCGACGGACGTACCAGTTGGTCAGGTCATCCACAGCGGCGATGATTGCAGGCACCACGTTGTACAAACGGTAAGCCTTCATTTCCACTTCGACCTTGGCGGCCAGATCCTGCAGGGTTGCAAGCATCCAACGGTCCAGTTCATTGTCGGACTTGACTTCTTCACCCGGCTTCCAGGTCAGCTGGCCCTTGGCGGCGTCGGCGTTGTGGTTAGAAACGAAGAAGCTAACGGCGTTCCACAGCGGGAGCATCACCTGCTTCACGATACCCTTCACACCTTCTTCGGAGAAGCGCAGGTCTTCAGCCTTCAGTGCAGCAGAGTTAATGAGGAACAGGCGGATGGCGTCGGCGCCGGTACGTTCGATAAGTTCGTTGGGGTCCGGATAGTTCTTCTTGGACTTGGACATCTTGGAACCGTCTTCGGCCAAGATGATACCGTTCACGATCACGTTCTTGAAGGCAGGCTTCTGGAACAGAGCGTTGGAAAGAACGGTCAAGGTGTAGAACCAACCACGGGTCTGGTCAAGACCTTCGGCGATGAAGTCGGCCGGGAAGCTCTTTTCAACCAGTTCCTTGTTTTCAAACGGATAGTGGCGGCTGGCATAAGGCATGGAGCCAGATTCAAACCAGCAGTCAAACACTTCCGGAGTACGCTTGAATTCCTTGCCATCCTTCTTGATGACAATTTTGTCCACGAAGTGCTTGTGGAGGTCTTCCAGAGTTTCGCCAGTGAGGTCAGCCAGTTCCTTGATGGAGCCCACAGCGATCATTTCGCCGTCGTCAGCAATCCATACAGGAATCGGGGTACCCCAGAAACGGTTACGGGAAAGGTTCCAGTCGCGGGCGTTGGCAATCCACTTACCAAAGCGGCCGCTCTTGATGTGGTCGGGAACCCAGTTCACGGTCTGGTTGTTTTCGACCATCCATTCCTTCAAAGTCTTGGTGACACCTTCTGCGTTGGTGACTTCGCCATCGATCTTCAAGAACCAGGTCTTGAGGGCGCGGTACAGCAGAGGCACGCCGGTACGCCAGCAGTGGGGGTAGCTATGAACGAAGGTTTCGTGCTTGAACACGCGGCCCTGTTCCTTGAGGTAGGCAATAATGCTCTTGTCAGCTTCCTTTGCACCCAGGCCCTTCCACATGGGGACCTTGTCGGTGAACTTGCCTTCGGTATCCAGCGGGTCGAAAAGACCCAGGCCAAGAGATGCGCCCAGCTGGAAGTCTTCTTCACCGAAGGAAGGAGCGATATGCACAGCACCGGCACCGTCTTCGTCGCTAACGAAATCGGCAACGTAGATGGTATAACGCTTGGCCAATTCCTCTGCGGTGGCGTAAGCGTCGCTAATGTGGAACAAGGCTTCGTACTTGAGACCAGCAAGGTCAGAACCCATGCACTTGTCCACGATGTTGGGCTGCTTGAAGTAAGCGCCAGCGCGGGTACCCATGACCCAGAACTTCTTGCCGTCCTGTTCAACACAAACGTACTCGGCGTCAGCCTTCACTGCAATAGCGAAGTTGGAAGGAAGAGTCCAGGGAGTGGTGGTCCAAACCAGGATGTTGGAACCAGCAAACTTAGCGTCGTCGGAAACCAGCGGGAAGATAAGAGTCAAGGACGGGTCCTGACGGTCCTTATAGCCCTGGTTGGTTTCGAAGTTGGAAAGCGGAGTTGCAAGAGCCGGGCTGTACGGCTGGATGCGGTAGCCCTGATAGATGAGGCCCTTGTCGAAGCACTGCTTGAACACCCACCACACAGATTCCATGAAGTTCTTGTCCATGGTCTTGTAGCCCTTGTCGAAGTCCACCCAGCGGCCCATGCGACGAACCGTCTTGCGCCATTCACCAGTGTACTTCAGAACCTTGCTACGGCAGGTTTCGTTAAACTTATCTACGCCCAGGTTCTGGATTTCGGCAACGCCAGCCAGACCCAGTTCGTTCTGCACCAGAGATTCAATAGGCAGACCGTGGCAGTCCCAACCGAAACCGCGGGGAACCTTCTTGCCCTTCATGGTCCAGTAACGGGGAACGATATCCTTGATGGTACCAGCCAGCAAGTGACCATAGTGCGGAAGGCCAGTTGCAAACGGAGGGCCATCGTAGAAAGTATAGGGTGCAGTTTCCGGACGGCTGTCCAGAGACTTCTTAAAGCTATCATCCTTATCCCACAATCCGAGCACGCGCTCTTCGATTTGCGGGAATGTTTCTTCCTTTTGTACTTCGCGGAATAACTTTGCCATTGTTTACCTCGGGGCATACAGCCCCCTATTAAATACGGGCGTAAATTTAGCAAAAGGCGAACATCGTGACATTCACGCTTGCGTGAAATGGCATGATTGAGCCGTACTAAATGCAAGCGTAGCTTGCCAATTAGAAAATAAAAAAGGGGGGCAGCCGCCCCCTCGCTTCAACTTTTGCGCAAATCAGCCTAAAAAGCAGACAGCGCAAAATTTTCCGCTACCCCCACTCCTAAGGGGACACCCCTTAAAAACCCCGATAAATTTCAATCATCAAAGCACAGGTCCTCTTCTATCATCGGCAAAGAGACAAAGCAATAGCCATCACGGCAGCCCAATCGAGACGAAACAGAAAAATTGTAATTTTGAGCGTCATTTACCAATAAACTACTTTTGTAACCGAAAAGCCACGCAGTGTCTTGCAACGAAATTGCATAAATGTGTGTTTCCCCCATTATCAAGTCGTCAACATCAAGGACATTTATACTGTCATTTTCCTCAACATCAAAATAAACCTTCCCATTCTTTACGGTTGTATCATGTATGACATAACATCCATATACAACAAACCAATCCTCACGTTCAGAATCAATTTTCCCTTCATCATAGGTATAATGATAAAGGAGTTCTTCCTTATTTTTTCTATAGAGTAATTCGTTAACGCCTTCGCAAAGAACTTTGTCGCCTATATATGCTTTAACAGACTTGACCGGCTTTGTTGAAATTACGCTAATCACCGTAATTTAATTTGTATTAATTTCATTAGCGCACTTATAAGGATCAACACACGAGACCAACATGAGCGAACAAAATGCGAATAAAATTCTGCTCTTTCTCAAAAAAATTTCTCGCATTATTTCATCCTCTCTTGTTCTAAAATTTCATTAAACGCACCCATTCCTAAGGATACCAAATCGGAATATTGCCGATCTGATTTTACCGCTACAGGCAAATATTTTCCGACAAAGATTCTGTCAATTTCATCGCTAAACATAACCCGTTCCAATGTATTTAGTAAACTGGCTTCAAAAAGACTAAAATCAAGATTTACTTCAGCATTAAGCTCTCCAATAAGTTCAATTCCCAAAGAGGTAAAAACTGCATAGGGATGCATTTCCTCATACGTCATTTGCGGATTATCATAAAAAGCAATCCACTGGTTCTGTATAGTCTGGGCCAAATAGCGATAGGCGGCTCTCTTTTCAGGACTGTCTGGAATTTTCGCATCAATTAGAGAATCCAGGTCATCCCTTACACCATTTCCATC
>NZ_JALCZV010000032.1:0-18876 GCF_023373925.1 Fibrobacter sp. HC4 | reverse complement strand
GCCATCAGCCAGCTGATGATCTTCAACAACGAAATGATGAAGATGGACAAGCGCTACCGCGAACCTTGCGAAACCTTGCAGAAACTCTTTCGGCTCGGCAATGGTGAATATACCGGAGCAAAGTACACCGTGAAACCGGAGTAATGGAAACCGGCGTACCGGTCAAACGGAAACCGCGTCCCTGAAAATGCAGTTGACTCACATTTTGTGATTTGCTTTTGGCTGGATAAGACCTGCATCTCGCATTCGCATATACATGCCGCCTTTGGATATGCTTGTTTGCGAATGGCTCGCGCGAACAAGATTAAGAATCCCGCGCGGTCCCAACATTCTGAATTGAGCAAAAAATAGAACTATCAAAATGGTTTCCTTGAAATCGGTATTGCAGTTTCCTCCATTCCGGACTAGCGGTTTTTTCTGGCCGGAATATTCAGCAATGGGCCCGCGAGCGGCCCCGCTGCACTCGCCTTGCAGAGTTTTCGTAAAGCTCCTGCAGCCCTTTGCACCCCACATCGCCGAAGAAATGTGGAGCATCCTGGGTCACGAAGGATCCCTCACAAATGTTGCATGGCCTGAAGCCGACGCAAGCAAGGCTGTGGAAAACACCGTCGAAGTCGTGTTCCAGGTGAACGGCAAGCTTCGCGCTAAGGCAAACGTCGCTAAGGACATGGACAAGGCTGCCTTGGAAGCCCTCGCCATGGCTAACGAACGTGTTCAAGAGTTTACCAACGGCAAGACTGTTGTTAAGGTCATTGCCGTGCCGGGTAAGCTGGTGAATATCGTTGTGAAGTGAAGGTTCGGTTGAGGTGGGGGAGGAATCCCAGCGACGCAAAGCTCAAAGGATCGCTTTGCTCTGCACGCCTTTCGGTGCCTCGCTTCAGCCCTCCCGCCCTTACAATCAAGCCCGCTTCGGCGGGCTTTTTCTATGCCCCCGCCCAGGGGCTTCCGCTACCCCCTCGCCTAGGGGCTTTGCCCCTAAAACCCCGAAACACCCTGCATTATTGCCGATAGATTCCTGATTATGATTGAGTCGCGAATTACGATAGAAATGAGTTGATATGCCCTTAGTTTTCTCTTGGACGTGCTGAATAGCTTTTTGTTTTATCTGTAATATTTTAATGTTTTATAGGTTATATTACAAATTATAGAGAATCTTTCTGCAGGTGAAAATGCCAAAGGGTTGAATATGAATTTTTCAAGTAAAATGGAAGAATTGAGTGTGGAAACACTTCTTGAAAAATCAGAATCTTTAAAAAAACGTCCAGAAGATGAACAGCAACTTACTTCGTACGATGATATGCTGGAATTTACTGCACGAAATAAAAAGAACTTGAATAGAGTAACTTTAGTTGGTCTTGCTCATATGGTGTATGGCTGGATGCCAACAATGATCCGTCATACATCGTTTAAAGATGATGCTAAGGATTGGAATGAATGCGTAAAAAGAGGCTGCTTAGAAGAAGCGTTTGTTGAGCGAGTAAGTAGATTAACCAATAATTCTGTTGTGGGTGCTAGCAAACTTCTTCACTTTTTAAATCCTCAAAAATACCCTATATTTGATTCAAAGGTGTACAACTCTATAGTAGGTGATAAAGATTCTGGCAAGGATATATCGAAAAAAATTAAGGATTATATTTGCTACGCCAAAAAAATTCGAGATTTAGTGAATGATTCAAGGGAAAAATCAAAAATCGAAAAAATAAAGAATAATCTAATTGAAAAAGGTTGTCTTCAAAAAGGAAGTGACCCATCTCCAATTCGTGTATTGGAATTGGTTCTTTATGCTTCAGGAGATTGATTTTCAAATATTGTAATAAGAAAATGGGCTCAAACACCATCTTTTGTTCTAAAGGCCGTTGCGATAAATTCTTGCTCGCTTCGCGAAATGCCTATGTCTGTTGCGACCTTTTGCCACTTTGAAACAACGTCGTTTGTTTTTTTGATAATCCTGTTTGCATCGCTTGGCGCGATGCCGAAATAGGGCGCAACTTCTCTTGCCAAATTGTAATCTAGATTTGCTTCGCTTTCGTTAATGTTCAACGAAAGTTCTGTTCCATATTCGTCGGGTGTCAAGTCATAAGCTGGTGACAGTGTCCAGCCTTTGGGCGTTAAGAGGAAACCGTGGTTTCTCAGGTGGTCGTCACAATTGGAAATGGCAATGTTGAAAATAATTCGTTTGAAAAGCTGCTCTAAGTTGCCTTGCACATTTACGCAATGTTCAGAAATCCACTCTACCAATTCAAGGTAGCTGGCTCCGGTTCCTCCATTAGCTCCATCGTTATAATCCAAATGCGTCATTGCCGATGTAAAATGCTTGCGGACGTTATTTTCTGTTCGGTCAAATCTTTTTGTTAAAAAAGTGTGATATTTGGAACCGAGTTTAATGCATTTAAAGTCGCTGATTTCTACACCGCATTTTTTTGCAAGAGTCATGCAGACAGTTTCCCAAGCTCCGACATCTTTTCGATCTTTTTTACTTGGGAACTTGGCTATCCATAGATGACCATGTTCATCGACAACATTTGCTTTTGGTCGCGCTCCTCCGAGAGAACTTCCTGGACGTAATAGCATTTTTAACCAACGGTCATCAATGGAATTTTCATCCTGTTCCAATTTTAGGCTGGCTGCCTCTAATTTTCGAAGGGATTCCCAAGGTGGTGTCGCTAGTTCTTTGTCGTTGTCGATGAAATCACCGTCAAGACTCTGTTTGAATCGCAGGGCTCCCATGCGGCTCTCATCAAAAACTCCCAGTAGATAATCTAATTCAGTCCTGGGAATTACGGGGCGTCCTTCCTTTCTAGCCAAAATAGTTTCCCTGCGGTCAATGAGTTGTCGCCCCCAACGGTCGGGAGTGGAATCTAAGAAAACGCCAAAGTTATCCTTGTCAGTAGGTGCGTATTGTTTTCCCCGAAATAGGCTTAGGTTAGGATCAAAAATTTGAAAAATGGGATTGTTTAACCAGAACTTGTCAAATTCAAAGGAGAAGATGCTTTTGCCTCGTTGCAAGGTTTCTTGCAGAATGCCCATGAGAACAGGCTCGAGGACCTGCTCGTTATGGAAGAATACGTATACGGACCGATTATTCATTTTGCGAGACCTTATTTCTTGCTGGCGCGTTCTCTTACGTTTAGTTTTGCGTCTTGGAGTTTTCTGCCGAGTTCGTCATCTTTTGCTACAAGGAGTATATCACTTGCAAGTCCCAACGCAATCAGTACCCTAAAATAATGGCCCATGGAGACGCCTTCATCACCGCTTTCGATTTTTATCAAGGTGCCACGAGAAATGTCTGCCCGTTCGGCGATTTGTTCTGCCGAGAGGTCGCGGCGAAGTCTGGCTAGTTTTATCTGCTTGCCAAGGTTATTTAAAATTCTTTTCTGCGATGGTAATAATGCTCTTTTCATAATGTTTTACATAATATACAAAAATTGCTTAAAATGTTCAATATATTGAACATTATGAATGGCGTTTAGGGACTTGTCTATGAACTTGACCATTTAGATGAAAATGTTCCTGTACTGGTAAGAATGCGTCAAAAGCGTCCTTTTATACCCATTTTTGTTCGTCACTTTTCCATTCTAGTAAAAAGTCTTTATTGTTGAAGCATGCTTGTATTGGCAATTCAAGAAATTTCTGCAAAGATGCGATAACATCTTGGAATGGAATTTCGGACAATTTTGCTTTTTTCAGAAAAGCTTTCCACTTGGTTCCCATAGATTGATCGTTGTGAAATTGAAGGACTTTCTGAAAACGATTCATATCGTAATTACGTTGTCGATTTTCGAAGGTCCTCGCGATGGCGGTTTTCAATGTTGCACCATCAAAATCAAAATTTTGAAGAATGAAGTGAATGTCAAAATAGTCTTTCATTCGGCTGGAAAGTTCCATTCGATCAAGGATTGCGTCAATTTTTTCCGCGATGATTGTTTCTACGGGGTAAACTCTTACTTGAGGGCATGAAAACCCTTCGACTTGAACAGGAAAGGTTGCTGTTTTTGGTTTTGGAATGATTGTGTCTCCAAATCCAAAATCAATGTTTATCCCTGTACGGGTGTTTTTGATTTTCACGATGAGAAATGCAGAAACCCCAGTGTATTTCTTTTCTTTGGCAATCTCTTTTAGATTTGCCAATTCGAAAGTTACAAAGTCATTTTCTGATTCCGTATTTATTATCTCGTGAATGATTTCGCGCATTTTTTCTGGAGAATTTGAGAGGTTCTCAACGAGAAAATCTGCGTCTCGGGTTGTTCTGCTTCCAAAATTTGAAAGCGCGTAAATGAGCAGGCCGCCTTTCAAAATAAATGTATCTTTGTATTTTGAAAGGTTGATTCTGCGGATGAATTCTTCCTGGCAAAATAGCTGAAGGCTTTGCATGCTGTTCCAGCCCATTTCCTTGGATTTATTTCGTATTTTGGCAAGTACCGATGCTGCGCGATCAGCCATTGAACAGAACCTCCATAATTTCTCTAACTTTCTTTTGTACTCGCATTTTCCGGGCGTAATCCAGAAGTTTCATTAGATTCTTCTGAGGGTCGCTTGCGTAAGCGTTCAAGGCTTTGTTGAATAGCTCGCTGTCTATTTTGTTGCGGTACTTGAAGCAGTCGCAGACGCATCGTTCTCGGTCGTAAATTTTTAGTTCGAACCCGTTGAAGTTTTCCGTGCTTAGCCCAAGGTCGAAAAGTTCTTCTTGCACATAACGCGTTTTTAGAAAAAGGCCGTCAATTTTAAGTCTGGAACGTGAAAATGACCTAGGCACGGAAATTGTCCAATCCGTGGGGGCGTGATCGCTATAGCCGTAATAGTAGAGTGCCGATTCCATGCAGATGACTACATCGGGCAAGAGTTCTGCAAGCAGTCGTTCTTCTGCTATTTCGTTCGTCGGAACGGCACTGTACACGCCTTTGCGAACTCTGTAAAGTTTTCCGCTAGTGCAGAATCTAGACAGCTCGTCATTGTGGATTCCGTTTTCGTTGAAGTCGGATGTTCTGACAATGCCGTCGTATGAGGCTACAATATCGTGTGCTACCATGATTTTGGACATGGTCTAAATATACAATATTTAATACACAAATGCAAATGTTTGTGTATTGTTTATTGTGTGTAAAAATCTACGGCATATTTATAAATGTGCCGTAGAAATTTGTATGTTTTTTGTTTAAATTGAAGAATTGTGGGTCTTTTTCTTGCTTTTTTTATGAGAAAAAGACCTTGCTTGGCAATAACCCGAAATTTTAAACCATCGGTAAAAATTTAAATTTTACCGATGCATGTGTTGACCGAAACTCTTTCCGATCTTGAAGCTGAAAAATCAGCTTTGCTAAAACGCTTGCAGGAGATTGATGAGCGGATAGCCTTGCTAAAACGCTCCGCTGCTGTTATTGATAAATTTTCTCCTGCCTCGGAAAAGGTGAAGTTGTATCAGTCGCTTTTTCAAGGGCGTCCAGATGTCTATGCAAGGCGTTTTGAAAGTGCCAAAACGGGAAAGTCGGGCTATCAGCCGGTCTGTAAGAATGAGTGGGTGCCGGGAGTTTGCAACAAGCCAAAGGTAAAATGCGGAGATTGTTCAAGTCGATGTTTTTTGCCGATGACGGCATCGGTAATCGAAAATCACTTGAGAGGTGAGGAACCTTGCTGGAATGGTTCGCGCCCTTTTGTTGTTGGAATATATCCTCTTTTAGAAGATGACACCTGTAAATTCCTTGCAGTGGATTTTGATGATGGCGATTGGCTGGATGACGCATCTGCGTTTATGTCGGCCTGTAAGGCTGAAAATATTTTTGCTTCGTTAGAACGTTCCCGCTCTGGTTGCGGTGGGCATGTATGGATTTTCTTTGACGAATGCATTCCTGCGAAACTTGCTCGAGAGCTAGGTTCTGCTCTGATGACGAAGGCCCTTGATTTGCGTCCGCAAATTGGAATGAATTCTTTTGATAGATTTTTCCCGAATCAGGATTTTATGCCAAAGGGTGGCTTAGGAAATCTGATTGCTTTGCCGTTACAAAAAAAGGCTCGTGAGAAAAATCATTCGTCGTTTATAAATCCTGATACCGGTGATGTTTATGAGGACCAATGGGCGTACCTTTCTTCAATACAGAAAATAGGCAAGAGTTTTGTTGAAGATTATGTTTTTAAGGCCAAGTCCCATCGTGAAATTTTGCCTGTTTCAGATGCTTCTGTTGACGATGAACCATGGAAAAGTAGTCCGAGTTATCCTGAAATAAAGGCTGTATTACCGCAAAAAATAAACATCACTATCAGCAATCAAATTTTTATTGAATCTGCGGGGTTGCCTGCCTTATTCCGAAATAGAATTTTGAGGTTGGCATCATTTCAGAACCCGGAATTTTATCAGGCGCAGGCCTTGAGATTGCCGGTGTGGGGAAAACCAAGGATTCTTTATTGTTATGATTTTTACCCGAAGCATATCGCGATTCCTGTTGGTTGCTTTGACAAGTTGATTAATTTGCTGCAGCATTATAATATCGAACCTGTTGTTAATGATGAACGAAATTGCGGGCTGCCGATGGATGTTTCTTTTGAGGGAAATCTTTATCCTGAACAGTTGCTTGCTGCAGAAGCTTTGTTGAAACATGAAAATGGAATTTTGTCCGCGACAACAGCCTTTGGTAAGACAGTTGTTGCCCTGTGGCTTATTGCGAAACGAAAAGTCAATACATTGATTCTTGTGCATCGTACACAACTTATGGATCAATGGGTGGAGCGAATTTGCGCATTTCTAAATGTTCCCAAAAAAGAAGTTGGACAATTTAGCGGAACTAAGAAGAAGCATTTCGGTAAAATTGATGTGGCTCTGATTTCTAGCGTTTATCGTGATGGAAAAACTGTAGAATGGCTTAATGAATATGGGCAGGTTATTGTAGATGAGTGCCATCATATTTCGGCGTTTTCTTTTGAGCAGGCGGTTCGCCAAAGCGATGCTCTTTATAAGGTGGGGCTGTCGGCGACCTTGTCTCGTAAGGATGGGCAACACCCGATTGTGATGATGAATTTGGGACAGGTACGCTATTCTGTTAGCGCCAAGAAACAGGCGACGGAACGAGATTTTTCTCATTCTGTAATTGTGCGAAATACAGATTTCCGTCTCCAGAATGATGCCGCTAAATTGCAAATACAGGAAGTCTTTAACGAACTTTGGCAAGACGAAAAACGAAATGAGCTGGTTGCTGGTGAAATTTTACAGGCTTATAAGGAGCGTCGTCAAATTCTTGTGCTGTCTGAAAGGACGGAGCACCTGGACTGGTTTTACGAACGTTTGCATGCAGATGTTGAACACCTTTTTCTTTTGAAAGGTGGTATGGGAAAGAAACAGCTAAAACGCATTATGGAAGAAATCAATGATGCGAAGATTGATTCGAATATCGTAATTCTTGCAACCGGCCGTTACATTGGCGAGGGCTTTGACCTCAAGGAACTGGATGCTTTATTCTTGCCTTTTCCTATTTCGTGGAAGGGAACGCTGGCGCAGTATGTGGGAAGATTGCATCGCGAATCTGTTGGAAAAACAGAAGTTCGCGTATATGACTATGTTGACGGGGATGTTCCTGT
This sequence comes from Fibrobacter sp. HC4, assembly GCF_023373925.1. NCBI lineage: Bacteria > Pseudomonadati > Fibrobacterota > Fibrobacteria > Fibrobacterales > Fibrobacteraceae > Fibrobacter > Fibrobacter sp. HC4. Next base: position 11,313 of record NZ_JALCZV010000032.1, on the reverse strand, counting down.
TTTGGCAAGAATGCATCAAAAGCGTGTTAAGGGATACGAGGCTCTTGGATATCACCTGTCGTGATTACTTTAGCGAAATCCTGTCGCGGTTCTGCCTTGTTTCGAAGTTGTAGTTCTTTTCGAGAAATTCCCTAGGCTGGTTGAAAAGTTCCGTAGCCTTTTTCAACGTAATGCCAGAAAAGATGAACCTGCATGCATCCTTGATGGATATGTTGTTCTGCTCGCACATTTTGAAAAATTCGTCGGCATTGTTGCACTTGATGTTCCTTGCGCCGGGAGCAAACTGAAATGTGTCGGCTACATCGTCGGAACAATCTTTCAGTGCAGAATAGAGCAGGGGCTCAATATCTTCGACAAAGCCCTTGCATGCCTTTAAGAAAGCAAAAAGTTGTGCCACATATTTTTGATTTTCCTTAACGCTTGTGACGTCTCCATTTTGGAAAAATAAGGCTAGTGTATTCAGTCCGGCAAGAACGTCTCCTTCGGGAACGAATTCTCGCCAGTCCATAAGTTGATCAATTGGATTTTTCATAGTTTCCTTTGACAAATTCTATCAGTTTTGTGAAATCGCCACGGTCTGCATCATGAAGCGATTCTATGTACTTGTTACGCAAATCGGTTATATCAGTTAAATTGCCGTTTCCCCAATGCAACCTGTTTTCTCCATGCTGTTGCATAAACATGTCTGCCATCAGTCGGGAGACTCGTCCATTGCCATTGGGAAACGGATGTATTAAAACAAGTCTGTGGTGTAATCGAACCGCGATTTCCAAATTCGAGAAAGTTTGATTTTCTACCCAGAAAGAAACGTCGTCGAACAGAGCCTTTAATTTTGTTGGGATATGATATGGAGCCACACCAATATTTCTTTCTGTAGAACGGTATTCTCCAGCCCATTTCCAAACTTGACCGAACATTTTCTTATGCAACTTTCGCAAAAACGAATCATTTAAAACATCAATCCTTTTTTGATTGGTCAACCAAGTTTCTGCTTCCAGAATATTTCTTGTTTCTAGCTCGTTCAGTTCTTTACGAGTAGTAATCCACCTGGGTTTGAGACCTTCGCGTTCTTCTGGCGACAGAGGTGTGGAGTTGTCATCAGTCGAAAAAATATCTGCCATCAATCGTCCCAAATTTGCTTGATATTTTTATTGATCATGTCATTTGTCAAATCTTCTAGAATGTGCGGGTCTTTAGCAAGCTGATCTTCGAGAGCCATGTTCGAGTTGACAATTGATAACGTTTTGGCAGCTTTCTGTTGGGCCTGGTTTTGAATCATTTTATCTAAGGGTTCTTTTGGAACAAAACCATAAACGAAATCGCAGCCCAATCCACTTGCGATTTTTTTCATTGTGGAAATTTTGAGATTGTCCTCGTTCTGCTCCATTTTTGCAATACGAGGTTGACTAACACCAAGCCTATTTGCGAGCTGCAACGCAGTCATCCCAAGAGCCTGGCGGATGGACGAAATCCAGCCCTGCTTTGGCGGAACATGATCCACGACATTAGCAAAGCCCTCTATTTTGGTTGTGAGCGAGCGAAGGAGCAATATTCTTTGATTCATTATATAACTTTTAAGTTTTATTTTTCTGTATAAAAATAACAAAAAGATTATACAAACGCAATAAGAACATAACACTTGTGTTATATATTCATGAAATCCATTGATATTGTAAGGAATGCTGATAAAGTTCAAGAATCCATCTCCTTCCCTGCGGACATGCGAAAACGGCAGGGCATAAACCAAAGTTTGTCAAATGCACTTTTGTGCACTATAAAAATATAGTTTAGAAAATTTTGGATGTCAAGGGGCAATAAACGAAAAGATTCCGGCTCAGTCCTCACTTTGCTTCGCAACGTACTTTTCTATGTACGCCGCCGGCGTCAGGATTTCTGGTCTAGCAAGATTCAGGTCCATAAAATCCTTGTCGCCTGTGACAAGGACATCAATATTCCCAGTAAACGCGCTCAGAAGCACCGGATAGTCATTTGGATCTCGGATTGGTACCACTTGTTTGAATTTTTCCGGGATGATTACAAATTCGAAAGATATAGCCGAGATGAATCTTTCTAAAGCTTCCGTCTTTGTCGAAAACTTTTTCTTGACGACTTTACGCAATTCATCAAGCAGAAAATTTGAAATCACAAGTTCATGAAAAGAGAAAACATTTTCAAGAAGCAAGTCAAATTTCTGCCCGGGGAATAAAAGCGCGGAAAGCAAGACGTTGGTATCGAGCATTACTCGCAATACTAATCCCGTTCATCCTTGATCATCTTTGTGACATCGTATTCGCACTTTATGTCGGCGGCCATTGCCATGCCGGAAAATTCAGACTGGGCTTGACGCAGAGCCAGCATTGATGAATTCACAAGAACAATCAGGTTGCCTTGCTCAACAAAAGCCACATGGGAGCCTTCTTGAAGGCCCAGTTTTTTGCGGATTTCGATGGGAATGGTTACTTGTCCCTTTGAAGATACTTTTGCTGTCTCCATAATTCTTTACTTTCCTTACTTTCTTTACCTAAATATAATAACATTATTCGACAATGGCAACAAAGGAAAGAAAAACGTTTAACTATATTCTCCTTGACATAGCTTGGCAGAAATGCCGGGCGTTCGGTTTTAGGGTATTTGTCCTTAATCTCGCAATCGAAATCTGGAAAATAGCAGAAAAGAAAATAATGAAGAAAATCATCCTTATTCTAATGTCCTTCGCATGGAATGTTTTTGCCTTAGATTGCCTAAACATATTCGTTCATAATGACTTTGGAGGAATGTACGCCTTTCCGGGTTATGTTTTAGACAGTACATATCGAACCTACCCAATGCAAGGTTGGGATGGCGAATCCTTTTTTACGGATTATTATTACGAAACCTCAAAATTCAAATGGAATGGCAATACGCTTTCTGAATTATGCAGGTCAAAAAGAGTTATCGAAGGCGATAAGGTTGACGAATCGAACTACACATGTGCACCATCGCCGGCTACAATTTCATACCAGCAAAAAGACGAATACTTTTCTGTTGTTGGGAATTTCCCAGATAGACCATGGCTAGACCAAAGAATATTCAGGGATTCCATCTTTATTCTCAACTACGAGTATACTGTTGATTCCATTTACAAAGTCATAAAGAATGATTCGATATTTATATACGCAAACAGGGGCCCCGATGATGATGGGGAAAGTAGAGAAGATGAAAAACTCGTTATTGTAAGGAATCCAGCAAACAGCAAGCAGTGCCTGGAATACGAATACTACTATAATGGTGGCGATTGGAAAATAGAAAACAATGTCAGCAAAACCTATACCTTGGAAGAAACCGAAAATGGGTTTGTTATCAAGGAGGCTGCAAGTGACAACGACTATACAATCGTTTATTTCGTGAAGATTGATTCAGAAAATACGACATCTATTGCACGTAACAAACGTCCATCAAATATCAGGAAATTCCAATATTTTGATTTGCTTGGACGCCCTTCTGCAAAAAGAAGAAATCGTATCACGCCTGAGATTTTTTATTAAAGTAGAGCCAAAAATAACCCTACCATTATGAAAGCCTACGTTTATAAAGAACACAAGAAGTTTGAATTGATGGAAAAGCCGAAGCCTGTACTTCAGGATTCGAAGGATGCCATTGTCCGTGTGACCATGGGGAGCATCTGCACTAGCGATCTTCACATTAAGCATGGTTCTGTGCCGCGGGCGGTGCCGGGAATTACCGTGGGCCACGAGATGGTGGGCGTTGTGGAATCCGTCGGTGCTGACGTGAAGAACGTGAAGGTGGGCGACCGTGTGACGGTGAATGTGGAAACTTTCTGCGGGGAATGCTTTTTCTGCAAGAAGGGTTTCGTGAACAACTGCACCGACAAGAACGGCGGTTGGGCTCTGGGCTGCCGCATTGATGGCGGCCAGACGGAATTTGTGCGGGTACCTTATGCAGATCAGGGGCTGAACAGGATTCCTGATTCTGTCAGCGACGAACAGGCTCTTTTTGTTGGCGATGTGCTGGCCACCGGATTCTGGGCGGCCCGCATTTCTGAAATCAAGACTGAGGATACGGTGTTGATTATTGGCGCTGGCCCTACAGGCATTTGCACGCTGCTTTGTGTGATGCTAAAGAATCCTCAAAAGATTATCGTCTGCGAAAAGGACGAAGCCCGCCGTGAATTTGTGCGCAAGCATTATCCCCAGGTGATTGTGACTACGCCGGAGGAATGTGGCACGGTGGTACAAAGGGAAAGTGCCCATGGCGGTGCCGATGTTGTGCTGGAAGTGGCCGGAACCGAAGACACTTTCCGCATGGCCTGGGAATGCGCAAGACCCAACGCCATCGTGACAGTGGTGGCCCTCTACGACAAACCTATGACGCTTCCGCTGCCTGAAATGTACGGCAAGAATCTCACGTTCAAGACCGGCGGTGTAGACGGCTGCGACTGCGCCGAAATTCTCGCCCTCATTGAGCAGGGGAAAATCGACACCACCCCGCTAATCACCCACAAGTTCCCCCTGCAGGACATTGAAGAAGCTTACCGCATTTTTGAAAATAAGCTGGACGGCGTGATTAAGGTGGCTATTGTGTAGATGCTTTAGTTCATGTTTTTGCCGCAGCACTTCTTGAATTTCAGCCCGCTGCCGCAAGGACAGGGATCATTGCGTCCGACCTTAGGACCGCTATTTTGGAAAGGAATCCCATTAGCTAATCCGAATGGATTCGCATTGCTACCTGGTCTAGGCAAGCTAAGCGGAGTGTGCCCTAGGTTTGTCCACATTCTGCAATTGTTGTTGAATTCCTGCAACGGCCTAAGCACTCTTTCAACTTCGTTTATTTGGTCAATATGCTGCAAGCAAACCAATTCAAAGGCAAGTCCTTGCCAACTGTTGATTCCTGGGGTGTTAAGGGAATGGGTCCAGAACTTGTGATTCCGTTTTGAATAACCCTTGATGAACTTGAGATGGAACAGTGTATAAAAATCTACAAGCTTAAAAATGGATCCTTTCTTCTTTCTGCCAAAAGGTGTGAAACTTTGTATAAAATCACAACGTTCCAGATTGTTCAGGTACTTGGTCAGTATCCCGCCGGTGAGGTGTATTTTTTCTGCGATAAATTCCCTGGTAACGCCCTTCTTATTTTGTGCCAACAATTCAACGATGGATATGTATTTTTCGGCATCATTGAAAAGCGTGGTGTACAGTTCCTCGAACTCATTTTGCAGTCGTGCATTTTTTTCAAAAAATAGGCTGTCTATATTTTGCGCAAGGCTCTTTTGACCGTCCAGCAAACTCAAGTAGTACGGCACTCCGCCCAGGGTAAAGGGTGAAAGATAAATCTGCTGGGTGATGCGGTTATAGAGCCCACCCTGATTGCTGAATAGCTTTTCAGCCTTCCACGATGTGGCCGAGCCGGTTGCGATGAGGTAGATGTCGTCGCGGAGGTTTGCCCAACCGTTCCAGAAGTTTTCCAGGGCGCTGATGAACTTGGACTTCGGTGTGTCTATCCAAGGCATTTCGTCGATGAAGATGACTTTCTTCTTGGTTTTACTTTTTTCCAGAAGTTTTTCCAACGCAAGGAATGCTTCACTCCAGTTGCTGAATGAAGGTATGGTTGCGCTATCTTTTCTGTCTTCCTATCATATCTTTACCAAATGTATTGTTTTTGGTAAGATTTGGTAAATCTTATGCTGTTGTGATCAAAGTGCGATTGTGTAGAGTTATTTCTTCAGCAGATTGGAGTGGCTGCCTGTACGGGTAAGCGTCAGTACAAGTGGTGCTGTTTCTGAATTAGTTTGACATCGCTTTTGAAAGAGGATGTCATAAGAAAGTGTATACATCTTGGATGAATTTTGAAAAAATATCCGAGAGGTGTGATGTAAAGTCTTTTTTGGAGTTGTTTTTTTGTTAGATTAACCCTGTATGGAAAATCATCTTTATTGGATTACTGATTTAGTTTATGTTGTTGTGCTTGCCATTATTTTAAGGCATTCGTATATCTATCGCGACGAAATTTCTCCCCTGGATCGAGCCTTTAGAAAATTGCTTGCCTGGAGTGTTTTTTTCTGTTTCCAGGATGCGGTCTGGGAACTGTCTAGTTTTGAGGCGGTAGGTATCCCCTCGTTGTTCTTTGTGACATCGACGGTGTTTCATGTATGCACAATCGTATCGGCTTATTTCTGGTTAGACTTCTTGCTGACCTTCCTGCGAAAAGGGTTTCAACATCAGAAGGCTTTTCGTGTTTTTGGCGTTGTGATCGTTTCTTTGCAATTGGTCCTTGTTGTTCGCAATTTCTTTTACCCGACCATATTCTCTATATCAGAAGATAACGCCTATGTCGCCGAAAGCCTGCGCTGGGTGGCCATGCTGGCCCCGCACTTGATTATTGTGGTGGCCGGTCTTGTGATGGCCTACTTCTGTATCAAGAATAGTCGCAAGGATGATGGCCGACAATTCCCTGTTCTGATGTTCGTCATCATGCCGTTTATTTTTGGAATTCTCCAGTTGCAATTCTCGGGCTGTCCGTTCAACTCGATGAGCTATTTCATTGGTTGTTGCATCGTCCATATTTTTATTGCTGCCCGTGAACACAACGAACGTATGACGGTGGAGGCGAATACCGATGGCCTTACCAAGGTGTTTAACCGCCACGCCATGGAAGAAGACGCTAAACGTTATAGGAATGAGCCGTTGGAAGATTCTGCTATTGTATATTCCATAGACATTAACGGGCTCAAACAGGTAAATGATAGCCTGGGCCAGGAAGCCGGTAATGAATTGGTGTTGGCTGCTGCGGCCTGTATTTCCAGGGCATTCGGTTCCAAAGGAAAGGTTTACCGATATGGTGGTGAAGAGTTCATGGTCTTGGCTCGTTTTGATGGCGATGGAACCTTCTTTAAAACGAGACTTTTAAATGAAGTCTCTCGCTGGCAAGGTCAAAAGGTGAAGGAACTTGCGCTGTCCATTGGCTTTGCCGAAAAGCGGAATTTCCCCATGTCAGATGTGGTTGAGTTAAAGGCTATCGCTGACAATATGATGCGATTGGACAAGAGTAACTATTATAGGAATAAGGGTGTCGACCGTCGAAAATTGCGTGAAGCCTTCGGGGCGGTCTGTAATTCCTATACGAAGATCCTGAAGTTGAATTTGGCTACGGATACTTTTGACATTGTCCAGATGGATCCCAGCGAAAGAGACCCGCGTCGAGGCTTTTCTACGGAACATTCCAAGTGGCTTGAAAATTACGCCCGACAGGGTCGGGTGTATATAGATGATGTGAAAAACTTTTTGCAACAGACCGATCTTGAAAATCTGCGCAAGCATTTTGTGAATGGGCGGAAATCCTTCTCGTTTGTCTATCGAAAGAATACCAAGCTAGGTGTAGAAACAGCCTTGATGGAACTCTTGAGAGCGTCCGATTACACCGATGAATCCCCTAACGTTTTTCTGTATGTTAAGAGCATGAACACATCGGTGAAGAAATCGGACTAGGAACTTGCTTAAATCTTGCAATCCTTGATTGCAGTAAGGGAGCCTGCGGCGTATGCCTTTTTGATGCAGTCGGCGATGGATTCGGCTGCATCAATTACTTCCTGGGAAATGATAGTGCCGTCTGATGTATCGGAAGGCTGGGAATTTGCCTTGATGATTGAATCTGTAACGGCTTTTGCAACGGAGTCTGCGATGGCGGCTTGAATGGAGTCAGCCCTTGCAGCATCTTCGATACGTTTGTCCTTGATTTCCTGATACATCTTCTTGCTGATGCGGTCGATATTGGTCCCGTTCTTGGCAACTATTCTGATTATGCCTTCTCTGGCGGCGTAGTAGAATTTGCCTACGTTACAGGAATCACCCTTTTTTGGGGGCGTTTCAAGGATAAGGACATTTTTGTAGTACGTGTCGTTAATCGAGACAGAATCCTTGTATTCACCTTTGAAAAACGGATTGTCCTGGTCGTTTTCGTCTGTCGGGCGAGAGCTGACAAAAGCGTTGACTTCTCCGCAAGTGACAAAAATGGATCCTCCGTAAGTTGTTGCGTCTATTCTTAGTCCGAGTTCAATCGGCATGGTGCTTGCGACTCCCTCGTATTTCAATGAAGGAATGTCGTCTTCGGTAAAAGAAATAGAGTGCCTTATTTCATCTGTAAAACCACGGGAGTCCTTGAAGTAAATGGAACTATCCTTGGTAAAATGTTTATGACCATCGACGTATGGGATTAATGTGTCGGAGAAATATAGATGGTCGTTGGTTGAAGACGAAGAATCCGGGCAGCCGGTAAAATACAGTGCACTCAAGGCAAGGATGAGAAATCTTTTCATTAGTATCCCTCCCTTTCGTTCAAGGTGATGGAACTTTCGTCTTCTAGGTCGATTCTTATGATTCCCGATTTCTGATTGTAGTAAACCATGGCTCCACTATTGAGGGAACTAAGGTCCTTGACCACGGCTACGTCGTGATAGGTATTCTTGTTGACTTTCAGCGATTCAATCAAAGTGTCTAGATTGTTAGATGTAGACGGATCGTCTAGATAGAATTCGTGCTTGCCTATGGTAGCCTTGATCGTTCTGATAGAAGTGCTTGAGGAGTCGACGGAACTGGCATTCAGCTTGATTGATAAGATGGGGTAGTCGGATTCCAGCCAAACATCTCGAAAGACCTGGCAAGACATGCTGTCTGCGTCGTTAAGCGCCTTTGTGACGGTGAGAAAGATGTCTTGTCCGTCGGAATGCTTGAATGGAATTTTTTCGTTCAGTTTGTACTTACCGAAATTTTTCTGATAGTCATTCAGTGAAGAAACGCGACTGCAGGATCTGTATGAGCCTGTGGTTGTGCTGGTGTCGTCGGCACATGCGATGAAACATGCCGAAGAAAGGGCTATAATAGCGAGATGTGTTCCTAACCTTGTATTTTTCATGAAAATAAATATAGACAAAAAGAACGGCTTTCTGAAAGTCGTTCTCTTTTTTTTGCAAATGATGATTTAGGTCACGAACTATCGTACCTGATTGTAAACAATAGTTTAGAATTGGAACCTTATGCTGTTTTTGTTTTGTCCTTGGGCAGAACAAGATTTAGAATTACCGCTAACACAAAAACCACAGCCACACAATTCTCTGCAAAGATGGTCTGGATAATTTGGGGGAATTCCTTGAACATGCCGGTTGCCTGGGTGAAGCCTAGGCCTACGCTAAGGGAGAGGCTGGTAATGATCATGTTACGCTGGCTAAAACCGCTCTTGGACATCATGCCGAATCCTGCAAAAAGAATGGATCCGAACATCATGATGGTGCAGCCGCCAAGCACAGCCTGGGGGATAGTTGTAAGCAACGTTCCCACCGGCGGGAAGATACCGCCCAGCAACATGATGACTGCTCCTGTAGCGATGGTGAATCGGTTCACGACGCCGGAGAGGGAAGCCAGGCCCACGTTCTGACTGAAGGAGGTGATGGGGGTACAACCGAAGATACCGGAAATTGTGCTGACAAAACCATCGCAGGAGATGGCGCCTCCCATTTCGACTTTGTGGATTTGACGCTTGAGTGCGCCGTTCACCAGGGCGCTAGAATCGCCCACAGTTTCTGTAGCAGAAACCAGGAAGATGGCCACCACAGAAAGGATGGGGCCCAAGTGGAATTCCGGAGTGAAGGGGAGTATCTTGGGAAGGGCGATGATGCTGCAGTTGGATAGTCCCGAGAAATCTACCATGCCCATGCAGAGGGCGAGAATGTAGCCAACAATAAGGCCTACCAGTACAGAAAGGGACCTGAGAAAACCCTTGGCGAACACTTGAGTGAGCAAGCAAGTGAGCAAGGTGACGCTACCGACAATCCAGTTGTGGGTGGCGCCGAAGTCTGCAGAACCCTGGCCGCCGGCGAAGGAATTTGCACCGATAGGCAAGAGAGAAAATCCGATGGCCGTCACCACGGTTGCAGCGACGATGTGGGGGATAAGTTTCAGCCAGTATTTTGCACAAAGACCAAGCAAGCCTTCGACGATACCGCCTACAATCACGGCGCCCATGAGGGTGCCCATGCCTTGGGTGGTGGCAATGCCGATGGAAACGGAAAGGAAGGTGAAGCTGATGCCCATGACGATGGGCAATCTGGAACCGATTTTCCAGATGGGGAAAAGCTGCACCAGGGTGCCGATACCTGCGATGATCATGCAGTTTTGAACGAGGGCCGCAGTCAGTCCCTTATCCAGATTTACAACCCCGGCAAGGATCATGATGGGGGTTATGTTGGCGACAAACATGGCTAGCACATGCTGCAGGCCGAATGGTAACGCCTTGAGAACTGGAACGCGACCGTCCAGCTGGTAAATGTTCTCTGATGAATTGTTCATACTGTTACCCCAGTTTCAAATTTGTATTCTGCAACGGCAGTTCCGGCTGTTCGCGGAACTTGATGGTCTGAGTTTCCCAGTCCATGGATTCGACGATGGCGATGGATTCTACGCGGTAGCCTTCGGCGCGGAGTGTTGCGCCTCCCTTCTGCTGACCCTTTTCGATGGCGATGCCGAGACCTGCCACAGTGCCGCCGGCCTGATGGACCAGGTCGATGAGGGCGTGGGCTGCGGCTCCATCTGCCAGGAAGTCGTCTACGATGAGGACTTTATCGGTTGCCTTCATGTAGGGCTTGGAAATGAACACGTTGTTCATCTTCTTGTGGGTGAAGGAGTAGGCCTGGGCAACGTACTTGTCGTCGGTGCTGTTAGCGGTCTGACTCTTCTTGGCGAAAACCACGGGTACGTCGTAAAGGTGGCCCAGCAAAGTGGCGATGGCAATACCGCTGGCTTCAATAGTCAGGATCTTGTTGATTTCCACATCGCGATAGCGACGCTGGAATTCGTAGGCCATCTGGCGCATAATGTCAACGTCAATCTGATGATTTAAAAAACTGTCAACCTTAAGGATGTTGCCTTCCTTAATGTTGCCGTCACGGAGAATTTTTTGGCTCTTCATCAACATGTGTGGGTGGCTTCGCCACCCTTTTTTGTTGACTTTCGCCTAAATTAAACAAAAAATGGGCTATTTTCTAAAATTTAATCGCCAAAAAAAACAGAAGAAAAAGCCCATGTCAAAATTATACAAATCCATCTTCAATGTCAACGGCTGTTCAGTCGTCAAGCAGGAACAAACCGATACCACGGTCACCATCACGGTAAGACTCACCAAGGGCAACGCCAGCAGGTGCGGCTGTTGCGGGCGAAAAGGGAAACTCTACGACAACGGCCGGGAACAGAGGGTATGGCGGACGCTCGATCTCGGCACGAAAATGGGCTTCATCAAGATGGACACCTACAGGGTGAAGTGCAGGAAGTG
>NZ_JALCZV010000031.1:0-21337 GCF_023373925.1 Fibrobacter sp. HC4 | reverse complement strand
ACAGCCGTTGACATTGAAGATGGATTTGTATAATTTTGACATGGGCTTTTTTCTTCTGTTTTTTTTGGCGATTAAATTTTAGAAAATAGCCCATTTTTTGTTTAATTTAGGCGAAAGTCAACAAAAAAGGGTGGCGAAGCCACCCACACATGTTGATGAAGAGCCTTAAATTTTCAAATATTTAAGCGAAGACATTATTTTCTTACATTGTTCCTCGTCAACTTTGGATGAGTCGTATTGAAAAACAAAGGGCCATGGATGGCAGTTTTGAATTTTTTTGTTGCAATCGAAAGAAGGAACGATTAGATATAAGTGTGCTTTTTTCTTTTTCAACGAATCTCCAACAAAGTACCCTCTATTCTTATCTCCAACATAGTAAAACGTATCTGATTTAGTAAGAATTTTTTCTTTCAAATCAAATAGAGCCAAGGTTTCTGAGTAGAATCCTACCATCAAAGACATAAAATCTTTTCGTATAGAATCACTAAAAAAATAAGTTGTAGTTTCAAAGTTTTCCGTTTTTTTCACGGAAATATTATTTGAAAGTTTAAGTTCAAAATATTCCGTACTATCATGTTTGTCTTGTGACAACAAATCTTTAAACGAATACTCTTCCTTCGAATCCTCACGAAAGCAAGACGAGAATAAAATACAAAGGACGCTAATCACCATTAAACGGATCAAAATTTTCATAAGTATTCTCTTTTTTTCTTTGAGTTTCTTCAACTTGAAGGGGGGGACAGGCCATTCTCTTTGTCACCCATCATGTTTCCGACAAAGCCATCAAAAGTACCGTCTTCATCGGTGTATCGATCTTTCATTCCCATAAGATGGCCTGACTCATGAATTCCTGAGGTGTTTCCAGGATTTTTAGTAAAAATCTTTGCATAGTTACAATTGTAACTATTGTCACAACCAGCATACGAACGTCCAATTTTATCCACAAATTCAATTGTATTTTCTGCGAGTTCAGGATCATTTACTACTTTCATTGAAATATTGTATTGACCTACTTTTCTTGTGTAGAACGATTCTACTGAAGATATGAACTCATCAGCATCTTTAGGGGTTCCACCATCAAATTTGACATACATTGTGTAATTAATGTTACGGCCATTTTTTTCTACATGAACAACATTCCCATCCGGATCCACACCGACAATCGGATTATATCCATTCCCCACGTACAGATACGGACTGCTAAACTGACGTGCCGGATCCACTGAAATCCACATTCCAAGCATTGGATCCAGGTATCTTGCGCCGAAGTAGTTCAGCTCGGTCTCGTCGTCTTTCTCCTTGCCGGTGAAATTCTCGGTCACCTTGTCGCCTGCGTCAGCGATCAGATCAATCTGTTCGCCGAAGGAGCGGTAGTCATAAGCGTTCTTCACTTCACCGAGGTCAGCAACGTCTGCGTTTGAGGTACTCTGGGTGCCGTACACCAGCATGGTGGAGCCAAGGTGGTTCTTGAGGTACCATTCGAACTTTGTGCTGGGGATATACCCCGCGCCAAACCCAATGTCCGAATTTGCAGCATCTTCCACGCCGTAGCGGCCGAGGCCCTGGGGCATGTTCACCACGACCTTTGTTTCGCTGGGAGTGCCGTTGTGGAAACTTTCGCGGACCTCGGTGCCGATGCCTGTGTAGTGGGTCACGAGTTCACGTTCCCAGTCGGCGCTACGCATATTCTCAAGCACGTTTCCTGATCTAGTTTCCATCCTGAACTCCACTGACCTACAGAGTTCCTTAATCACTCAAGTTCTGCCAGAAGGTCTTCAAGGATATAGCCGTCGCTCATGAGCTGCAAGCCGGACTCGGGCTGTAAAAGTAGTTTATGCGTATTAGAGGCAAAAAAAATCGACAAAGCGGATGTGCAGTCAATATTCTTGAGTTCAGCCAGCTTTTTAACAAGCCGAGCTTCCTTTCGCCAGAGGACTCCATTCTGCATGGCTAGACCTCCTCCCAACGAATAAATTGTAACATCCGATCCAAAACTTCCTGTGAACGGATGCAAATCTGGTGATTCACCTTTTTGTATTGCAACTGGCCGAGGGCTTGTTCAGCAGTTATTATCCCATTCTCGTAGTTCTCGACAGTGTCAATAACGTTGTCGTTAGCAACCCCGCCTTCGACAACATCGTATTGATTTTGCAAACTGCCACCATTGCGGCAATCAATCACATAATCAAGCCATTCCATATCGTAGGCAAGGAATTTCTTATAGCGCAGGCCAAGCGAATCCAGAAGACTTTCATCAAGAGTATATTCGCTGACATAGGCCTTGCCCAAGCCCTTTTTAAAAGCAATAATCTTCGCCCACTTTACGGCCTGTTCATGCAAACTTGTAAGATAGAATCCCTGGCCAAAATCAACTTTGTTCCGTCCGTAATTGGCCACAGGTTTCTCTACGATTTTATCGGATCCGTGAAACAGAATCATACTTCCCTGGCCTCCCGGTTCTGCAAGGACTCAATGATAAAGTCCGTAACCCAGTCAAGGCTCTGCGTATGCAGTTCCTCATAAAATGAAAACAGGCCGTCTTTCACGATACCATACTTCTGCAGACGAGCAAACAAATCTGCAGAATCAACACCAAGCTTTAACGCTGCATTTTCAATAGCAGCAACTGCAAGGTGAGTCTTTCGGTAATCCAAGTCTTGTGACATGCATTTAACGGCCATGACATCTAAGATATAACAATTTAAAAGCCGTGTCAACAAAGTCAAAACAAAAAGAATACTTCAAGAGCATCCCGCCCCCTGCAATACAAGGAACTGAATTGAGGAGAAGTGTGGTTTATGGGAATCTTGGAAGCTGAATTGTAGGACTGTAAAACTGGCAAAATTGAAAGGCCGCACCATTGAAGGCGCGGCCCTGTTTTTATTTTCTTGTTTTGCTCCCATTATTTTTTCGGTTGATAATTATTCCCCAAATTTCCATCAGAAGACACATTACATATATTCCACCAAATAATATCTTCTCAAAAAAATTCATTGGAATGTCTGAGAAAAATAGAATTGCATAAATGAGGGACACTAGTAAAAATCTCATTTAACATCCTCTTCTAACTTAGTTTCGTTTTGTACTATTGGTTCTGGCATCATTTGATCTATCTTAATTGATTCGGGAATTTCAAAATCAATGGAGTATTCCTTCATGCCAGGAGCAAAATCCTCCATAATTTGAGGTGCAGTTTTATCAACTAATTGACCAACACCAAGTTTAATAGCACCTTCTTCAAGTTCTTTTTTTGCTGCATTAAACTCATTTTTCCATCTAGGTCGTCGTAAAGATTTGCCTGCTGTCTTTATTTTTTCCATATTAGATAAAGCAGAGGCTGCCTTACCAAAATTTTTTATTGCACCAAAGCCCAAAGCACCAACAGCAGCATCAGTTATGCAATCCGCAAGAGAATAGTGAAACGGCTGATTTGAACGATATGATTCAGCAAAAGCAAAGGCCATTCCACCTGCGACACCTAAAGCCGCACCAACTAACGCAGCATTTCCATCCGGATCGATAGAACTAATTGGATTCATCCCATTCCCAACATACAGATACGGGCTTGCGAATTGTCGCTTGGGATCCACACTCACCCACAATCCGAGCATGGGGTCGAGATATCTTGCGCCGAAGTAGTTCAGCTCGGTCTCGTCGTCTTTCTCCTTGCCGGTGAAATTCTCGGTCACCTTGTCGCCTGCGTCAGCGATCAGATCAATCTGTTCGCCGAAGGCGCGGTAGTCGTAGGCGGCCTTCACTTCACCGAGGTCAGCAACGTCTGCGTTTGAGGTACTCTGGGTGCCGTACACCAGCATGGTGGAGCCCAGATGGTTCTTGAGGTACCATTCGAAGTTTGTGCTGGGGATATACCCCGCGCCAAACCCAATGTCCGAATTTTCGGCATCTTCCACGCCGTAGCGGCCCAGGCCCTGAGGCATATTTACGACCACACGGGCGTCCTGGAGGCTGCCGTCACGATAGTTTTCACGCACTTCGGTGCCGATGCCGGTGTAGTGGGTTACAAGTTCGCGTTCCCAGTCGGCAACATACACGCCGTCGGAGGAGCTTGCGTCAGCGGACTTGTCGGAAATGCAGGCCTTGCGGAACCTTGTCTTGGAAACGCGCCTGCCGGTGCCGTCGTAAGCCATGGCCAGCATGAGGCTGTCGCCCCTACTGCAACTACGCGTATTCTCAAGCACGTTTCCTGATCTAGTTTCCATCCTGAATTCCACCGGCATACCTCTCCAATCATAGGAAATTTTGAGGTTCTTGGATTTGTCCTCGATGAGATTACCTTCCGCATCGTAAACAAAGTTCTCGGAATCACTCATATTACGAGTTACGTCAGCAGAAATATCACTAAGGAATTTAAAATTTCCTCCTCCAATTCCAGCAGCAACACTAGCAAGTTGATTTTTTCCCTGCTTATAGGAATACTCTCCACCAGTAGCATTTTCCGCATGTTTTGCACGTCGCATACTTACAATTCGACCTTGTTCATCATAAGCGATAACTTCATTAAACATCGCTTCTTCAGCATCACTAACCTTTGTCAGACGATTCATTAAATCATAATAGTAATTTGAATTACGTCTTTCGGGGTATCTTGAGTAAGAAGACAGCTGATGAACCATGCGGCTGACATTTCCATTATATTGGGGTTTGCAACTATTATTGCCACAATCTTCATAGAAGAGTTCTTCCTTATACAGTTCCATCCCATCTGCACGTTTAACAGAAGCTGATTTAATTGCACCGGAAATGTGGTACGAGTAATCAATGGTAACACTATTCCCCAATCTTACTGACTTGACATTTCCCGTGGGATAGTAGGTATAATTAACCAAGGATGTAGCAAGGGATTCTCCGTTTTTTACACTAATATGGCTAACACGTCCCAAACGATCATAACCATACAATTCTGAAACCATCCTAACCTTACCACGATTAGACAACCCGAAAGGGTATTTCATGGTTTCAACAAGTTTTCCTCCAATATCGTAAATATTCTTTACCGCCATCATCCGTAAGCTATCTGCGGGCATTGTGGGATCGTAAGTATAGGTTGTCAATATTCGACCATACTTATCATAAGATATGGACATCGCCGTTCTTACAACATAATCAGCACCATAGGTATTCTTCGTGACATATACATCACTGATTGCAGCAACCAAACGGCCCTTAGAATATTTAAACGTCTCGTCAAAATCAATATCTGCCGGATAGAGAGTTACACCCAGAGAAATGTTCTTCGGCATTTCATCATAAATCATACGAGTCACAGTACCTGGGATAAGATCAGACTCCCCCGCCTTTTCCCAATTTTTTTGTTCCTTAAAATAATCCTTCCCAAAATCTGAGGGAACGTTCCACTCACCAGTAAAGATTTGACGATCAAAATCATCATAAACGATAACAGAAGCTACACCACGATCAATCTGATTTTGCGTCTGTGTAGCTCTAAGACGACCTGCAACATCATAGTAAGAACGAGTTGTCCCTGCATCGGGTTCAACCGATGAAATAACACGGCTTTCATCATCGTATTCGTATTTATTCGGAGAAACACAATTAGAAGGAATCGGATTATATTCGCAGCTTAATGGCGAATGTGACTTAATGACATTTCCTCGAGAATCAAGTTCATAAACACTTCTTGATATCATATTATACGTGTTAGAAGAAGAATCGTACTTCATTGCTCCGCTAACAATCGTATGGCCGTCACCATCGACAACGGAAAAAGACGCATTATTATTTTGATCAACAATCAAAGACCATACATAAGTTGGATTTTCATCATGATTTGCATGATAATTTTTCTTTAATAGACCATTACCTTCATCAAATAACACTTCATTCTGAACTGCTTTAACTGATTCTGCAAGCGAATCAAAATCCTTCAACTTATCAATATTTAAATTCACACCAGAAGAATAAGATCGAATCACATGTTCTTTTGTCAAACTAAAGGCAGCTCCTGGAGCACTTTCAATATTTTTGGTAGCAACTTGATCCGGTTTCCACTTCGTTTCAACGTATGCATATTTTCCCGCATCCGGATAATCCTCATTGCCATCAACATAGAATTGATTTGCCATTTCTGGATATTTCAGAGTTTTCGTTTCAGAATTACATTCCAAAACACTAGAGCAAGGCAATGCAAACGGAAGATATTTTTTCCAAGAACGTCCCAACTCATCACGAACCGCATTTGTTACCAAAAGTTCCTTATCACCATCAAAGGATCTTGTTTCAACTTCATCATGTTGAGTGGTAGTAAAACGAACCGCATAGATAGATGGGAAGGATTTATTGCCAGGAATCATAACCATATCATCCAAAGACAAATTACCATTCGCACGAATGCAAAGAGAATCTACGTTTTTCCAATAGTTTGGTTCTATGTATATAGTATCAAGTCTCCAAGAGGCTGAATATGGCAACGCTTGCAAATAGAAATCTTGTTCATTCAGATAAAAATGTGTATAAGCTCCCTTATGCCAAACAATGATAGTAGCACCACTATCAATCAAAGTTTGCTTCACAACAGGGCTGAATTTTTGAGAGATTTGAGAGCCTGCGTTCAATTGAACATAACGAGATCCTTGCGGCGCATCCCCACGAATGCTGCTTACATTATCTGACACATTCCATCCCTGGAGCCAAGCAGTTTCAAAGTCACCACCAGAAATCAATTGTCCTCCAGCATAAGATACAGCATCTGTTCTATTGGTTTTTTGTTTTTTATTTTCTGTAAACGAATGTTTCAAACTAACTTCAGTTTCACCTTCAATCACTGGTGACGCAAGAATCGGAGAACTTGAATCTACAGAACCATAAATCAATGCAAGTGCGCTGTTATAAATCGCAACATTCTTCGTAACTTTCTTTTTAGGATATTTTATAGTTGTTCCTTCATAAGAAATGACATCTTTAGCAGACCAATCATCTACAAAGTTCCAGGAGTACTGTTTACTCCAAGCATCAATCAAAGACTGATCTTTAGTTTCACTAGTACAGTCAAACAAGCATTGATCAAACAAAGTAAAGTCAATATTTCTTGAATATTTCCCTTGAGGAATCCCTGCAACAATGATAAAACGGAAGACATGCTTATTACCAGAAGACAAACGAATCACATGCAATCCATCAGAGACATCCATCATCGTATTTGCCACTGCAAGAGTATCTTTTCCAATAGCAAGAATGGGTATTTGTCCCAAAGAATGGGTGACCTGGTAATCAACATATGCAGGGCCAGCAACAGCTGAATCACCATCATTCTTGATAGTTAAAGAAATACTACCAACCATTCCCTTTTTTTTCTCATTTTTGACTAAAGAAAGAGTTTCTAGAACAGATAACTTTAATTCTTTCTTTTCATATCCCTCGCATTCCCATGCAGGAATACCAAACACCAGTTTTCCATTCTTGTCGTACAGAGCGATATTATGGTCAACAACCAAGGCACTACTTTCTAAATAACTTGCAAATTCTTTCTTTCCAAAAGGAAGTCCGATCCACTCATCACCATTCAATTTTTTCATCACATATTCAATCGGATTTGATTTTTCGCCAGCAGCAAGCATTGTCTTTGAATTAAACTTTGCCGAAAGCATATACAAATCTTCTGCACATCTTCTATCTTCAATTGTTACACCAGAAGAATTTGTGGCACTCTTATTCAACAAATCAATATCATCCAACAAAGAGGTTTTTCCGTAATAAAAACGAATTTCATAACCAGAAAGATCAACGGACTTCGAACCATTATTTACAATATCCATTTTTATATCAAGACGACTATCAGTATATGCGCTAGCATCTGCAAAACGTACAACAAGTTTATCACCCTTTTCCTGCGCACTAGATGAAGACTCAAAAACAGGCGTTGAAACGGCACTAGATGATGATTCTGTAAGCAATTCATCTTCGAAACCAGAATTTTCATTAGCAGCATCGACACAATCTTTAGCCCAAGTAGGAGCATTACCCCATAGCAGCTCACCTCGTCCATCATACAACGGAACATGAGGGGCGTAACGTCGACGGTTTAGGCGATCATTTTTAAAATCTTGCATAGAATAGTCGTCTGTTTTATTATAAGTCTTTGTAGTACCATAATAAAAACCAACTTTATTATCAAAAAAAGATTGATTAGAGTACAGAATTTTCTTCCCTTTATACTTATATCGAACTCTAAATCGATTATTTCCACAATCCGTATAAGTTTCTTCGATATGAAGTTTATCAGCTTCTTCGCCTAATTTGGGATACCAAAAATTAGGTTGATTAATGTCATGGGAAGGATCACGAACATCAACTTGTCCATAATAATCATAATAGAAATTTTCAAGAGTAATATCTTGATCACTATAATTGACAATACCTGTAGCAATGTCTAATTGATACTTTTTAAACCACGTTTCATCACCCAAAAGTACTGCTAGACCTCTTTGCAATTTCTTGGATTCCGGATGATCCTTTCCATCTTTGATAACGATGGTTCTTTGGGCCGAAGTTTTATGACCATAAGAATCTTCTGCATCCAAAGAATACACAATTGTTTCTGGATCCAACGTATTTACTTGTCTAACTTGATTATGCCTAGACCGAATATAAACAATGTCTCGATAACCACTAACGTTATTATTAACAACATCTTTATAATCATCCCAATAATCCGCAGGAGACCCTATTTCGAACCAGCCATAAGAACCATCACCAAGAGAAAAATTGATTTTATAATCAGACGGAACATCTAATCGTGAAAAATAATCTTCACCTTCATAAATCACATCTTCACCTGCAGAAAGATTAATATAGTCATCATCGTTACAAAAGTTTTTGGGAGTATCAGTTCTCACTTTTGTATAGTCAAGCTTTTTCACTGTAGTTGGAGAAACTTCTTTACAAGAAGATTCACTAAACCAATCTGGCGAACTACCATATACAAGTGAGCCACCTTTTTCATACAACGCCATCAGCGGATTATAAAATCGATTTCGGCGCATCGCCTTTGCTGCATAATTCGTTGCATAACCAGCATATGAATAGTCTACAAATTCATTGGAATTAGATGTCAGATCATATCCATACCCTCCAAAAGCATCAACATCTTTTTCTTGCAAGCTACTAAAATAATAAGAATTACTTGAATTCGCCCATTCATTATAACCCAAAAGAAATTCTTCTGACGTCTCCCCAACTTCGAGAGTTTGGTTGTCCAAAAACTTCTGCCTAAAAACAAAATGATCATTTCCACAATCTAAAATTTGAACACATGAATTGATTGGTCGTTCCCAAACATTTAAGACTGCTTGACGTCCAGTTGTTTTAGTCATATAATAATCCATATAAGGACGAACCAACATTCTTTTATACGTGCTATTATTTCTTATATAAGAATGAAAATCAATCTGTCTATCATAACTCGCTGCACTATCATAAGACACTATTACAGGAGTATTAACGGGATAATCCAAGACCTCAAATGAATAATTTAAGCTCGCAGATTCAATCCCTTTACGAACAGTCAATGTACCACTATACGTCCCAGCCTTTGTTGCAATACCGGAAAGTTGTAACCAGAATGCTTGATTATTCTGCCAATGATTACTAGGATCATCTGTATTCAACTGGATTCCATCTGCATATTCTGGGCGCCCCTCTGGTTTTAGCCAAGAAGCATTTTTGGAGCTATTAACCAAAACATACCCATCTAAGCCATAACCACTTGAGCCCCCCGCAGCAAGTAAAGCGTCCGTTTCTTGAATGTAAACAGATACAAAAGCCTTTTCTCCCACATAAAACGATTTTCTATCGCCATTTTCAATGGAAATATTCAACGTTGCAAAAGAATTAACAACTGCTATGGTAAGCAAGAACAAAAAGATTTTTCTCATTTATCCCCCCCCCTATTTTTCAATAAAAGTTCCAACACTAATATTATCAAGTGTGTCATTTCTAAATTCTCTATGATGGCTCTTAAAAGAAACCCCATCATCATTTCTAATCTGGATTAAACTTCCAGTAGGATCATACTCATAATATGTTGACAAGTTGTCTTCTGCAACAATCTGAACCACATTTCCATAGAAATCCGTAATAAACGTTTTACTTTCTGCACTAGTTGGATAAATTCTTAAGTAATTCAGAATAACGCCAGATGTTAAAGAGGACAACGAGTTTGAGGAGTACTTTTTTCTGACTCTTTTCCAGGAGCCATTAATAAAAGCTCTATATTCAACAACCAAGTTTGTGTCATCAACAGAGCAAATTGGTTTTGAAGACAAAACCGCCCCACCCTTATTCAAATCAACAGAAGAAACCTCTACTTCGCAATTCTTTTTTGCAAGACCTTTGCCAACAGGTACAATAGATGCTGTTTCAGAAATATTCGCGGGATAGAATAAAGAAGTTTGATACATTCCATCGTCAGAATAGTGTGTCGAGAGAACTCGACCAAAGACATTACGGGTTTCCACAATCTTAAGATTTGAATCAACACTTTTTATATGAGTGCCACCAAATCTTTCCAATTCCGGCAGATTATCACCATTTTGATACTGAACCAAAGCATTCAGCAAAGTTCCATTTCCTAAATATTCTTTAGGTCGCAGTTTGCTATTATAGCTTCCCCAAGCAACAATGGGACGATTATTCTGCTTATACAAAGAATCTGGAATTAATCGGAATGGACTAAAAGAGAAACTTCTTAAGCTATCATTTATTTCAATTGAATTCCATGAAGATGCCGAGTCAACAGTACCTGAGTAAATCGCATCATAGAAATTTTGAGAAATCATATTCTTCAAGAACATATTGTCTGCCAGCACTGTAGACTTGCCATTTTCCTTAATCGAATAATGCGGATGCTTCACTGTAAGTTTGCGCATTTCTAGGGTTTTTCCTCCTTTTTCCCTAGAAATTACAGTTCTTGCAACAGTAGCAGTAGGGCTTCCGGTGAGCGGATCAAAACGATGATTGTCCATAGAAGTTTCTGTAAACACATTACGTTCAACACCATTTTGATTATCATAACCAGCAATTGTCTTGGTTGATATCAAGAATGCAGGATAACGAACATATTCAAACTTGCCATGATCCTTCTTTTTAGAGTCAACACGTTCATACAATGGAGCATATTTAGTCATGCACTGATTTTTCTTACCAGCATCTTCTTTTCCATCATAAGTTTCACAATGCAATTGCGTTTCATACGCCCATTTTTCTATTTGTACACCAACCTTATTTGCAATATCATTATTGTCATCGGCAACATCTTCTGCAACACTTGGAGCCTTCGTTGAATACACATTCTTCACGCTCTTTATCTTTACAGAATTTTCGTTGGTCCCTCTATAGTAACTGATTTCATAATTCAAGCCAAGGAAGGATGTAAGATCATGATATACAATAGACTGTTCAAAATTTGCAAAATCAGTCAATTCAGTTTTTTCGCCTATTTCTTGAATTTGGAATTTTTCTTTACCATACTTGACAGATCTATACAAAATGGGAACGAAGCCCTCCTTATGAGATCGAGCCCACATAGGTTTTAAAGTAAGTTTTTTTTCTTTTTTACTTAGATTAAGATTTAATGCTACAGCGACTTCATTATATTCTGTAAGATCATCAAGGACGAAAATATCGCTCAGCATAGGCTCATTGTTCTTATATTTTACAGAAACTCTTAGATATTTAGCCTCCTTAATATTGTCCGCATAGAACATATAACTATTGCTCTTGTTTTGCGCGATAAGCACGTTCAACAAGTCAATACCGCTAATTTGCTGTTTATGTTCATCTAGCAGTTCAATTTCCGCATAAAAAGACCTGTAGTCATAATCCTTATCTAAATGAGATCCTTCATAGTTAAATAAAACTGCATTAACCTTAAGGAACGGCTTCAATATTGCCAAAGTCGAAGGGTCGATAAACGCCTTTGGTACACCACTTTCTGGAGTTATATACTTAAACACTGTTGTACCATTAAGAGTTTTTCCCTGAGAATCTGTATTCTTCACAGAAACCATCGGGTAAGAGACTCCTGAACCAGGCAGATAGAGCAAATCATCATCATCAAAGCCAACAATTCGAGACTTAGGTTTCAAACCGACATTCGGTAAAGCAAACGAGACCTTATCACCAAAGAAACGATTGCCGAGTACAGTCGTGAATGAAGAATCCGGAAGCAAAGCCAATTCACCAAGAGAATAATCGTATTCAGAACGAGTTGTTCTATCAATATCTGTACGAGAAATTTGCTTAACACGCAAATCTCCTCCTTTCATACTTTCAAATTCTTGTCGAGACCACATAAATCCCTTACGATCCTTTCCGGAAGAGCTCCAAGATTGATCTTCAGTAATTCTATAAGCAGCTTCCTTCAATCCAGCGTCAATAAGTTCGTAGGCATTATCAATAACAATCAATCGATTAACTAAATTTTTTCCACTTACGGCGTTTAATTCCGCAATTACCGCACCTTCTGTAACTACAGCAACGCTTCTTGTACGATCGCAACTGCCCCAACCAAAAGGACCACAATCAACTTCAGTATCCATCGCCGAAGTTAAATTCAGCATAACATGAGTATTACCCGAACGAACATCTACGCCCATTGAATCTAAGTACTCGAAACCAGAGCCATTGAATCCCATAGGTTTTTTGGTATCCCAGAAAGCCTCTCGAGGGCCAAGGCATTGCTCTCTCCAATACAATTGACCAATTTCAACACACAATTTGTCCTTATATCGATCATCATTAGACAATTGATAATCGCTGTAACTAGAACACTTTTCGAAACCCACTATTTCAACATAACGTTTTTCGCTAGCAAAATCTTCACCATTTTGATAGGAATCTCGTTCATACGAGACTTCCATAATGCCTCCAGCAGGATCAACAACCTTGTTCAAACTCCATGCTGAAGCTCCGTAATCAGCAAAAGACTGGTCAACCTTGTGATTTTCCGATGTGGCATGCATATTCCACATACCCCAATCATCAACAACATTGGAAGAAGCTATAATACTAGCATCAACATCTGACAGATTCTCATAATAACTAGCAGGATACTGATATTCAGCATTTTCGTTAGAAGATCCAGAAACTTTTTGCTGAGATAATTCAACCCAACCATCTTTAGTACTTAGACGGGTCGAAGTCAACGAAGGTGAATTATACTCAAATTTGAAAGGAGGCAAATAAGAACATTTGCCATTACGGCAACCTCTTTCAGAAATACTCTTCAAAGTTAATTTACCATACAAATAATTTTTTTCTTCAACAGCACCGGTTTCTGAACTTCCGCTCTCCTTGTTTGAGCAAACATCAACACTAGCAGTATCAGGAGAATTCAAAATATCTTCATTACTCTTCGGATACTTACCTGAACAATAAGAGTTCAATGTCTTAGGTTGTAAAGAATAATCATACTTAAAATCAAATATTTGATAAGCATGATTTGTATCATTCTTATTGTAATAGACAATACTCTTCAAATATCTGGATTGATTATCACCAACTTCATCAACTGAGTTATCAAAAATGATATTAGACCATTCTATAAGAGGATATACCTCACCAACACCAGCTTCACCAAGAACAATTTCTTTTCCGTCATAAGAGTTTTCAACAAATGAATAAGCATGTATAGGACTATTATTTGCAGATAGTTTCACTCTGAAAAGTCCATACTTTGATTTTTCATCCGTTACAGGTTCAATTTCGGTATTTTCATCAATTAAAAGCGAATATTCGCCCATATTAAAATTCGTCATTTGTTTACGGACTTTCTCCAGTTCATTAGGCGAATACGAACCATCAGGCAAATCTCCCGTATTAAAATTGCCAATCATAATAGTCTTTTTATTTTGAATTACTTTTTTCAAAACATCAGGAACAGGCGTACTAAAATACAGATATTCTGGAGTGATTATAATTTCTTCACCAGTAATTGCTTTTCTACAATTTGTCCCCCCCCCATGACTACCTGCAGGCGCCGCAACGCACCACTTTTCAGTATAATAGGAGTATACTTTTTTCCCTTTTTTTACCTTTCCTTGCAAATTTGATTGTACAAAAATTGGAATATCAGAATAACCGTTTTCGGGGTTAAGTCCTTTTTCCCAGCCCTTTCCATCAACACGCTCTTCTAAAGCAGAATCATTCAAAACAAACTTAACCTTATGAGTTGAAGTTTCAATAGATTCTAGATACACATATTCTTTCACGCCAAATGATGCCTGATACATTCTTGAATCACAACCTTCCGGAGTAAAGCCATTGGAAGGCATTCTAAAATTCGGCAAATCAGCAGCACTTAAGCCAGGGCGGCCATACGGAGTTCTCCAACGATAAATAGATGGTTTTGTGTACTTAAATTTCACATTATAACCAATAGACTTTTCCCCAAGATCAATATAATCTGCCCCTTGAATTTCAGTAAGCAACCATTGAGTTGCATATGGATTCATATTTACTTGATAAGAGAAGAATAAATCTGCAACCTTTTCTTTTTCGTCAGCTCCAGAAGTGCACGTTTCATTCAAATGTCCTTTTTTCGCAAAGAAATTTACCACGCTTTTACCGATTTGGTAATAAAGCGTATAAACACCCTTAAGAAATTTCCAATATCCTTTTGCAAAATCAACAAAGAAATTTGAATTTGAAATAGACGTTGACTGATCAACAAAAACAGGAGCTCCCTTTTCTTTATTAATTGAGTAATCAACTTTTAAATAGGACTTAACAGGCTGACCAAAGATGTATTTATTACCATTTGAAGCGGTAATTACAAAGCCCTTTAAAGATCCAACCGGACTATCATCTTCAAAAATAGGTTCAATTTTCCTTGATCCATACAAGGCATATTCGCGATTACCAACTGTCCTATACAGTAAATCCTTTGAAACATGCTTTCTATCGTATGCTTTTGTACTACCTAAATCGCTTGTTTTGTAATAGCCACCTTCACCCACAAACAAGAAGTTCATTCCACTAGAAATCGTATCAACATTAGATTTATTCTTTCTATAAACAAAACGATTTCCCTCATTACGAATATTTGTAGCATAACGAGCATACGGAGAGCAAGTTTCATCATTTAGGCACTGTTCATAAGAAGAATATTCACTTTTTATATTGGAACCATCACTATCAAATTTGAATTCCTCAGCATATGGTTTGAAGTCTTGATCGCCATAAGTAAGCGGAGAATATGATTCAACACTTCCATCATCTACAGTCCAAGAATCACTAATGAGTTCATAAATTTGGTGCTCTTCTCTAGGGAACAAACGGAAGGAACCGGCAGCGCCTTCTGATGACACATTAAACAAGTCATAGGCAGGATACTTTCTATGATCCCCAAGTTTTTCAAGATTACGTCCCTTCAAAGTCCATGACCATTTCATATCAGACTTAGAGTCTTTAGCAGAGCCAATTTCACTCTGCGGCATGCCAATGATGTTATTATCACCATCTGCAACAATCGCAGGTCCCGCCTGATACATATAACCATAAACATAATCCGAAGTAGCGGATCTCATATGATATTCATAAATGTTATCATTGAATCCGAAAGAAAATGTTCCATAGGGCGTTGGAACAAAAAGATTAAAACCTCTTGTTGATGTCGACCCTTTTCCAGAAACAACAGAGTTGGCAACGTTAACAGTCGTTCCAACACCACTTTCAGAAACAAATTTTCCATTTCCATCATACAGACTTTGAGTTCCAGAAACAGAAACACCTCCCGAAGACAGGCCGACTTTCATAGTATTTGTCTTGGTACCAACGACATTTCCTGCTCCATTTTTTACATCTTCATGCCCTGAAACAGAGAAACCAACATTGTAAGCTGTTTTTTGACCCTGGCCATACGACGCACCGATGGACGCACCAACATTCCGTCCTTCAACAGAAAGTGTTGTTGATCCAGATATAGAGCCATTACTTGTAGAAAATGCCAGAGATTGGTTCAAAGCACCAACTCTAGCATTCAATCCAAAAGATTCATTACTTACTGTAAAACCAACACCCGCATATTCTCCAAGTTTGAACCCTGCAGAATAAGACATTCCCACACCGCCACTGCTAGAAACATTCATACCAACAGAGAATGCTCCATAACCATAGCCAAAGTTCAAATTCCAATAATGCCATGCAGCATATTGATATACAAAACCTAATGTTCCACCATGGAATTGATCATCGGGAACGCCTCTTAAATCTCGATTAATAGCACCTGGATTCAAAGTCCATCCAAGCCCAACCCAAGAAGCCTCTTGTTGAGGAGTAATACCCGCATGATAAGACATACTAAGAGGGAAATTTCCATAGGCTCCCGGAAGTTCTCCTAAAGGTATTGAATAAGTAAAATTACCAGTTTGTAAATTAACCATATCCTGTAATTCAGAAGGTTCGAACTGGATATAATCAGGCTGTGACGGGCCTCCTTGCAAAGCAAAGGCCACAGAGCTAAAGGAAAGCAAAGCTACGTAATAGGCTTTTTTCATCGTTATTTCTCAATCAAACGAATATTGTCACAATTTTTTAGATTCATTTCAATGCCGCCAATACCGTGACTGACATTGCTTACATAAAGGGCTGCACCATTTTTTTTATCAGCGAAGCTTAATACAAATGAATCTGCAGCACCTAATTCAAATGTTACCGATTTACGGAAGGCAACAACTGCTGAGGAATCCTTCTTGCTTATGAGGAATGCATTCTCGAATTCCAAATTAGAACGAGGCGTTGCCCAAAACAGAACTCTCATGCCAGAATCCAGAGGAGTTCCCCACTTAACCTTCTCATAATCGGCAGAAAGAGGCATCGCATAGAACGTAACACCTCCTCGAAAAAATTCCGACTTACAGTTGGCTTCATAAAAAGAAAGATATTCCGACTCCGGCAAACGCTTTGTGCATCCACATAACAGCGCCACAAAGCCAAAGAGCAGAGTTGTTGCAAACAAAGTACTTTTCATTTTTATTTAAAACGATCGTTCAAGAAAACAAGGAAATCATCGGTAACATCAACCTTAGACCCTTCACCATATACAATGCTTCCGTTGCTCGTCGCGAAAACGATATCCAAGCCATTCTTCTTTGCAAAATCAGACATGGCAGCATTGATTTTTTCGTATACATTTTGAAGCTTCTGCACACGGAGCTGCTGAATAGAGTTTGCTCGAGCCTGATTAAAGCGGCCAAGTTCTTCAATTCGAGATACCTGTTCCTTCTTCATCGCAGTCTTTTCAGCAACAGAAAGTTTCTCATAAGATTCAACCACTCGCGCTTCAAAAGCTTTTAGGGAATCTTCGATAACAAGCCTTTCTGTATTCCACTTGGTTTCAGCCTGCTGAACTTCATCCAAAGCCTTCTGTGATTCCACAAAGGAATTCAAAAGTTTTTCAGTATTCACAAAGCCGTATCGAACTTCATCTTTACTGTGCTGCAAGACATAGGCTATGCCTGCAAGTGAAATAATTACGGCTAAAACAGCAGCAATTTTACCCATTTTATTCATTGATTCCCCCAATGTATGTTATAAGTTCCTTGGTTTTATCGGCTTTTGTGCCGGTACCATAAACAACAGAATTATCATTAGATCCAAAAAGGATTGCAAAGCCATTCCTCTTGCAGTATTCAGCGACTTTTTCATTAAACTTTTTGACAGCTTCTTCAACCTCAGCTTGAGAGGCCTTGCTTATTGAATCAATCATGTTGTGTCGGTACACATTGCTTTCGAGATTCAGTAATTCAACAAGCGCATCGTATTTTTCATTGCGAACCGATGTTGAATCAAACAAGCCCATTATGGAATCAGTAAAATTCTGTTCCTTTTTCTTCAAGATTTCATCTTGGAGGCCAATTTTTCGATTTATCGCCTGCATTTCCTGGTCAGCAGCAAGAACTTCCGTAGAGTCAATGAAATACGGATAACAGGCATCGTTTGCTAATGTTTTGAAGGCGATCCCAACAAACAGTAGGGAAAGCAACAAAGCGACTACTGATAATTTATTCATAATCAATCCTTTGTGCATGATTGAAAATCTCAATCATTTTTTTTGAGCATACCCCAAAACCCGTATTTCACTTGCACAAGTAAAATACAGTACTTGAAATACCCGATTTTTTAATTAAGACTCTAACCCCCAAAACATGGTTAGGAGCCAACTAAAAACTTTTCATTTTCAATACGGCGTGGCAATTTAAAAAACTTATTTGTACAAGTAAAGCGTTTCTTGATTATTTTTGTCTTTTTTTTGAATTGACGCCTACATTGTATTGCATTCTTTGGTTAACCAATTGCAAATCATTTAGTTAGCGAAATTTGGAAAAACGTCGATGCAACAAAAAAATAACATTGTTGCTCAGCCAAATCCCTCAAAATTTCCTATGATTGGAGAGGTATGCCGGTGGAATTCAGGATGGAAACTAGATCAGGAAACGTGCTTGAGAATACGCGTGGTTGTAGCAGGGACAGCCTCATGCTGACCATGGCCTACGACGGTTCCGGCAGGCGCGTTTCCAAGACAAGGTTCCGCAAGGCCTGCATTTCCGACGAGGCCGACGGCGTGTATGCCGCCGACTGGGAACGTGAACTCGTGACCCACTACACAGGCATCGGCACCGAGGTCCGCGAAAGTTTCCACAACGGCACTCCCAGCGAAACAAAGGTCGTGGTGAACATGCCCCAGGGCCTGGGTCGCTACATGCCCGAGGACGCCTCGGCACCAGTAGTGCCATCGACGACTCTCGACGAAAATGGAAAGCCGACCGACTGGAGCGTATTCAATCCTAAATTCGAATGGTACCTCAAGAACCACCTTGGTTCCACCATGCTGGTGTACGGCACCCAGGGTTCCTCAAACGCAGACGTTGCAGACCTCGGTGAAGTGAAGAAAGCTTATGACTACCGCTCATTCGGCGAACAGATTGATCTGATCGCTGACGCAGGTGACAAGGTGACAGAAAACTTCACAGGTAAGGAAAAGGACGACGAGACCGAGCTGAACTACTTCGGCGCAAGATACCTGGATCCGATGATTGGAATGTGGATTTCTGTAGATCCGGCTCGTCAGTTTAGCAGTCCGTATCTGTATGTGGGGAATGGGATGAATCCGGTGAATGGGGTGGATCCTGATGGGAACGCCGCGTATTTATACGCAACAAAAGTGAAGTCGGGAGGATATTATTTTTATGCAGAAGATGATAAAGGGCGTAAGCCTGTTTCAGGGTCATTCAACAAGCAAACTATGAATATTAATCAACTTGGGGTTGGAAGCTACACAATTTCGCCAAGACCCTACTTGACAAATGTTGGACTTCGTACAAGAATATTAAATTGGTGGAATAATATTGATATAAACGATCATGCAGGTCGGCCGTCAATCAGTAATACGGATGATTGGAATACTGTAAAAAATGCTGATGGTTCGATAACTCGTGGTGCTCAAATACACCCCGGTAAGAATGGGACCGCCGGAGGAACGTCTCTAGCGTGCTTGGTGACTGATGAACAGTCGTATAACCAATTGAAAGAAATGTTTGATGATAACTATGATGATGGCGGAGTTTTTCTTGAAATTCTTCCAGAAGGGACGAGTTTGCCTCAAGTTGAGACTGGTGATCCAGTAGATATCAAGTACAGTCCGTAAATACTTGTATAGTAAAAACAGTAGAGGATTTCTATGTTCAAGTGCAAGAAAAAGATAGCCACAGCGTTTGTTGTAATAGTAAATATCGTTAGTGCCTGTGCTCTTTATGAGGTTGCCTATGGAGAATATGCTGATCAAAGTGTATTATCGGAGATTCTTAGTTTCGAAAAAATTTCTTTTGTCAATTGCGTAATTTTAGTCGATGTTTTTCTATTGATTGCGATTATTGTATGGAAATTTCTGCGTAAAAAATATCCAAATAGTCCCTGAAAATTTCCTATGATTGGAGAGGTATGCCGGTGGAATTCAGGATGGAAACTAGATCAGGAAACGTGCTTGAGAATACGCGTAGTTGCAGTAGGGGCGATAGTCTTATGCTGACCATGGCATACGACGGTTCCGGCAGGCGCGTTTCAAAGACAAGGTTCCGCAAGGCCTGCATTTCCGACAAGGCCGACGGCGTGTATGCTGCCGACTGGGAACGCGAACTTGTAACCCACTACACAGGCATCGGCACCGAGGTCCGCGAAAGTTTCCACAACGGCACTCCCAGCGAAACAAAGGTAGTGGTGAACATGCCCCAGGGCCTCGGCCGCTACATGCCCGAGGACGCCTCGGCACCAGTGGTGCCATCGACGACTCTCGACGAAAATGGAAAGCCGACCGACTGGAGCGTATTCAATCCTAAATTCGAATGGTACCTCAAGAACCACCTTGGCTCCACCATGCTGGTGTACGGTACAGGTGACGGCACTGGCAGTGTGAGGGCTGCCTACGACTACCGCGCCTTCGGTGAACAGGTGACGCTCTCGGAACCCACCGATAAGGTGACGGAAACGTTTACAGGCAAGGAATTGGATGACGAAACCGAGCTGAACTACTTCGGCGCAAGATACCTGGATCCAATGCTTGGAATGTGGACTAGCGTGGATCCCAAGAGACAATTCGCAAGCCCGTATCTGTATGTGGGGAATGGGATGAATCCGATTAATGGGGTAGATGAGGATGGAAACGTTTTTGTAGACGATGCCGGTAAGGCGTTGTATCAAAAAGCTTTAAACAATAATTTTTGGGGAAATGCGGATATTCGCAGAGAATACGAATTTGCGAATACAACATCAATAAAAATTTCTCTTAAACGGCAGGAGGAACTTATTGGTCCTCGAGAACTTGCTGGAGCAACGCAAGATGGGTATCGGACTCAAATTAGTTTGTTGAATGGAGTATCTGATGATTCTAAAATGTTAGATGCTACGGTGACTCTAAGTAATCAAGGTAGTAGAGAATGGTCTGATGCGCTTAATGTAACTTTTGATGAAGCTGAGGCAAGGACTGCTGCTCACGAATTTGGTGCGCATATACGAGGTGCAAGCTTAAAAACAGCTCCTAATATGAGGGAATCTGTGGAACACGACAATTATAAAGATGTTGACCAACGTTTGGAAACTCCCAAAAATCAATGTAGGGATTATGAATAATTTAGCTTTAAAAAGGCTCTTCATCAACATGTGTGGGTGGCTTCGCCACCCTTTTTTGTTGACTTTCGCCTAAATTAAACAAAAAATGGGCTATTTTCTAAAATTTAATCGCCAAAAAAAACAGAAGAAAAAGCCCATGTCAAAATTATACAAATCCATCTTCAATGTCAACGGCTGT
>NZ_JALCZV010000030.1:0-24355 GCF_023373925.1 Fibrobacter sp. HC4 | reverse complement strand
TTCACGGGCCCCCCGAGGAAAACCTCGGGGGGCCCTTTCTTGTTTATGTCCATCGCCGTCGCGCCGGGGCGTCGACGTGGGCATCGCCCGCCGTACATGGGCGCGGCATCGGCCCACCGCACCTGCCGTCGCCAGGCGCAGGCCATGAGCTGTCGCAGGAGGCTTACCGGGAAAGGCGTACCCTGCCGGCGTCCTTTCCGCCTGTCCCCAGGTTTGCGGGGCCTGCCCGACGAATACCCTTCAAAAAAGTGTTTTGAAATTTTGATGCAATTGGGCTTTTAGAGTTCAAAGATGCCTTGAGTTATTCTCAACGTTACTTCTTTTATAACGCTTATTTTTATTCCTATATGGAATAAAGAGTTTATTTTAGCTTGTAAGTGTTTGAGAAAGGAGTGTTGTGTTTTATGAAACACAATTTGTTTGTTGTATTGTTGGTTTTATTGAGCGCAGTCGTTTCTAATGCGACTTTGACTATTCACCTTCAGTCCCCTTATCGTGATGATGCTGTAAAGGGTAATGAAAGTGTCTATACTTACCATATTACCGGTGAAGTGACCAGCTGGAATGCTGATTTTGGCAAAACGTCTAACACAAGGATGACCCCGGAAGGTGATCATTGGTATTCCTATACCTGGAATAAGACAGTGGCTGATTATCCTAACGGTGGCGGGTTCAAGATCAATGTTTGCTCCGATACCGCAAGCGCCAGCACGACTTACAACAACAAGTGCGAAATGTGGGACCTTTCCGATGGTATGTCCTTCAAATCCATGTTCAACAATGAAGTTGAAATTTGGCTGTATACCGACGGAACTTCCTATACGGCTTCTTTTGTGGCTCCTGGTTCCAAGATGGTGTGGTTCAAGAGTCCTTGGGGTAACAAGGTCTTGCCGCAGATGATTTTTGGTCAGGACACAATTCTGATGCGTTTTGTTCCGGATGACAAGTCCTCTTGCGGTTGGTTCTATGGAGCCATTTCTCCGGCGGCGATGAAGGCCAATCCGTTGAAGTCTGCTCATTTTGTTCGTAATCGTACGCCTTATATGAGTGTCCCTGCTGCAGGTACGTTGGATCTGTCTGATGCACTGGATGCTTTCGATACGGTTTATGTTGATGGCACTTCTGGTGACTTGACGCCCACCGCTGCGATGGGGACCTTGGGTTCCTGCTTTGATTCTACTCGTGTTCTTCATGTTTACCATCCCTGGCGCAATAATTCCACATTCAAGGATAGCTTGCTGTATATTAGCGTCGGCAGCAATATTGTGAATAAACCCACTGCCATGGAAAGGGATTCTTATCCTTTCTGGTTCAGTTATGAGTTTACTCCTGCCGTGGCAGCGTCTCAGGATTGGAAGTCTACGATGGCTGTGGTCAATTTCTACCGCCGTCAAAATGAATGGCCGCAGGTCACTTTCTTCTCTGAAGCTCAGCGCCCCCTGATTGCGTCTTTGTTCCCCCAGGGCGTGTACGAAGCCTGGATTCATACCCGCTCCAATGGGGCTTATGATGTGCTGTATTCACCCCTTGAACCGAAGGTGGTCCGTTTGATGAGCCCCTGGGACAATATGTCTCCGGCCATGATCGTGGCTGATGATACCGTGAAGATGGGTCCTATTGCTGCAAATGCCTATGATTCGACTCAGAGTGATACTTGTGGCTGGTACCAGGGTACCTATTTCAAGCATACCGATGACTGGTCTGTTCATTTTAAGCAGTCTTTCGGAATGGAGTACTACGCTCTTGAAGGTCTTATGGGTGAGGGTGGCGGAATGGGATCTGCCATTTCCCTGGATTCCATGATGGCCTTGTATGATACGGTTTGGGTTTACCCGTATCCGCTTTCTTCTAGCGCTCCGAAGTTCAGCGAGGTGTTCCCGGGACGTCTGGGGATTTGCCCCACCATGAAGATTTCGGCAATGCTTCTGGACTGGGCTGGTGAATCTTATGATGATGCCATCGATATTGACTTTGGCGGTATTTATGGCGGTAATGCCTATACGACAATTGTGCAGGGGACCAAGGAGTATAAGACTTGCGGTGGCCATGTTCTTGGCATGGTGCAGGAAACCCTCAGCCCCGATGGTTTGCCTCTTCGCGTGGATTCCCTGATTTTCCCCTGGGACCAGTGTTCTGCCGGTCGTGAAATTGACAAGTGGTTCATTCCGGAAGTGGTTGCTGTTGGCCCTGACGGCAAGGAATATACCAACGCCACCTGCCGCGATATTGATTTGAAACTGGATGCGGAAGGCTTCTGGCTGGCTGATGTGACGGAATCTCCTAACGGTTGTAACGATCCTATTAATCCTGGTTTCTATCCGTTAGACGATTTTGAATATCTGGATTCAGCCAAGACGATCAAGAACCCAAAATTTGACTGGGATGTTCAGGGCTGTAAACACAACTACAGCTTCTCCATGAAGATTTCTGCCCAGTTCAAGTATGTGAAGGGTCAGTATTTTGAATTCCGTGGTGATGATGATGTATGGGTCTTTATCAATAACCGTCTGGTGGTGGATATTGGCGGTTGCCATAGCCCCGTGGAAGGTGCAGTTGATCTTGATACTTTGGGCCTGGTTGAAGGTACGGAATATCCGTTCCAGATTTTCTTCTCGGAACGAAACGCAACGGGTTCCAACTTCAAGATGCGTACGTCCATCAATCTGCAGACCCAGAAGACTTACTTCCCGGTGCAGAAGTATAATCCCAATGGTATCATTGAATATGAACTGAAGCAGTTGCTGATTGATGAGTCCTTGAGCTGCGATGTTTCCAGCGTGACCAAGGTGGACACCGCCTATGCTCAGACAGTGTTTAAGTTGGTGGGCGGAAGGTTGCCTACAGAGGGCATTCTCCTGGAACCTGGCCTGAATTATGGTGGTATCTGGATTAGCGAGAACATGTCGGCATTCACTGTGGATACCACCGCGTTTGTGAATTCCCGCCTCCTGGATCCTGGTACTTATGTGTTGATCTGCTACCTGGCTTCGGATCAGTCACAGTATCAGATGATCACCTTTGTGGTGCCGGAATATCCCTTGCCGGATATCGCCTTCGTAGATGTCTTTACTCCTAGCGATAGCTTGTTGTTGCTGGATCCTGATGGTTTGACTCTTCGTGGTACGGTTCTTGGCGCTGATGGTGGCAAGAACGATACCCTTCTGGCGCATGTGACTTACCCTGATACGGTTCCTCTGAAAATTGTGCTCCTGTTTGGAAGTCGCCCCTGTGGCAATATGGATGAAGGCTCCAGTGTGAACTGCACCGTGAATTTGAATCTTTATACTAATGATCCTATTGGTTTCCTGGGTGTAGACAAGCAGCGCATTACCGAGATTTCTACAGATTCCCTGGGATATGCCCAGTTCTATGTGGTGGGTGATTCTGCCGTTAACGAAGGATCCTTTGTCATATATGGCAATGGCGTGGCCAATGAATTGATCTGGCGTAATATTCACTTCAAGGAACCTCCCGTACCTTTCGTAACCACTGCCCAGATGTTTGATGTTACAGGCGACGGTATTGTGGATAGTCTGGTGATTCCCTTTAGCAAGCCCTTCAAGGATGTGGTTCCCGATACCCTTTCCTGGAATTTTGGCGGAAGCACTTTCTACAATATCAACGGAATGGAAAATGTCTGGCCTCTGGTCCTTCTGGATTCTGTTGTTACTTTGTACAATCCGGAAGGCTTGAAACCCGACGTGTTTACTGGCGTTGCTGATAAAAAGTATGAGGGTACCTTGAGGTATCATTATACCTACATAGATGAAGATTCCGGCGATGAAGTTAAACTGGATATGAACACCTCCATTGAAGACAAGGTGGCTCCGGTTATCTTGAGTGCGGTTATCGAAAATCGATCCAGCGATATGAGCGTTGTGGTTATCAGCATGAGTGAAGGCTCTGATCACGCGGGTCTCAACACCAACGATCTCTTTGAATTCTACAGGGATTCCGCCTATTTCAATGATTCGCTCCTGATAACCGGTGTGGCTTTCAACAAGCAGGAAAATGTTGTTTCTGTATTCTTTAATAGAACTCCTCAAGGGACATTACCTGCCGTTGGTGATTATGTCCGTCTGACTCCCGGAACTCTCAAGGACCGTTCTGGAAACGCAGCCCACTTGAACAACCCCAGGGTTCGTATCGTGGGTGAACAGAGAACTGAACTTGCCGTACCCGGTGTGGTCACGATCAACGGTGAAACTCCCTGGCCTTATGAAGATCCTATTGTTCCCATTTCTGTACCTTCTAACAAGACTATCAAGGAGATTACGGATAGCCTAGGTTTGCCTGGTTTGTTGCTGGGATTCAACATTGGTGAATTGGCAACTACCATGATCATGAATTTGCCTTCTGGTGCAAACCGTGATTCTGCACTGGCTCTGGTTAGGATTGTCTGGGATGGTTATTACTTCTCCCATATCGGAAATTTTGTGAATGAAGCTCATGGAATAATTGCATGTAATGACAGAACTGTCTTCTACAATGCCGAAAATCCGGAAAAGTCCAACTGTTACGATAATCCTGGCAACATCTTCTTTGAATGGAATGCCCGTAGCGAAAAAGGACGCCTGGTAGGAACTGGTGCCTATATTACAAAGACCAAGGTGCGAATTTATTCAGGTAATGAGAAGGCCGGCGATACCGAGGATACATATACACTTGGTATTAAGCGTTCTAAATAAAAGTCTAACCTATAAAAGCGCGGAGTTCAGCTCCGCGCTTTTAATTTATTGAAATTCGTACAGGGTCCGTCTATAAAAGCGGCCTGTTAGTCGAGGGGATACTTGTCCTTGGCGGCATCCAGTTCGGCGCTCTTGAGTTCGTATTGGCTGTAGAGATCGTCGATCTTTTTCTTGACGTCGTCCATGTCCTTGGCGATGGCTGTAATGGCGGCACCGTCACCGGACTCGGAGGCGGCAACAAGCTTTGCTTCCAGTTCGCCTGAAAGTTCCTCGGCCTTGGCAATATCGTCTTCAATTTTGGCGATGGCTTTTTCTAGAGGTTTGATGACCTTGGAGCGTTCGGCGATGTAGTCGGCACGGGCCTTGCGGTCCATCTTTGCAGAAGGAACGTCGGACTTGGCTTGAACTGCATCCTTGGTGACATCGATGTTGGAAAGTTTTGCGTTTTCGCCATCCATTCCACCGGGTTTCTTTTCGGCGGCCCAACCTACCTTTTCGAGGAAGTCGGCGTAGGACCCTTCGAAGATTCGGCACTGGCCGCCATCGAAAACAACCAGACGGTTGGCGAAGGCGTGGAGCAATTCTTCGTCATGGGTTACCACCATGGCGGAACCTTCATAGTCTTCCAGGGCGTCGATAAGGCTTTCGATGGATTCCATGTCCAGATGGTTGGTGGGTTCGTCAAGAAGCAACAGGTTGCATTCCTCGGCGAGAATCTTGCCCAACAGCACGCGGCTGCGTTCACCACCGGAAAGGACCTTGATTTTTTTCAGGGCGTTGTCGCCGCTGAACATCATGAGGCCTGCGAGACCGCGGGCACGACTCTTCTGGGAAACTTCCTTGATGGCGGTGGCGATTTCTTCTTCCACCGTGTTGTCCAGATTGAGGCGGTTGATGTTTGTCTGGCCGAAGTAGTTAATCTGCAGGTTGGGATTGTGGCAGATTTCGCCAGAGGTAGGCTGCAGTTCCTTTGCGATCAGGTTCAGCAGGGTGGTTTTACCGCGACCGTTGGGGCCAATGATGGCAATGCGGTCGCCCTTGAAAACTTCGAATTCCAGGTCGGTTATGAGTTCGGGACCTTCACTGTATTTAAAGTGGAGGCTGTGAACCTGGAGCATACGCTTGCCGGGGAAGGGAGCCTCGGTAAAGCTGAAATCCAGATTGCGTTCGTGGGTCAGGCGCTCACCAGTGGCAAGCTTTGCGGCGGCCTTGATCTTGGACTGCACCATGGCAGCCTTGGCGGCCTTGTAACGGAAGCGTTCGATGAGCTGATCTAGCTGGGCCTTTTTCTTGGCCTCGTTTTCCTGGGTGCGCATGGCCACTTCTTCTTCTTCGGCGATGGTTTCGCGAAGCTTTTCTACAGTGCCCTTGACCTTGCGAATCTTGTGACGGTGAATGCCGATGGTGTGGGTGCAGACTTCATCCATGAAATGATGGTCATGGGTAATGAGCAACACTTCGCCCTTCCAGTTTCTGAGGAAGCGACTGAGCCAACGCATAGACACAATGTCCAGATAGTTGGTAGGTTCGTCAAGCAGAAGCATGTCGGGTTCGGAGGCCAGCACCTTTGCCAAGTTCAGACGGATCTGGAAACCGCCGGAAAGAAGCATTGGGTCCTTCTGCATGGATTCTTCATCGAAACCCAGACCGAAGAGAATTGCTTCCACCTTGTGTTCTTCAATCCAGCCGTCTTCATTGGGCTTCAGCACGCTGCAGGCTTCTTCATGAACCGTGGGCTTGGTAAAGTTGATGTGCTGCTGCAGATAGCCCAGCGTATACTTTTTAGGAATGTCGATGACGCCACCGTCCAGGCATTCCTGGCCAAGGATCATCTTGAAAAGGGTTGACTTACCGCAACCGTTTCTACCTACGAGACCGACGCGTTCGCGGGGGCCTATCAAAAAGCTTGCCTGGTCCAGAAGGACCTGCATGCCAAAAGACTTTGTAACGTTCTGTACTTGAATCACGAAGGCACAAGATAGAAAAATGCTCCTAGCCCTTGTTCACCTTAATCCAAAGGCTTTAACCCATTTTCGTGATAGAACTGGATGTCTGCCATGACCTGGTCCACCCAACTTTTGATGAGGGGTGATTTTGTCCATTGGGCGTCGGTGTAGTTCATTCCCTGTTCTGGGTAAAAAGTGGCGATTGTATTTTCGAGACTAAGAACCTGTAGCTGTTTGCCCAACCTTTTGGCTCCCTCGAAAATCTGATTCAGTCCATCTATTTCGGGATCCTTTTTTTCAGTCGGATCATTGGCGTGGATAATGTGATCCTGTGCCTTATGGCCGCCCATGGCTAAAAGACCGTGGGTATCCTTGGGTCCCCTGAAGTTAAAGTCAAAGTTGGAAACGTGCCTGATCAAAGACATAAGAAGGGCGGGGTCAACCTGGTTTTCCTTGGCGGCTTCCATAACGGGGAGGGCTATAAGCTGTTCCTTGTTCCAGGGCGTGCCTTCATAGGATATCTGCAAGGTGTGGGTCGTAGACTCGTCGCTAAGTATGGCGACCTTGTAGCGGTTTCCCAGTTTCTTTTGCAGGAGCTTTTTTAGCTTGAAACCTCGATTCTTGAATTGCTTATATCCGCGAAGTTCAATTTGCAAGGTGTCGTCAAGTCGAACAAGAACTGGCTTTGTGGGCTTATCGACCACGTCTGCGTAGGTGTTTAGAATTAGCGGCAGAATATAGGACAACTCTGATTTTGGACGGCTCAGGTCGCAGGAAGAATCCAAGGTCAGATTTTCTGTAGAGGCAATCTTGTGGACCGCCTTTGCGGAGTATTCCATGAATACGGAATGGTCGTCGGTGGACTGGATTTCGGGAACCGGATGTACCTTGTAGGCGATGATGATTGCCGCTATGATGACTGTGGTGCAGATGATTACCCGCCTAAGGAACTTTGCCCGGATCAATACCTTAAGCCAACTCCTGACTTTGGGGCTTTTCAGGAGGTAGGTGGCCAAAAAGGCAATGATGGCTGTCCACAGAACGATAAAGATCACCTTGTAAATATAGAGAAAAAGAAATTCTATCTTTAGGGTATGCTGAATCCGTTGAAGAATATCGTGGTCATTGGAGACCGTATTTTAATCAAGCCCCTTGAATCTGCCAACAAGACCGGAAGTGGCCTTTACCTGCCGCCCAGTGTCAAGGAACATGATGCGGTGCATACGGGATTGGTGGTGAAGGTTGGCCCGGGGTACCCGATTCCTGCCAGCCAGGATCCTGATGCCGTATTCCGCGGAGAATCCAGTGATAACGTGAATTACGTACCCCTCCAGGTGAAAGAAGGTGACGAGGCCCTGTACCTCCATGCCAGCGGTACGGAACTAGAAGTGAACGGCGAACGTTATGTAATCGTTTCCCAGAATGCGGTGATGCTGGTGGTACGCCCTGTCGTTCCTGACGACGTCTCGTCTATCGTATAAAAAAAACGCGGCTCTAAGGCCGCGCTCCGTAAGTAAAACATTCAACAATGTTGTTGGCCCTAGGTGGCCGAAGTCTTGCCCAGGCTCTTGAAAAGTTCCAGGGTTTCCTTTAGCGTGTTGGCTGTAACGTTGTTTGCCTCGAAGATGGAACGGACTTCGCCCTGGATGGAATCAAACAGCTGCTTGTTGCAGAAAAGATTTTCTCGCAGGGCCTTGTTGGCCTGGTAAAGGTCCCTAAGAGCGAACAAATACTTTGTCTGCTTTTCGGTCTGGGCGACCGCTTCCTTCTTGTACTCTTCCAGTTTGACCTTCTTTTCGGCGGCAACTTGGGGGTCGTTTTCCTTGAGGATGTAGCTG
This sequence comes from Fibrobacter sp. HC4, assembly GCF_023373925.1. Classification (NCBI taxonomy): domain Bacteria; kingdom Pseudomonadati; phylum Fibrobacterota; class Fibrobacteria; order Fibrobacterales; family Fibrobacteraceae; genus Fibrobacter; species Fibrobacter sp. HC4. The sequence continues at coordinate 15,883 of NZ_JALCZV010000030.1, read as the reverse complement.
GGCAGCGTGGCGAAGTCTTCGAACTTTGCGGTTGCCGAAAGGTTTCGTGACATGGAACTGCGGAGACCCACGTTCTTCACGGAGGAGTCGATGGAAATGGTGCAACTGGAAGTTCCATGGTAGTTGCAGCGGACGCGAGTTTCTACCTGTTTAAGTTCGTTAAACGGATTGAAATCCTCGTCGGATTCTACATAACGTAACGGAACGTACAAAGGGGTAGGTTCGCCGGCAATGGTAATGCGGTACGAAAGGCAAGGCTCGTTGTTGAACATCTTTGTTTCGTACAGGTTGTTGCTGCTGTGGAGCAAGGTCTTCACCTTGCTGTGCAAAGTCTTGGCGTCGTAAGGCTCATGAAGCATTTCGGGAATTTCGCTCATCATGACAGATTTTACGATACCGGGGAAATTTTCGGTAATGGTGCTGTTGGACGTTGCCTTGCCCCAGATCGGCATGCCCAGGAACAGAATGTCGGTAATGACGGTCTGCTTGCGTCCGTTAAAGAATGCGATGGCTCTGGCGATGTTGGCTAGGGCGAGCCACTTGCGGATCGGAACGTAGATGTCGCTCTGGTCGCAAAGTTCTGCCAGGTGGCTAATGACGCGCAATGTTTCGTGGCTCAGTTCTACCTTCTTGATTTCTTCGCACCACTGTTTGCGCTCTTCCTTGGAAACGGTCAATGCTTCAGGAATGGATACGTTCTCGAGACGGTCCAGGTTCTGTAGCAAATCGCAGAGGGCTGCCGGAGAAAGACTGTCGGGCAAAGAAATGGTCAGGGTTATCTGGTCCGCAATTTCGGCGCGGTTCAGCACGCTCTCGGGACGCTGGTCGCTGGAAATTGTCAGTGCAGCGCCCTTGCGGTTATGCAGGGCAATCTGGATGTTTTCCTTGGCCACGTCGTCGGCGGGATTGAAATCCTGGAAGGCGATAAAGTCGTACTTTTCCAGATCCTCGGGTAACTGCTGTGTATGGCGGTTAATCTTGAGGTGGTTGGATGCCTTGAATGTCTGGGCTAGACGATCGGTAAGCATGGTCTTTCCGGAACCGGCGCGGCCATAGATAAAGAAGGGTTCGCTAGTCACTGTAGCGAGAAATCCAAGCTGGATGCAGGTCTCCCTTTCGGGAATGCCGTTGTTCAGTGCCTGCAATAATTCCGAAATACGTTGAGTCAGTGTCATATTATCCTTCCTAGTGGTAAAAATATAACAACTGAAAAAACTCCTTTACACTGAAAAAGGGAAACAAACCTCTTTTTGAAAAAAATGCAGTTTGTCTGGGACTACGATCCCGCGAGCAACAGGTCTATATGGTGGATTGCAGAAAGGGAAACGCTAACTTTTTGGTAAACGGTAAAGACGTTGGGATGGTTCCGCATTTTTTCGTCGAGTCTACAAGCGTCTTTCTGCGTGATGATGATTGCGTCTCCGGGGAACTGCTCAAGAAGTGCTGCCAATTTTTTAGGGAAGCTGCGGTCATGATCTTTCAGGAGGCGGTTGTCCACCGTAGGAATCCCGAAGGAATCCAGGTCCTTTAAAAAACGTTTTGGGGAACCGATTCCGCACACGGCTCTTGCCCGATGAAAACGCCCCAGGGATTGAGGAAGCGATTCGCCTTGAGCATTTGCGATGCGGTCTATGTGAAATTCAATGTGGTCTTCGCAAGAGAGGTTCAGTGTGCTTTCGCCTTGAGGGTGGTCCTCGGGAAGGCTTCGGCAGGGGCCTGCGGGCCATAGCTGCCCGATGCCGCCACCTTCAGAGGGAAGGTCTTCCTTCCACCGCAAGATAATGTTGACTGCCCCCGTAAGTCGGCTGTCTTCAAAACCGTCGTCGCAGATGATGTATGCGGGCGGAGTCTTCCGCTGTAAAAGCTGCAGGACTGTGCGATGGCGGTTTCCTGTCCCGATGACCTCTATAAAATTAGACGTACCGGTCTGCTTACCCCCATCCCCTAGGGATTCAATTTCTTCGCGGAGCATCTGGATTTCGTCGTAGGCGTAGGAATGGCAGAGGATGGCGACGCCCTTGGTGTGGGGCCCGTTTTGTGGCTGTGACAATCGCTTGGCCAGCCAGAGGCAGAAGGGGGTCTTGCCGGCGCCGCCGGTGCGATAACTGCCCACCACGATCAGCTTCGTGGAGCCCAGTTTTTTTGGGAGGGTGAGGTCGGGGCGCAGGGCGACTTTATGGTGTAGCAAATACGCCGCCCTATAACAGGCGGCGGCTATTTTAAGAAGGTTCCGTCGAACTGATTTCATTTTTCAGATTGACCTAAAAGCACCACATGTGCGCCCTCTGTCTACTACCTATACCCTACAGACAGTGTCTCTTTTGCTGCAGGAACAGGTCGGCCAGGACCAGGGCGGCCATGCTTTCGACAATCACCGGAGCGCGGACTGCCACGCAGGGGTCGTGACGGCCTTTGGCCAGAAGCTGACCGTTTTCGCCACCGCGGCCAGCCGTGTTCTGGTTCTGGCTGATGGTGGCGGTGGGCTTGAAGGCCACCTTGCAGTAAATGGGTTCGCCGTTGCTGATGCCACCCAGGGAACCGCCTGCATTGTTGGTTTTGGTGTGGTAGTTGTGGCCGTCGAAGAACAGTTCGTCGTTGTGTTCGCTGCCGTGCATGCGGGCGGCGGCAAAACCGCTACCGATCTCGAAACCCTTGCTGGCGGGAATGGAGAGCATGGCCTGGGCCAGCAGGGCATCCAGGCGGTCGAAAACCGGTTCGCCCAGGGCGACCGGCGGATTCTTGACCAGCAGGCAGACGGTTCCGCCTACGCTGTCGCACTTGGTGCGGGCGTCCATGACCACTTCTTCCATCTTGGCGCTGGCGGCGGGATCCGGGCAGCGGACGGGAGAGGCTTCGATCTGTTCCAGGGTCAGGGTGTTCAGGTCCAGGGGGCCGCAGTCCACTTCGCCGATGGAGTTGACCCAGGCGATGATTTCGGTTCCTGCCACCTGCTTCAAGAGCTTCTTGGCTACGGCGCCAGCGGCAACACGGCCGATGGTTTCGCGGGCGGAACTGCGTCCACCGCCGCGGTAGTCTCTAAAACCGTACTTCAGGTCGTAGCACAGGTCGGCGTGGCCCGGACGGTACCACTTCTGGATTTCGGCGTAGTCGTGGCTGCGCTGGTCTTCGTTAAAGACCGCGAAGGAAATGGGTGTACCCGTTGTTTTTCCTTCAAAAACGCCAGAAAGGATGCGAACCTGGTCCTTTTCGTCGCGGGGGGTGGTCATCTTGTTCTGACCGGGGCGACGGCGGTTCAGTTCGGCCTGGATGTCGGATTCGTCGAGGGGGAGTCCTGCAGGGCAACCGTCAAGGACGGAGCCTACGCCTGCGCCATGGGATTCACCCCAGGTCGTAACGGAAAAAATCTTACCAAATGTGCTAGACATGCTCAAAATATAGCTAAAACACGTTTTTACACAAAAAAAATTGTCAATGGGGGTGCAATCTAACAAAAGTTTACTATCTTTTACATTGGTTTTTAGGAGACCGCCGTGCAACGTATCGTATATTTCATTGTGATATTGACAACACTTCTGTCTACAGGAGTGTTTGCTCAGCATGGTAACGATTTCGCCGGTATCCCCTTTGGATCTTCCCGTGAAGAAGTCATTGAAGAAGTGATGAAGATGGGGTATGAACCTTTTGGTCAGCGTGCTGCAGGTGATCATATCGTTATCCCCGTCTACAACTTCGGCGAACTTCCGGTGCAGGTCGACTTCATTTTCAATAAGAACGACAAGTTCTATTCCTTTGAAATTCGGACTGGTCGTGTTGAACGTGCCCGGCTGAGTAAGTCCTTCGAGGCTGCAGGTTACATGTCTGACCAGTTCACCTTGAAGTATGGCAAGTCCAGTGGCGCTCCCACCATCGATGAAACTTCTACCCTCAAGGAAAACTACCGCAACATGTTCCAGCAGTGGTTCTCCGTGAAGACTCTCGATGTAGACGTTTCCATTATTCAGAAGGACGGGCGCTACTTTGTTCTCGGTACCGTTGTCCATCGTAAGCTTGCCACCGAAAAGAAGGCTCGTGGCGAAACGAAGACTGAAAAGACGACTATCGAACGTCCGGTGTTCTAATAAGCAAGAATTCGAACCGCTGATTTTTGAAGAAGCTCCGCAAAGATGCGGGGCTCTTTTTTTTGTATATGTAAATCAACTGCTAGACGGATGGAATCCTTTTGGGGAGTTCTGTTTCTGGCTGGCAGTTGATTCTTGTAATAATTAAAAAAAAGTACATCAAAGGTCTTGGCAACTAATTGTAATTGATTTAAATTTGTAATGATTACAAATAATGATGGTGCAGAAAGGTTTGCAACGGATCTTCCGGATGGTGAATCTAATATGCAGAACCCAATTAACCCGCGCGATGGTTTTATGGCAATAGGCATTGCGCACATCCCGGCAAGGGCCGAAGGAGAATCATATGAAGGTTTGGAAGTGCAAGGTTTGCGGATACATCCACATGGGTGAAGAAGCTCCGGAAGTATGCCCCCTCTGCAAGGCTAAGAAGGCCGCTTTCGTTTGCGAAGGCGAATCTGCAGCAACTGCCGCCTCTAACGGCGCAAAGGTCGTAAAGACTGTTTTCGCTGACGAACACAAGGTGGGTATCGCCCAGGGTCTGGATCCCGAAGTGGTGCAGGGTCTTCGCGAAAACTTTAACGGTGAATGCTGCGAAGTGGGTATGTACCTTGCCATGAGCCGTCAGGCTGATCGCGAAGGCTACCCCGAAGTGGCTGAAGCCTACAAGCGCATCGCTTTCGAAGAAGCCGAACACGCCGCAAAGTTTGCTGAACTCCTTGGTGAAGTGGTTCACGCCGACACCAAGATGAACCTCCAGCTCCGCGTTGCTGCAGAAGCCGGCGCAACCGAAGGCAAGCTGGCTCTCGCCAAGCGCGCCAAGGAACTGAACTACGACGCTATCCACGACACCGTCCACGAAATGTGCAAGGACGAAGCACGTCACGGTGGCGCTTTCGAAGGTCTCCTGAACCGTTATTTCAGCAAGTAACTAGGGTCGCGGCGGATGCCGCAATGACTTTAGCGTGAGGATTTATGAAGCAGACTGCAGATATTCTGACTAGCAAAGGCATTCGCCCCTCTGTGCAGCGGGTGACTGTGCTTCATTACCTGCGGGGCGTAAAGACTCACCCTACAGTTGATACCATCTATCAGGACTTGTTGCCTGAAAACCCTTCGCTGTCCCGCACTACAGTGTACAATACGCTGCAGTTGCTTAGCGATAATGGGCTGGTGCTTACTCTTGACTTTGGCGAGGGCTACCTGCGTTACGACGCCGACTGCAGCCCCCATTGCCATTTCAAGTGCAAGTGCTGCGGCAATGTCTTTGACCTGATGTCGCCTCCGCCGGACTGTTCGAACATGCTGCCCCAGGGCTTTAACCTGAGTGCGGTGCAGTTGAGCCTGTTCGGTACCTGCCCGAAGTGTTCAGGGCACTAGGCCATGCGCGGTATCAAGTGAACTTGTTCTCTATAAGTAAAGAAGGCCCCGGTTCCTACCGGGGTCTTTCTTTTTTTTAAAGGTATGCGGGACAGGCCTGCTAACCTATATATAATTAAGCCTTGAACTTGTCCAGGGCTTCGTTGGAGCCGATGACCAGGAGCACGTCGTTTTCCTTGAGGGGGTAGTCGGCGATGTTACCGATCTTGGGAGTGGGTTCCAGGGGGTCGCGGATGGCAATCACCTGGATGCCGTACTTGTGGGTGAGGCTCAAGTCCTTGAGGGTCTTACCCCAGAAGGATTCGGGGCAGGCGATTTCCACGATGGAGAAACCTTCCATGAAGGGCAGGTAGTCCAGCATGTTGGGGCGGTTGAGACGTTCGGCCAGGGAAATGGCCATGTCGCGTTCCGGGTGGAAAATGTCGGCGACGCCCAGCTTTTCAAGAATGGTGGTGTGGGCGGGGCTACTGGACTTGGCGATAATGTGCTTGACGCCCAGTTCGCGGAGGTTCAGGACGGTGAGGAGGGAGGCCTGGAGGTCTTCGCCGATACAGCAGATGACGCTGTCTACCTTGGCGAGGGGCAGGGACTGGAGCTGCTTTTTGCGGGTGCCGTCGGCAACAACTGCCTGGGCCACCTGGTTAGAGATGTCCTGGATCTTTTCGGGGCTGGGGTCCACAACCATCACATCGTGACCGAGTGCGGTCAGGTGACGGGCCAGGAAATAGCCGGTGTTACCCAGGCCGATAACTACAAATTGTTTAGAAGCCATGTGGGCAAAAATAGCAAATAGAGGAAAGGTTAAAGCGTAAAGGTGACGTTTAAAGGTGCATCCAGTCTCTTTATCCTTTAACCTTTAGGCTTTCCGCTGATTAGCCGACCATAATGTCTTCTTCGGCGTACCACATGCCGTCTTCCTGTTTTTTCGCCACGGCGGAAATCAGGAACAGGGGGCCCATGCGGCCTACGAACATGACCGTGCAGACCACGATCTTGCCGGGGATGGACAGGTCGGGGGTGAGTCCCATGGAAAGTCCGCAGGTGCTGTAGGCGCTGACCACTTCGAAGAATACCTTCAGGAAGGAGCCTTGGGCGTTGGAGGTGCCGGCGGCTTCGGTTTCCAGGAGGACCAGGGTGGCGACTACGATAACTACGATGGCCACGACGAAGATTCGGACGGCCTTATCGACGGTGGTTTCGGGAATGGTGCGGCCCAGAATCTGGGTCTTTTTGCGGCCCAGCAGTCGGTTGAAGCCCAGGAGGGCGATCACGGCCGTGGTGGTGGTCTTGATACCGCCGCCGCAGCTACCGGGGTTTGCGCCGATCAGCATGATAATCACGAAGAAGAACAGGGAGCCGACGCTGAGGCTTGGGACGTCGATGGAGTTGAGACCTGCGGTTCGGCTGGTAAAGGCCATGAAGATGCTGGTTTCAAGTTTCTGCCCGAAACTCAGGTCCGAGAAGACGTTGCCCCATTCGCTGAAGATAAAGAAGGCGATACTGACGGTAACGATAATGAGGGTAAAGCTGATGGCGATACGGCTATGGAGCGAGATTTTTCGAAAGGCTCGCTTCTTGAAGTCGTACATGTACTGGATTTCGGTAATGGCCAGGAAGCCGAAACCGCCGGCCAGGGCCAGGATGCAGGTGGTGATGTTCACGATGGGATTCAGCTGGAAACGGACCAGGGAATCGGGGAACAGGGTGAAGCCTACGTTACAGAAGGAACTGATGGCCTGGAAGATGCTTCCGAAAATGCGGTCGTAGAGGCTGTACTGCACCAGGGCTTCTTCGGTAAACTGGGTGAAGTAGAAGATGGCGCCGATGCCTTCCAGGATGAAGGTAAAGGGGAGGACTGCCTTCAGGATCTTCTGGGCGTCCACGTTACCTTCCTGGGTGTAGTTGGCCAGTAGGGCGGACTGGTGGTTGAATCCCGGATGCATACCTGCCAGGAGGATGATCACCGTAGAAATTGTCATGATTCCGAGACCGCCTGCTTGCATGAGGAGGACCAGGATCCAGTTGCCGATGGGGCTGAAGCTTGCGCTGATATCAATAGTAGAAAGCCCGGTGACGCAAACGGCGGAGGTTGCCGTAAAGAAGGCGTCCAGAACGCCGATGGGTTCGCGCTGGGCGAAGGGCATGGAGAGAAGGAAGGCCCCCAAGGTAATGAGGGAGAGGTAACCCGACACGATCATCAAGATGGGGTTTCCGTTTTTCTTCTTCTTTTCAAAGGCCTTTTCGAGATAGTCGAAGGCTTGGTACCTAGAATGTAACATGGGGACAAAGATAGTAATTTGGGGGAGGGTGTCGAGCCTTGCCGAGGGGGGGGACGTTTTCTAAATTGCGCGCCGTTATGAAGAATTTGCGCGCTATTTTGATGCCGATTGCCATTATTCTTGGCATTTTGTTGCCTCAGGCCAGCGTTCTTGCGCCGACCCTCCCTTTCCAGATTGGAACCATGATGCTGTTGACCTTCATCGGCAAGGTCCCGCCCCAGGAACATGGTTATACCTTCAAGATCGAGGTTCGCGCCTTTATCGCCAGCATGCTGCTGTTGGCTCTGTTGTGGATTAGCGTAGAAGTTTTCGGCCTGCCCCGTGACGTTCTTCTGGGTGGCGCCATCATTTGCCTTTGCCCGCCGGCCAATGCGGCTCCTGCCATGGCCAAGATGCTGGGCGGAAACCCGGTGCTGGCTTTGAAGATCTTTTTAAGTGGGCACTTGATCGCCTGCTTCAGCATCCCTATTATATATGGTTACCTGACCGGTTCCGAGGCGGGTTTTGCTGAAATCGCCCTCCGAATCTTCAATTCTATCCAGCCGATTATTTCTATCCCGTTGGCCTTGGCTCTTGGGGTCCGCTCCTTCTACCCGGAAATTGCCGACAAGGTGGCGAAATTCTCCAAGTACACCATCTTCATCTGGACTTTCAGCGTCTTCGTGATTCTTGCCAAGGCTAGCCGCGATATCCGCGAAATGGGTTTTGCCGATCTGTGGAATAGCGGCACCTTGCCCCTGCTTGCCGTTGTGGCGTTGGTCCTTTGCATTTTGCAGTTTGTGCTGGGCTGGTTCTGCGACAAGAAGCACCCCATCGAAAGTTCCCAGAGCATGGGCCAGAAGAATACCACTCTGGTCATCTGGATCGCAAGTCTCTATGCCGGCCCCGTAGCCGCCATCGCTCCCACCTGCTATGTGGTGTGGCAGAACCTGGTGCTTAGCTACATGAGCGCCCGAGTCAAGCCGAAGAAGTAGTATCTTTTGAATATGACTCACAGGGAACTCGTCAAGAAACTTTTTGAAAATCAGGATTTGAAGTACAAGGATTTCCACCTGCCCTTGGTGCCGGGGATTTCCTGTGACTCCCTTATCGGGGTGAGGGTTCCTGTACTGCGAAAGCTGGCCAAAGAATTTTTTGGTACTGCTAAAACTTCGGGCAAGTCGCAGGCTGGGGCCGCGCGGACCGTTGGTGGGTCCATCGCGAAGTCCGTGGGCAGTTCCATTGCGCCGGATGTGGCCAAGTTCATGGACTCGCTTCCCCACAAGTACTTCGAGGAAAACCATATCCATTCCATGCTGCTGGAGCACATCAAGGATTTTGACGAGTGCCTTGCCCGCACGGAACAGTTTTTGCCCTACATAGACAACTGGGCCATTTGCGACGGGAAAAAGCCCCGGGCCCTGCTGAAGGATGTTCCGCAATTTCTGAAACGCATTCAGGAGTGGGTCAAGTCGGACCACCCTTATGTGGTGCGGTTCGGCATCAACATGCTGATGGACTTGTTCCTGGATGACCGTTACGACCCGAAGTTTTTGAAGTGGGTGGCCGCGGTGGATACGGCAAAGTTCAAGTCGTTGCCGGATGGGGCTCCAAGTGGGTCGGCTGCGGTGATGGCGCCGAACCCGAGGGTGGCTGCTGCAACTCCCGCAGGCGTTACGCTTGCGAATCCCGAATACTACGTGCAGATGGAAGTGGCCTGGTATTTCGCTACCGCCCTTGCAAAACAGTGGGACGACGCTGTGCCTTATATTGAAAAACGAAAACTAGACCCGTGGACTCACAACAAGGCCATCCAGAAATCTATCGAAAGCTTCCGCGTGACCGACGAGCATAAGGCATATTTGCGGACGCTGAAGGTTTAAATTGCTGTGGTTGGATGTTGAACGGAAGGTGTTTTTGCGAAATTGGGTTACTAAATGAGCTTTTTGACGACATTTAGTAACCTAGAGTTTGTACAAACTAATTAGAAATTTGGGTTTTGTTGAAAAACGGGGTTACTAGTCAAGTTTTTTATGGTCTTTTAGTAACCTGAATTCAAAAATGAAAACGCCTGATAATGGAAATTGACTAAAAACATTACATATAAACTAAAAATAAGGTCGCTAAAAGTCTTAATCAGCGGGTTTTAGTAACCTATTTTGGAATTTTTTGTCTTTCCCGGAACAACTAATAGGTGTTTAGCCCTTTGTTGAACTACATTTGAGGATCATGTCTGGTAATCTGCAATCAAGAATCCTTCATCTGCCGGCATCGACGGCCAACAACCGGATGCGTAAACGTAAATTTCCGCCAAGCCGGCATCGAGCATCACCTTTACCCCGCGGATGGTATATATCCGCGACTTGAGCAAATCCTCGTCTATCAGGGAAAATCCGGGCTTTTTCGGCGCGACGGCCCCGGCCGCACTGGCCGCACCAGTTTGTCAATAGGCCCGCGCGATATTCTGAAAATTATTTTGGTGGGGGAAGTCTCCCCCTCGCTCCAACCGCCTTCGGCGTTTTTCGCTACCCCTTCTAGCGGGGACACCCCGCAACGCCCCGACTGCAAAAATAAACGAGATTTGCCTCGGAAACCTTGAAATTGCCATCTTTTGTCTTCAAAAAGGGTATATTTCCCTTGTATGTCAATCAAGTTCATTTCTCCTAAAAAGTCCGTCAATTCCGCGTTCCTCAAGCTCCCTGTTTCCGTCGAAAAGATGGAGGATTTCAAGCTTTCGCTCAAGAATCTTTATAGCAAGCGGAACGCAGCGCGGGACGAAGAATACCACAAGGGCGAAATCTGGAATTTTTTACGCAAGATTTTTGAACCTGATTATTCGGTGCAGGTCAACCGCCCGATAGACCTTGCAATTTTTAACGGGAATACGGCAAGTGCAAAGCCGGCGGTGATTATCGAAGCGAAGTCGCCGACGAATGTTGCGGAAATGTTTTCGGCGGAGCACCCGAACGTAAAATCGTTGCAGGAACTCGTCTATTACTTTATGCTGGAATACGTGCAATCGGGCAATCACGAAATCAAGTGGCTCGCCATCACGAATTTTGACGAATGGTATTTCTTCGACGTAAAAGACTTTATCCGCTATTTTGGGAACAAGACGAAACCGATATACGATCAGTTCCTAAAATTCAGGGCGAATCAGATGAGCGGCAACAAGACCTCCGATTTCTACAACGAAATCGCGAAACCCGCCATCGACGACTTCCTCGCCTCCTGTGACATCAACGTCGTGCATTTCAGCCTTGCAGATGCTTGCAAGAACGTCATTGCGAGTCCCGGATCAAAGTCCGGGATAAACTCCACGAAGCAATCTAATGCAGCGTGTCATCCTGAGCGGAGCGTAAGCGGAGTCGAAGGATCTAAAAAGCTCCTCCCCCTTTACAAATTCCTCTCCCCGGAAACTCTCCTTGCCAAGCCTTTCGCAAACGACAGCAACAGCCTTGACCGCAATTTTTATGCGGAACTCTTGCACATCATCGGCCTCGAAGAAGTGAAAGAAGATAAGGGCGGCAAGAAAGTCATCCGACGCAAGAACCCCGCAAATCGCGACAAGGCGAGCCTCCTCGAAAGTGCCATCTACCAGCTTGAAGACGATTTCCCGAACAAGGAAGAATGCGAGGCGATGGCACTCCGTCTCTGCATCACATGGGTGAACCGCCTGCTGTTCCTGAAGCTTGTTGAATCGCAAATTCTCATGTATCAAAAGGGCGATGCATCGTACCGGTTCATGAGTATAGATAAAATAGCGAACTTCGACGAACTGAACATTTTCTTTTTCAAGGTGCTCGGCAAGAAAATCGAGGACCGCGACGAAGACGTGCTCAAGCGCTACCCGAATGTCCCTTACCTGAATAGTTCACTGTTTGAACCGACCGAAGACGAAAAGCACCTGAAAATCCGCGGCATTCCCGATGCCCAGATGGAAATTTGGGGCAAGACCGTTTTGAAGGATGAACGCGGCAAACGCGCAAAAGGCACGCTCCCGAATCTGGATTACATCTTCAAGTTCCTCGATGCCTACAATTTCGCAAGCGATGCCCAAGGCGGCGTGACCTCTACGAGCAAGACGCTCATCAACGCGTCGGTTCTCGGACTCATCTTCGAAAAAATCAACGGCTACAAAGACGGCAGTTTCTTTACGCCAGGGTTCATCACCGACTACATGGCCCGCGATGTGCTGGAACGGACCGTGGTGCAGAAGTTCAACGAGAAAAAGTCCTGGAAATGCGAAAATTTGGAAGATGTCTCGGACAAGATTGAAGATATTTCAGAAGCGAATGAAATTGTCGATGATATCCGCATTGCCGATGTGGCCGTGGGCTCTGGGCATTTCTTGGTGTCGGCCCTTAATCGCCTGCTTGCAATCAAATCGGAATTGAACATTTTGTGCGATGCGGACGGCAAACGCATCAAACGCCGCGACCTGATTTTGAAAGTAGATAACGATGAACTTTCTGTTGTTGATGACGAGGGCGAACCGTTTGAATACAAGCCCGGCAACGAAGAAAGCCAGCGGTATCAAGAAGCTTTGTTCAACGAGAAACGTCGCATTATCGAGAATTGCCTTTTCGGCGTTGACCTGAACCCCAATAGCGTGAACATCTGCCGTTTGCGCCTTTGGATTGAACTTTTGAAGAACGCCTACTACACCAAGGAAAGCGGCTACAAACAACTTCAGACGCTCCCTAACATCGACATCAATATCAAAGTCGGCGACTCGCTGCTGAGCAAATACCCCGTGCAGAACGGGCATGTCGTTTTGGACTTTTTGCAGAAAGAAGACAAGGCCGACAAGAAAAACGGACTCGCCGCGAAACTCAAGGAATACAGGAAAAACGTTCAGGATTACAAGGCGGGCGGAACGAGCTACAACAAACAACAGCTTCGCCTGAACATTGCTGGTCTCAAGTCGCAACTCAAGGAGCCGCCCAGCATCGACCTCTTCGGAAACGTAGTCAAGAACAACGATATTGATTTTTCCAACTCGCTTGAATGGATGTTCGAATTCCCAGAAATCCTCGACGACGAAGGCCGCTTTACAGGCTTCGACGCCATCATCGGAAATCCGCCGTATGTGCAACTCCAGAGCATGGGCGAGATGAGCGACGTTTACAGCAAACGGGATTACAGTTGCTACAACAAATCCGCAGACCTTTACTGCCTCTTTGTGGAACGCGCCTACAGCCTGCTGAAAAAGAACGGATATTTTTCGTTCATCATGCCGAACAAGTGGATGCTTGTGGATTACGGCAAGGAACTGCGACAATTCATGAGCCAGACCTCGCTCAAGAAAATTCTCAACTTTGGCGATGTCCAGTTCTTTGCCGATGCGACCATTTACGTGTGCATATTCGTATCGCAAAAGTCCGGCGACAAGATGCCGGTTTTGGCGTGCTCGCTGAACAGCAAGAACTATCACGGCGAATTTGAAAAAGAAGTCAAGGCCGCGACATTCGAGTTCCCGGCAGAAAATTTTGGTGCGAGCGAATGGAGCATCCGCAACAAACTTCACGATTCCGTATTGCAGAAAATGAATGTTGGCACGGCTCTGAAAGATATGCCGATTTCCATTAATTACGGCATCAAGACCGGCTTCAACGACGCATTCTTTATTGACGGAAAGACGAGAGAAAAACTCATTGCCGAAGACCCCAATAGCGAAGATCTCATAAAGCCCTTGCTTCGCGGCAGAGACATTAACGCTTGGGTGACGGAAAAAGAAGACCAATATCTTATCGGGACTTTCCCAGCGTTAAATCTTGACATCGACCAATACCCGGCAATCAAGAATCACTTGATGAGTTTTGGCATCGAAAAGTTGGAGCAAACTGGTGCTAAACACATTGTGAATGGCGAAGAAATCAAGTCTCGCAAGAAAACCAGCAACAAATGGTTTGAAACGCAGGACCAGATAGGGTATTATAAGGAATTTGCCAAACCGAAAATTGTCTATCCGAACATGACCTCGGTATTCCCGTTTACCTATGACGAATTTGGCTCCCTTAGCAATGACAAATCTTTTATCATTACGGAAAAGGACAATTCGCAGAATTTGCCAAAGGGAACGGAAAACGTCATTGCGAGCGAAGCGAAGCAATCCAATGCGGAATGTCACCCTGGAGCCGAAGGCGATAGGGCCCACTTACTAAAAGCCCTTCTTGCAATCTTTAACTCGAACCTTGTCAAACTCTGGATATGGTATAACTGCCCCGAACTCATGGGCGGCACCCGCGAAATCCGCAAAGCCTACTTCGAAAACCTCCGCATCCCCCTAGACAACGCGGAACTCCTGCAACAACTCGCCACCCTCGCCGACCAAATCATCGCCGCTAAAAAGCAAGCTTTGTGTCATCCTGAGCGGCCCCTGGAGCCGAAGGCGATAGGGGAAGTCGAAGGATCCAGTGATGTAAGTGACGAAGCAATCCAAAGGAATATCGCCACCCTCGAAACCCAAGTCAACACCCTCGTCTATCAACTCTACGGCATCACCGATACCGAAGAAATCGAAGCCGTAGGAAAAAGGTAAACTGAGAAATAGAAATAAAGAACCCTTGGGTTTTCAAAAAAGGAGATTAGATAAAATGAGTTGGTTTGATGTTTGGTTGAACGGAGATGTCGCTTTAAGTGGTTGGTTCCCTACGATATTTATCTTTTTGTTGGGTTTATTTCTCGGTCGAAAAAGAATAAAAGACGGATGGACTGTGATTAAAACCAAAATTCATAATTCAAAAAATGCGGAGAAAGAAAATATTGTTGCGATGAATGCGGGGTCAATTGGAACTGTAAATAATTATTTTGGACAGGGCCTCCAAAACCAAATGCCAAATATAAATCAAAATTCTGCCGTATATAGTGTTGTAAATAAATTGGTTGATGAAAATGTGACGTTAATTTCATTCAATCAAGAAGTTCATGGAAATGAAAATGATATTCTGAATGATTTTTCTTATGTTGTTCAGCAATATTTGCAAATGAAAAATGGGTACGGCTTTTCACAGAATGATTTAGCGAATCTGAAAAAAATAAATGAAAAACTTGAATCAATGTTAAATCAAATTTCAGCACAATTTCCACAAAAGTTTGATGAATGCTTTGTAAAGTTATACACATCTGTTTCTTGGGAAGCCTTTCTTGATGAAAAATTTGTAGAGATGGCTTCTGCATGTTATAGAAATAATTGGAATGACCAAAACGACTTTTCTTTGATTATCGAAAATATTTTGCCCAAATTGCAAAAAACAGGTGATTATAACGTAGAAAATGATTGTTCACGTGTTTTACAAATTTTTTGGAATTCATTGAATGAATATTTGCGGTATAAAATAGCAATTGCCTACTATCCAATTTATAAAGATTCTTTTAGAAGAAAAGAGTATTTGCAAAAACAGTTTGCAGATAAAATCTATAAAGAATTAGGTTATGAAAATATTATAAAAGAAATGATGCATCCTATTTTGAGTGGAATTGCTTCTGATGATGTTGAAAAAGTTGCAGAGGAATATCGTTTAAATGTAGAATGGCTGAAAAAACAGTATGATGAACTTCATGCAAAACGAAATCTTGACTTGGATGACTTTATGAGGGTATAAAGATGAAAATAAATTCAATGAAAATAAAAAATTTCAGAAATCTCGATGGCGTTCAGATTTCTTTTCATCCTGATGCAAATTATATTATAGGTGAAAATAATATTGGAAAAAGCAATCTTCTCTTTTTGATGAATATCCTTTTTTCTGGAAAGGGTTTTGACGAAAATGATTTTATAAATACAGATAATCCTATTGAAGTAGAATTGTCTTTGAAATTAGTAAATGAGGAAATAGGCTTTTTTAAGGATTATTTTTCCCCGACAGATCCATGCTTGGTTAATTTGAAAATAGAGCAAAGAACAGATGATGTGTATCCTTCAATGTATCATATAGAATCAGGGGATGCGCTGCCATACAAGCTTATAAAAAAAGTGAGACATCATCAACATGTGTGGTAGCATTTAGGCAGCCTTGCTAGATGATTCTCTCGATTCCGATTCCCATTCGTAGGCTATCTGTACATCTACATAGGAACAACTCAGCATTATCAGCGACAGCATGTTGTTCATGTTCCTGAAGCCATAGGCAGTCCGTATCAGTAGCTTTATCTTGTTGTTCG
>NZ_JALCZV010000003.1:46692-247563 GCF_023373925.1 Fibrobacter sp. HC4 | reverse complement strand
TCTTGCGGAACAGGTCGCGGTCTTCAGCGATATCGATGGAATCGATGCTGGTACCGAGAATCTTCACGCCTTCGTCGCTGAGAGCGCGGGCGATGTTCAGCGGAGTAATCTTTTGGACGTTCCCCGCGCTCCGCACGGGTCGGGCTATATTTTATGGGTTGTCCGGTTCACTCCGCAACCACCGTGATCATATATAGCAAACTAATTATCATATTGCAGACAAAACAAAATTATTTTTTTTCGTATCTCATTTATACAAAATGTCCACTCGTCTAATTTGAGTATTTCTTTATACAAAAAGACCAGCTTTTTTCAAGCCGGCCTTTTTTCATTTGGATGCATAATTTAACGTACAAATCCCAGTCTGCCTTCCCCGCTCTGCAGATATTGATTCATATAATCCTTTGCAATCTTGCAGGCCTCGGGCAAAGGCTTACCTAGAGCCACATTGGCAAGAATGGCAGAACTCAAGACACAGCCGGTGCCGTGCTTACCATCTCCAGGCAACCGAGGGCTTGCAAAATTATACTCGGTGCCATCCACAATCAGTTTGTCCACCGACTCGGCACCTTCGGCGTGACCGCCCTTCAGAAGAACGGCACAGTCCTTCCCCATCTGAATTATGCCCTTTTCGTGAGCGGCCTCCAGACCGAGGAACTTGTATTCATCTGCATTAGGCGTTACCAAGTCAATCATCTTCATGACCGGCAAGAATTCCGCGGCATCACGCATAAAATGGAATCCAGCGCTGGCGCTAGCAATGGGATCCCACACAATAAA
The DNA here is from genome assembly GCF_023373925.1 of Fibrobacter sp. HC4. Lineage (NCBI taxonomy): Bacteria > Pseudomonadati > Fibrobacterota > Fibrobacteria > Fibrobacterales > Fibrobacteraceae > Fibrobacter > Fibrobacter sp. HC4. The sequence continues at coordinate 246,783 of NZ_JALCZV010000003.1, read as the reverse complement.
GGCGTCCGGCGACTTTTCACGAACAAACTCCACAATACGTTTCAGAATCTTGGCCTTTTCTACCAAACCTATTTTCACGTACTTAAAAGTATGCTTTCGGAAGAGCGTTTCCAACTGGGCTTCGATTCGTTCCCAGATAACCCAACCAGGCGCCACAAACTCATCTTCATTCTGTTCGGTCAGAGCCGTGCAGACAGCCTGGCCATACACCCCAAAATGAGCCATGGTCTTAATGTCAGAAATAAAACCCGCACCGGCGCTACCGTCAAAACCGGCAATGGTCAAAGCATAAATCATATCGTTATTTTCAGCCATGAAATCCTCGAAAAGCATTCCTAACGACAAGTAAGATAAATAAAAAAAGCCTAACAGGCCATATTTTTAAAAAGGAGAAGAAATAAAAAATATTTATGCAGACAAGAATTTCATATTGTGTAAAGAAATGAATTATAAATCAGTCTGCCGCTAGAAATAAACTGCAATCAAGGCAGCCGTCGTTACACAGATCAGCACAACCGCAGGCACAATAGGCTTGCGCATGCTCTTGGCCCCAAGGAAGAATACCAGGCCACCCTTAGTCAACGTGTTGGCGAGACTGGCAAAGAGGAACGCCAGCACCAGTTCCCGTACAGGCAATCCAGACTTCAAATGCATATCGATTACGGAGAATGCCACCGCATCCATCTCGGCGGCACCGCCAAGGAAACTGCAGGCCAAAAGAGCACCGGCCCCCAGATAGACTCGGGCGGCATTAGCCACAAACATCACCGCGGTAAATACAACGCCAAACTTAATAGCCGGCAAAAGTTTGAAGGGATTAGAAAATCCAGCGGAATGTTCCTGGCGCTTACGGCTGGTACGCAGTTTCAGGAACAGCGCATAAGCCAAGCTGGGCACCACAGGAACCAGCAACGGCAATGCCAAGGGGCCAGCAAGGCTTCCACTCAAGGCAATGCAAATCAAATACAGACGCACATACATCACCGACCAGCTGAGAACGATTCCCAAGGTAAAGTCAGACGCATACGCTTCGTTTTCGCGACTGCGGCCTGCCAAATTCAAAGTGAGAGCCGTACTGCTGGCAATGCCCCCAAGAACTCCGGTCAGCCAGATTCCCTTACCCGGGCCCACAATCTTGATAAGCACGTAGCCTACAAAACCGATGCCAGAAATAAACACCACAAAAAGCCAGATGGTATGGGGGTTCAGAACTTGCAGTCCCGCAGGCCCATAAGCCTGATTAGGAAGGAAGGGCAACACCAGCGCAGAAATCACAGCAAACTTTACCGTGGCTAGCACATCTTCGCGGGAAAGTTTTTTCGCAAAATCATGAAGTTGCTGTTTAACCGTAAGAATCCAGAGCATCACCACCATAATGACGCAAGATTCCAACAGTTTGCCGTACCAGCACAAGGCCCCAAGCAAATACACAATTACAAGAGCCACGCTGGTGGTAATGCCCGCCGCAGGGGCAGCACCCCCTTCAGAACCTACAGACGATTCCACGTGATGGCTCAGTCCAAAAGCTATATGGGACGCCACCAGCAAAAGACCAATCACAATAAAGCCTGCGACAAAGGGTGCTGCACTTTCCATCAGGCCACACAACATGGCCACCATGGCACCGCCAAGCCCTACCAAAGTAAACGTACGAACACCCGCCGGATGACGATCCGTCGCATCGAAATAGGTATGCTCGCGCTGCAAGCCAATAATCAAGCCGATACCAATAGCAGCCACGAGTTTGTAGAATACGTTAAACTCAAGCATAATGCTAATCTATATACGGCCTTCCAAAAAAGGAAACCATGTCATATAAAAAAAAGGACTTGCCTTAAACAATCTGGGCAAATCCTTAGTCCAACTTGAAATAAGAAATCTATCGACGGATCAAATCCGACTTCATGCCGACCTTCATGGCATACATTTTCTTATCGGCAGCGGAGTACACCCCACTTGCACTCATGGGGCCGCATTCGCTGCGGTACGCCACACCGTAAGCCGCTTCCAGAGGAACTGGCAAACCGGATTTTCCCACAAGCATCTTATCCTTCATAGAGTTGATTGCAAAATCGATATCTTCCAGATGTTCTTCACGGACAATGGCAACAAATTCATCACCACCCATACGGATTGTCGCACCCACACCTTCAAAGGAGCCTCTCAAGATATTCGCAAAGACCTTGATCAGACGGTCACCCGTGCTGTGGCCATACTTGTCGTTCACATACTTCAAGCCGTTCATGTCGATGCTGACAATGGCGAAATCTCCGTCGGACCTATCCAGCACATCAAAAATCTGTTGGCACTTGGCGCGGTTATAAAGCCCGGTCAGGCTGTCGATATACACCATGGCGGCAAGCACTTCCTTTTCGGTCCTGTCGGCCACCAGTTTATACAAATAAACCAAATAGCTCAAGACCAAAAGCATCACAAAGCTCAAGGTTCCCAGGGGAATCCAGGTCACGTCCCAGCGAAAAGATTCAATAGCCAAATACTTAAAGACGTTGTATCGGATCAAGTCCGCAAAGGCCACAACACCAAAGGAAAGAACACCCCATGTCAGGAACTTTCCAGACAGGTCCGTCTTCTTGCTGTAGACCACGCCACTGAATGCCATATACAGGAAAGCAACACCCACATAAATATGGAAGGGCAACAAGGTCTGGGGGAAATGCAGAACGTTGGTAAAATGCAGAATAGAAGTAACCAGGGCATAGCAGGCGCCAAAGGCAACCAGCGTTACCAAGCCCCACCACCTCCAGGTCTTAATCTGACCACGACGCATATCCATCAGCAGGAATCCCAACGGAATCGGGGACATATACAAGCTGAAATATTCAATGGTGGTGTTAAAGGAAAAGTTAAACGAAAAGACCTGAATCAATTTTGTGTAGCAGAGAGTCCATGTTCCCAGGGATAGGGAAAGCAAACCGATCATCTGGAATCTGAAGTAACCGGTACTGAAAAAACTGACTACAGCACAGATAACCACCGATAGCAGTCCGAACAGAATCAGGAAGATACCCACGAACAAGGCCAGCGCATGTGACGCAAAAAAGTCCGTATTGGCATAGCTAGATGGCAGGATATCGATGGGAGAGAAATTCGAGAAGGCTCCGTCTTCGGTAGCCTGAATGGAGATACGAATACGCTTGCCGGCAGAATTGGGACCAAGATACACATAGTGCATACCGCTTCCCACAATGCGGTTACTCTCGTAAAGTTTATCGCCATAGGCATAGATCAGTTCTTCATCTTCGAAGACCTTCACCACACTATGGTAAACCTTGAAGCGCATGACCGAGCGAGGGAACGTATTGCTGGGGAGCTTGCGTTCCAAAACAACTACTTCATCCTTATCCACCGTCTTGGGCAATATGTGTCCGGCGATTTTCGGGACATGCTTAGTTTCCCCATTTACAACAAGAGTCCAGTCATTGTCCAGGGGCATGACGAGGTCAGAGACTCCGCTATCCTTTGTAGCATTAAAGAAGAAAAAGGTCAGGATGATCATCGCAATGGTCACCGTGAACGAGATAATCTTGTTTACCTTCTTCGACATTTAATCCTACAAACCTATAAAACTAGCGTTCCCACACCTCGAACGTGGTCACGAAGTCGTTCTTTTCGTCGGCCGGGAAATCTTCAGAGCTAACCTTGCGCCAGCCCTCACCCCAGTCCGGGAAAAACACATCTCCATCCACATTTGCGTGAACTCTAGTTAGATATAACTTTTTTGTAAGAGGCATGGCAGCATTATATATAGCCGCACCCCCAATAATAAAGCATTCTTCCTCTCCTGCAGCCTCTGCAGTCTTAATAGCGGACTCCAAATCGCCGCAAACGACACAGCCAGGAGCAGCAAACTCAGGATTTCGAGTCAATACATAGTTCGTACGATTCGGCAGAGGTCTCCCGATATCATCGTAGTTCTTGCGACCCAGTATGATGGAATGACCTGTTGTAATCGCCTTAAAGCGTTTCAAATCAGCAGACAGATGCCAAGGCAAATGACCATCACGGCCAATCACATTGTTTTCGGAAACAGCGACAATAGCAGAAATCAACATAGGAAATAGTGGCTAGTGGTTAGTGATTAGTGGTTAGTGATTTGTAGGTAGCGTCAACTATTTGCTGACAACTGTTTACTAACCACAGACCACTGATTAAACGGCGATGGGAGCCTTAATGGTGGGCCACGGATCGTAATCAACCAGTTCGAAATCCTCAAACTTAAAGTCGAAGAGGTCCTTGATTTCGGGATTCAACTTCATGGTAGGCAGCTTGCGAGGTTCGCGGGAAAGCTGTTCCTTTACCTGTTCGAAATGGTTGGAATACAGATGAGTGTCACCCAGGGTGTGGATGAATTCGCCCGGTTCATAATCGCAAACCTGAGCCAGCATCAAAGTCAGCAGAGCATAGCTGGCGATATTGAACGGAACCCCCAGGAAGGTGTCTGCGCTACGCTGATACAGCTGACAGGAAAGCTTGCGCTTGCCAGATGCGCCAACGCCACCTACATAGAACTGGAAGAGGCAGTGGCAAGGGGGCAAGGCCATCTTATCCACTTCGGAAACGTTCCAGGCACAAACCAAGTGGCGGCGAGAGTCGGGATTGTTCTTCAGACTGTTCACCAGGTTCTTGATCTGATCGATGTGTCCGCCCTCAGGTGTGGGCCAGCTGCGCCACTGATGACCATATACCGGTCCCAGGTCGCCATTTTCATCAGCCCATTCGTCCCAGATGGTCACCTTGTTATCGTGAAGATATTTGATGTTGGTGTCGCCCATCAAGAACCACAGCAGTTCGTGGATGATGGAACGAAGGTGGAGCTTCTTTGTAGTCAAACAGGGAAAGCCCTTGGACAAGTCGTAACGGCACTGACGACCAAAAACGGAACGGGTTCCAGTTCCAGTGCGATCGGAGCGGTCAACGCCGTTTTCCATAATGTCTTTCAGAAGATCGAGATATTGCTGCATAGAGGGTAACGCGGAAAGGTTAAAGGTTAAGAGAGGCGAGAGACGAGATATGAGTTGTTATAATCGCGCCGGGGGCGCCTTACTTTAACTCACTGTTCAAAACTCATTGCCCACAGCTCAATTCACTGTTCACTATTCACTGCCATTTGTTCGTTGCCGAAAAGTTCCAGTCGCTTGTAGGGCTTCGCACCTTCGACTTCCTTTTCTACCAGCAGGCGGTTCAGGGCATTCAAAATCAAGTCCTGCGTATGGCGGGGAACGGGCTTCTTGCCGAGGCGAGCCTTCTGCACCATCTTATGGTTAAGGTGTTCAGCATCCATTTCCACCAGGTCATGGTTAGAAGCTTCAATAGCAGTCAAAATTTCATCAAGCTTTGTCATAACATTAAAGATAACAAAAAAGCCCCCGGACTTTTTGTCCGAGGGCTTCATTCGCTAATATCGCGTTGTTCGATTACGGAACGTAGTTGCTATGGCAGCTCATACCGTCATCGTCCGGGCTTACGAAGACCATTTCGATACGGCGGTTGTTTTCACGGCCATCAGCAGTGCTGTTGTCGTCGACCGGGCAAGTCGGGCCCATACCAATTGCCTTGATACGATCCTTCTTCACGCCAGCCTTGGTCAGTTCCTTCATCACGGATTCTGCACGCTGCTGAGAAAGCTTGGTGTTGGTCTTTTCCTTACCAACGTTATCGGTATGACCCTGGATAACGATTTTCAGATCCTTATACTCGTCATTTTCGACAAGCTTCTTAGCGATGCTCTTCAAGATCTTCTTAGCGTTGGATTCGAGGGTAGCCTTACCGGACTTGAAGGTAACACCATCAAGCTTTTCAGGAGCCTTCTTGGGGCAGCCGTGACCATCGTCGCCAGCCACATCCGGGCAGCGGTCGATGCCGGTACATACATCCTTGAACTGATCCAGGAGCTTCTTATCGGCAACCCACTGAGAGCAGATGCCATCCTTATCGGAGTCCGGATCGTCGTCAATCGGGCAACCCTTATTCCATTCCGGACCTGCTTCATCTTCGCAGCGGTCAATACCGTGGCAAACATCCTTGAACTGTTCGAGCATACCCTGCTTCTTCACCCACGGAGAGCAGAGGCTATCCTGGTCGGGGTCCGGATTTTCAGCCGGGCAGCCCTTATTCCATTCCGGACCTGCTTCCACCGGGCACTTATCGACGCCGTGGCAGATATTTGCAAAGTCCTTCTGCATACCCTTTTCAGTTACCCAAGGTGCGCACAGAGAGTCACCATCGGCATCCGGATTGTCCATCGGGCAACCCTGAGCGAAAGCTTCACCGGCTTCAGTCGGGCACTTATCGATACCCTGGCAGATACCTTCGTACTGTTCCAGCAAGCCCTTCTCAGTTACCCAAGGATCGCAGAAGCCATCCTGGTCGGTATCCGGATTACCCAGCGGGCAACCTTCGTTGTTTGCCGGACCGAATTCGGTGGGGCACTTATCGATACCCTTACAGGTCTTTTCAATGAAGTATTCAGCCTTCAGGTTTTCATCTTCAGCAGCCTTTTCGAAGTAGTAGCCCATCTTCTTCTGAGTTACCCATTCGTCGCAAAGGCCGTCGTTATCGGAGTCCGGATCATCCCACGGGCAGCCCTTATTGGCCTTAGTACCAGCTTCGCCCGGGCACATATCGTAACCCTTACATACGTCAGCAAATTCGTTCAGAACGCCTTCGTCAGTTACCCACGGAGAGCAGAGACCGTCATTATCCGGGTCCGGCTGCTTGGTGGGGCAACCGTTGAATGCAGGAGAACCGGCCTGGTTCGGGCATTCATCGATGCCGTCGCAAACATCCTTGAACTTCTTCTGCATCTTTCTCTGAGATACCCAAGGATCGCAGACACCATCTTCATCCGGGTCCGGATTACCCAGCGGGCAACCATCTTCGCCTTCACCCGGTTCGTTGGGGCACTGGTCTACGCCTTCGCAAACTTCGGAGAATTCATCCAGGAAGCCCTTTTCGGCAACCCAGGCATCGCAAACGCCATCTTCGTCAGCATCGGGATTACCCAGCGGGCAACCCTGGTTCAGACGATGACCGTAGTCATCCGGGCACTTATCTTCATCATCCACGACGCCATCGCCATCGCGGTCCTGGGCAAGCAGGAAGCCGCTCCAGGTCAAACCACCGTAAACGGTGTATTCCGGATTCACGCGAGTAGGCATGTAGTTAACCTTGTTGCCATTTCCATCCTTGTTGGGGATAGAGACGACAACACCCTTTTCCCCACCCAGATAGTAAGAAGCACCCATATGGAGATCCAGACCAACAGGCAGATGGAACACCAGGGCTCCGGTCAACTGCTTGGAGTCAAATTTCTGATCTTCCACAGGCCAACCACCAACATTCGTGGTTATACCATCCAACTGGATATCCCAGTGATATTCCAGGAACAGGGACAGGAAGTCCAGGAAGTAAATTTCTGCGGCAGCATTCAAGTAAGGCAGAGACAGATATTCGCTATTAGTTGTATAGCGGTAGCCACCATTCAAGTGGAGCAGGAACGGATAGGCGTCAGTCTTTTCAAGATCCATGGTCACGGCAAGGCCGAAGTCCAGGGTGGTATTCTTGGTACCATACGGATAGGCAACACCAGTGTTCTTGTTTACGTATTCCGGATAGCGAACCCAAAGGCCCTGCTTCTTGGCATCAGCAGTACCAGCAGCGACACCAGCATAGACGGCCACGTCCATGGGCTGATCTTCGGGAAGAGGGAAGCGAGCCTTCAAGTCACCCTTCAGGTTACCGACATAACCCATCTTTTCCATGTCGCCGTTTTCGCCACGCTTGTACTGGTCATAGTACACAGGCAGGGTAACGCCCAAGTCAAAGTAATGCCAGATACCGATGGCAAAACCCACATTAGCGTTGATACCCGTAAAATCAGCAACAGGAAGTCCGTCTGCACCTGCAGGGAACATGTTGTTGCCAAATGTGGCATCACCCAAAAGGGTAAACACCAGCTTGGAATGTCCAAGAGACTGGGCAGACTGGGTGTTATTCACACCGACAAAGCCTTCCTTATTGATTGTCTGGGGATGACCTGCAAAGGCAGAAGCCGCCAAAGCGAGGGCAAGACCCATAGCTACTTTTTTCATAGCATCTCCTTATGAGTGGGGCGCCACCAAACACGGCACCCTGAAATTAACTAAATAAAATATAGTTTCTTGACAAAAAAAACTTATAAAAGCATTAGCCAAAATGCGATTAAAAACACACAAAAGGGGGGGCGCAGCCCCTTTGTGAACAAAGATTTACATACAATTCGGTGTTGCGAAAATCACATCACAAAAGCACTCTACATTTCCATACCCCGTTCAAACAGTTCCGAGTGGAGCCGACAAATGCTGGTAAACCCCTTACGTCCCACTATAATATGATCCAGAACGGGAATCTGGAGAATTTTTCCCGACGCACAGAGAATCCGCGTAATGGAAATATCTTCCTGACTGGGAGACGTCGAACCCGAAGGGTGATTGTGGGCGAAAATAACAGACACGGCACGGTCTTCGATTGCACGGGCAAAAGCTTCGCGAGGATGAACCGGAGTCTGATTCACAAGCCCGGTCGTCAATTCATGAACGCGGATGACGTCGTTGGAGGAATTCAGCGTCACCAAAACAAGATGTTCCTGTTCCTCATACTTCATATAGGAAAGCCTAGGCAGCAAATCTTCAGGCGAAGAAACGGAGCTCACGTTACCACTGAGGATATAGCGCCCCGACAATTCAAGGCAGGCAAGGACCTGGGATGCCTTTACACGGCCCAGCCCCTTGATCTTACGCAGACGCTGAAGCGAAGGAATCGTCGATTCAGAAGAAAGAAAATCTGCCAGATGCCTGGACAATTCAAAAACATCGCAATTCTGGCAGCCGCTACCGAGAATCAGCGCAAGCAGTTCCTCATTGCTCATAGCCGAGGGACCAAGCCGTTCAATTTTCTCGCGAGGAAGAAGCGACGAATTTTCAATAGGTACCTGATAGACCAAGGCACAATCCTTTACAGAAATCGCATTATACGGAACCATAAAACTCCTTTTTTGAAAGGTTCTCTCTTATACACGAGTTTTTCAAAAAAAGATTCGCTTACATTTTGCTTTCATTTATAATTCCGCATTCAAGGAAAGGTTTTTCAGTTCCCAAAAGGCATTCAAACCTTTTATTTTCACGGTTCATCAGTCCAAAACGTTCATTTTCAGCGAACAAAAAACAACATGAGGCAACATTTACAGAAATAAAAACGTGTTTTTAATCAAACAAAAGACCAATTTTCCCAAATTTGCATTCCAAAACCATCATTTTTTCAAAATAATTTCATCAAACTCTTACCATTTACCCTATGTTTGACTATATTTTCGCCATATTATAAAAGTTATAAACCATCCGAAATAGGAAATTTTATGGCAAATAAAACCTTAAGCGGCGCAGAAGTGATCATCGAATGCCTCAAGCGTGAAGGCATCGACACAATCTTCGGCTATCCTGGTGGATCCGCAATTCCGATGTTTGACGCAATTCTTGATTCCAACATCAAGGTTGTCCTCACCCGTCACGAACAGGGCGCAACTCACATGGCTGATGGCTATGCTCGTCAGACCGGCAAGGTCGGCGTTGCCCTCGTTACTTCCGGCCCGGGTGCTACCAACACCTTTACTGGCATCTACACTGCCCTCATGGATTCCAGCCCCATCGTTGTGCTGGCCGCTCAGACCACCACTCCGAACCTGGGTAAGGACGCCTTCCAGGAATGCGATACCAGCGGTATGACTTTCGCTGCCGTCAAGCACTCCTACCTAGTGAAGGATCCCAACGATCTTCCCCGCATCATGAAGGAAGCTTTCCACATTGCACGTACTGGCCGTCCGGGCCCCGTGCTCATCGACCTCCCGAAGGATGTGACTGCCGGCGCTTGCACCGCACCGTTCACCGATCAGATGGACCTTCCCGGCTACAAGATTCCTACCTACGCTCCTGCAGAAACCGTAGAAAAGGCTGCTGAATTCCTGAAGAAGTCCAAGAAGCCCCTGCTCCTCGTTGGCCACGGCGCTATGATTTCTGGCGCAGCCCGTCAGGTTAAGGAACTGGCAGAAAAGCTCCAGGCTCCCGTAGCTTGCACCCTCCTCGGCCTCGGCACCTTCCCCACCGACCACGAACTTTCTCTCGGTATGCTGGGCATGCACGGTACTGTTTACGCAAACAAGGCTGTGCTTGACTGCGACCTGATTCTCTCCATCGGTTCCCGCTGGGACGACCGTATCACCGGTAAGCTTGAAGTGTTCTGTAAGGACGCCATCAAGATGCACATCGACATCGACCCCGCCGAAGAAGGCAAGGTTCTCCAGCCGGATGTGTTCATGTGCGGCGATGCCAAGATGGTTCTGGAACAGCTCCTGCCCCTCGTTTCTAAGCTAGACTCCGCAGAATGGGTCAAGACCTGCCAGACTTGGAAGAAGCGTTTCCCGCTGACCTACCCCAAGCAGGGTGGTCTCCGTATGCAGCACATCGTGCAGACCGTTAGCGACCTTACCCAGGGTAAGGCAATCGTCACTACCGACGTGGGTCAGCATCAGATGTGGGTTGCACAGTTCTTCAAGATCAACAACCCCCGCCAGCTCCACTCCAGTGGCGGCGCAGGCACCATGGGCTTCGGCCTGCCCTCTGCAATCGGTGCAGCATTCGGCAACACCACCGGCTGGCCCGTCTGCAGCTTCAGCGGCGATGGTGGCTTCCAGATGACCGAATTTGAACTTGCAACCGCAGCAATCCACAAGCTGCCCATCAAGATTTTCGTTCTCGACAACAAGTACCTGGGCATGGTGCGTCAGTGGCAGGAACTGTTCTACGACCACCGTTACTCCAGTGTCGACATGCAGGGCAACCCTGACTTCGTCAAGCTGGCAGAAGCCTACGGTATCCCGGGTCTCCGCATCAAGCGCGCTGCCGATGCAGAACGCATGATCCAGAAGGCTCTGGACTACAACGACGGTCCTATCGTTATCTGGTGCGAATGCGAAAAGGAAGACAACGTGTTCCCCATGATTCCGGCAGGTGCACCTTTGACCTCCATGATTACTGAACAGCCCAAGACTCAGCTGGACAAGCCGACTGGATCGACCTAATCACGGAAAGGAGATAAAAAAATGATTTCTACAGCTCATTCTATTAGCTTGTTAGTCGCAAACCGCCCGGGCGTGCTCGTTCGCATCGCTCTGGTGTTCTCCCGCCGTGGTTACAACATCGACTCCCTGGTCGTGTCCCCCACGCTGGACCCCAACTTCAGCCGCATGAACATTGTGGCTCACGGTAATCCCGAAATCCTGATGCAGATCATCAAGCAGCTGGAAAAGCTGGTTGACGTTGTGCAGGCCAAGGACCATACCAACATGAACGTGGTGGAAAAGGAACTTGCCTTGATCAAGGTTCGTTGCGCTCCGGAACAGCGTACCGAAATCCTGCAGCTCTGCGATCACTTCAAGGCTGTTACCGTTGACATGACCGAAAACTCCATGATCATCCAGATTACCGGCAACACCGATAAGATCGATGCCATGAAGAGCCTGTGCCAGAAGTTCGAAATCGTCGAATACATCCGCACCGGTAAGGTCATCATGCTCCGCGGTGAAGACAAGACTTAGTTTTATTACGCTTTGTTGACCAATTAAGAAAGCCCTCGGTTCACATCACCGAGGGTTTTCCTTATTTCATTCTTAAGACTTTTTTAGCCAGGAGTATTTGTCAGCCAACTCAATCACGGACCTAAACAGATAACAAACTGGTGGAATCTTCAAAAGTTTGCGAAGAACGGGAATGTATTTTTTGCACTTCTGGCGAAGTTCCTCCCCCGTCATCTTCGATGCGGTAAGCGAAGCAGCAGCGTGATCCCAGCCTGCGCGAGCCCGGTCAGAATCTTCTTCTAGAATCGCCAACATCTCATCAAGATTTTGCCCAAGAGTATTGAGTATTTCTTCTTGTCTATCGGGAGATTTTCCTTTATTCATAAAGTCTCGAGCCACCTAAAAGCGTCACTTTGCCAGAACTTTTTCGATTTCAGCAATGTACAAGGTGTGCATTGAATCGTTTGCGTACCAGCGATCAAGAATGCTCTTGTCGATGAAGCTTTGTTCATCAAACTTCTGGGCGAAAAGTTTCTTGCAGACCAAAACCTTCAATCATCTTGATCGGATTCTTTTGAAGTTCTTCTGCGGTAATTACATTGTAATTCATATTAAAATCCTATAACAGCTTCTGAAATTTCGTTAGCTTCGTCAGAACCATCGTCTGCGTATTCCGGGTTAAATTCTCCCCAGCCATCACTGGTGCCACAACCTACGCCTACATCAAGGCTGGCCCACTTAAAGGCTCCGAAGACTTTCTCGAAGCGTTCCATCAGTTCAGCAAAGAATTCCTCGGGCAGTTCATCTTCCACAAAAATGGATCCGTCCATGGCCATCAGGGCGCTTTCAGGCAATTCCTCAAAACGGCATTCATACTCGTCCATCATGACGTCGTCTACAGAATACCATTCGCCGCAGTCTTCACTTGGGAGCTCTGCATCAGGGAAACTTTCCATAATTTCGTCATAAACACCAGAAAGCTGGTCCGTTTCGCCTACAAAGCGCATCAAAATTCTACAACTCATATCTTCTCCAAGAAATTTTTCTGCTAATAAGACAAATATAATCGAATTGCATTGTGATAAAAATAACACTCAAAAAAAATTTAACCACTTTGAGTTGCCAAAATTTCACGGAGATTACTATCTTAATAATCAAGAACTCTTTGTTCTCCTCCTAACCCCCCCAAAAAAACACCCAGCCGCAAGGTTGGGTGTTTTTGTTTTCGTTTTACTTTTTCTTAACGATGCGGAAAATACCCTGACGGTTAAATTCCGGTGAATCCTTGGGGAAGGGATTCTTGGTTTCAAGACGTAGGACATAAATACCGTCTTCTTCAAGATCCACTTCAGAACCGGATTTTGCCGGAATGCCATCACCAAACAAGGCGTCTGCCACAAAAAGCAACTTGCTCTGGGCATCTTCTTCGGAAGCTGAGACACAAAGATCCGGCAAGCCAAAGCAGGCCAAGCCCAGGGTATAGAGAAGGTCTCCATTTTCTACGAAATTAATCCACGGGTCCATGGGATATTCTCCATCCCCCACTTCTTCGCGGAACCCCTCGACACTCCAAGCGGCACCGGATTGCTGCATGTAAACGCCCAGGGCGCCTGCAGAAAACATCTTGAGAATTGCCATGTTCACCTGATTCACTTCGTCAACATTCTTAGCTTCTCCCAGCAGGAACAGCAAGGATTTGTGAGCTTCGATAGCGGAAGCGGCATCGGCAGAAATATCCTGGTGTTCCCTGAAGATTCCAGCAAGTCCATCAACATGTTCCTTGCGAACCACATTAAACATGACCGTACAGCCAGGGATAATGGCAGACTTGGCATCGGCGGCCAAGGTTACATTTTCGTTGATAACCACCGGAGCGGAAGCTTCGCAGGTCATGGGAAAGGCTAATACAAACTGAGGCATAAATTCTCTTTTTATAAAGTTAGACTTTTTTATTACGGTACCAATTTTTTTATCAAACTCTTTTTCTAAAGGATTGCAGAACGGCCTGTTTCAAAAGTTCATTTTTTGGGGTATCAGGGAGCCGAACGTCATCCGAAGATTGAGAGATCATTTGCAACAAACTACGGTCGTCAAAGTTCTTTTCATCAATAGTCAACGCAGACCTGGCTTCCGCTAAATCACGGGCAAGAACAACTTGTTCGTATTGTCCGGGAGTCGGAACAAAAATGCACTTCGCCTTGAGAACGGCCATATCCATAATGGTCGAATATCCTCCACGGGAAACAACCCAATCTGCAGATTGAATGGTTTCGGCAAAGGCTTCATCTTCCAGGTGGGTAAAGAAATCCACATTCCCTTCGTTCCAGTTCTTTACACCCAGAGCGGGACGTCCCATGATAATAGCGTGGCGTCCTTCAATTTTTGAAAAAGCCTCTTTCAGCATATTTTCAAAACGGCTTCGGGCCGGTTCCACGCCAGAAACCACGGCAACAAACTTGTACTTCGGCGCCGCCAGTTCTTTTTGCCGAGTCTCCTGCCCCGCAAATCTAGACAGGGCCCCCACAAACTTTATAGGACGGGGCGCAAGGGAAACGTGAGACATTCTTCCGGCAAAGCCCGGATATTCCGGCAAGTCAGGAACCCAGACTTCGTCAAAATGGCGCATGACGGCAGCATGCCACAAGATTCCCGTAGGTTCAAAAGCCGATAGCATCGGAGGGAACGCAATACGGCGCTGATGCGTCATGTAGATCGACTTCGCCTTCCTGCTGTAAAAACCAAATCGGTTATCAGAAACAAGGACGTCGAAGCCATGGGACTCCACCATTTTTTCGGCATACATCCGTTCAAAACGAATCACCTTATTTAGATGGGTTCCATTTTTCAAAAGCCACAGCCCCATGTTATAGCCATGTTTCGGATATACAATATTGTAGCTGGGAGCCAGATGCTGACGCAGGTTCGGAAAGATCCGACGCAGCAATCCCGCGTTGGACTTTACCACAGCCAGTTCGACCTTGGCGCCCTGACGCAGGAATTCACGAATAACGGGCACGCACCGAGTGGCATGCCCAAGGCCCCAATCCAAAGGAGCCACTAGGACCTTCACTTAGCCTTCTCCAGCCAGATGTTGGCCCAGTCACCGTGGTCGCAATCCTTGTTTCCGCCCATGTCGATTCCCAGCACAATCGTTTTTACGCCAGCGACGTCCACATCGATAGACTGCTTTTCTGTCGGGTACAGACGCTTGCTGCGGAACAATTCACGCCCGTCGCCTGTAATGATGAAACTGGCACCATCACCGCAAGCACTTTCGTCATCTAGACCAATAACGGAGTGCAGCACGCTATATGATGCAGGCAGCTTGAACACGATGCTGGAATTTGCATGGGAACCGATACCGTAGCGGAAGACTTCTTCATCTAGCGTTAGACGATGATGTTCTACGGATTCATTAATCTGGGGAGAGCCCCAATCCTGAGAATAACTATCAATCTTGAGGGATGAAAGAAGCAGAACATTAGGATCTTCGATAAAGAAGTCCTTAAGCACACGCATGGTGTCGTTATCGGGCATCAGACATTCAAGGCTAGCGCGGTTCATACCGGCCCTGATTTTTGCAGAATCAAGCTGCAGCGTATCAGAATTCAGGGAGACCACGAGATCTTCCTGCAGTTCGCCGTTCAAGCTATACTGGCAGGTAATGGACTCGGGGAACATCTTGCTGACCACGAAGCTGTTGTTTTCCATTTCGGAGACAAACATATTCTGCTGGTAAGCGGACACGCCCTTCTTGGCAATGATCTTGTAAATCGCCAGAGGATAGCCAAACAGTTTAGGTTCCAGCAGGACGCGTTCATTCTTATAGTCGTTAAGGATGCCGTCAATCTGGGTCGTAGTCTTGAAGCCAACCACTCGGCTCTTGCGGTTCAATTCACCATAGCCGTCCTGGCCTCGGACCAGATAGATATTGCCATTGGAAACCTGGGACCACTTGGCAAATGTTTCAGTATCCCAACCCATGAAGGTTCGTTCGCTAAAGGCGCTGTGACCAGAAGCCAGCATCTGCCAGGGACGAGAATAGATGAAAATTGACTTTTCGGGATACGAGGCCAAAGCCGTATTCAGGTAATCTTCTTCGCCCAGCAATTTGTTCTTGTAGTAAAGCATATTGCTGCGATAGCTGTTTCCGTGATAGACCATCAGCCCCACAGACATAAGGCAAGCGATCAAGGCGACAATCTTGCCTGCGGCATCGAGACGCATTTTAGTTGCAAACTGAAGAGCATCGAAAAGGCCCAAAGCCATGATCAGGGCAAACAGCGGCAAGGCGACAAGTACGTATCGCTGGTTGATGTCGATGGTAAAAGTTCCAGACACGTTAAACATGATTACGAAAATCTGGAGACAGAACGTTAGACCGAGTAGCAATCCCTTACGGTAACGCTTAAAGGCAACTGCACGAACCAGAAGCCACACCGTTGCCACCAACAGGATAATGGTAAAACTGGTATAGAAGGGGTTCACCATAATGCCGCCGAAGGAGGGGTCTTCCTTCAGGTTCAGCATGACTTCAATATTAGTCTTCAGATTGAACCACAAGTTTTCAAAGGAATGAGCGGCGTGCTCCCCACCCTGGAAATCATAACCTCGATAAGCGGCCATGGTATTTACAGAGGGCCAGCTGACAGTAATTACCGCCAGAACAAAGAGGGGCAGACGATGTACCTTTTCCAGGAAATACTTATGATAATAAAGGGCAAAGGGAATAAACGCAAAAACGGTTTCCTGACGGGTCTGGGCAAAGAAGCCCAATAAGGGAACAGTCAGCATGAAATGTTTCCAGTTCACCTTGTTGGCGGGAACAAAGGCGTACCAGGCCATAAGTACCGAGAGCAGGAAAATATAAAGCACTTCGGTAGAAGCGGAACGGGCCTGCAACAAGTATATAGGCATACCACCCAGGAATGCTGTTGCCGCCAGGGCCGTCCAGCCATTCTTAAACCATTTTGATAATGCCAGGAAGAAGAACAGCAGGCTTAGCAAATAGAACGGATAATTGACCAACAAGGCCGTATCGCGATTCGGTTCTGCAAAGTTAAACACCAGGGAATAGACAAATCCTAGAGCCTTGCCCTTGAAGTTATTTACTTCATTCTTGCAATCCAGAACGTCGCCATTCCAGATACCTTCGTTGCAAATTCCCCCTGTATGCTGGAAATACATCTGCAGGCCCATAGACTCCCAGCTAGTTTCATCACTGAGGACCCGGTGGGTATTTCCGATGTTTCCAAACATGAAAACAGAAAAAATCAAGGTCACCAGGACAAAGCCGCACATAGGCTTTCCTGAGGGCAGGAACGACTTCAAATGCTTAGAGGTCGAAGGGATGTTTATAACGACACCGACCAACAGCAAAATGAAGGTCAACAAGATGGAATAATAACCCCAGTCAATATCCCAACGTCTAGCGAAAGGAACTGTCAGGTTGTTAAAAATCAAGAAGGCTACAACCATAACCGCAAGCGTTGCTGCAGCAATGGATGCTTCCTTCTTCCCAAGGTTAAGGGAGGCGAACCATTTTTTCATGGACCCAAATCTAGAAAAGATTGGATCTTATCTAATCACGAACTTGCGGATGACCTCGGCAATTCCGCCATGATTGTTGTCTGCTTCGGTAATGTAGTCTGCCTTGGACTTGGCAATTTCGGATCCGTTGACCATGGCAACGCCAAGACCGGCGGCCTCGATCATGGGACAGTCATTTTCTTCGTCACCGCAGGCAATCGTATCGGACAGAGGGACTTTATAGAAATCCGCCATGAATCGAACAGCGTCACCCTTGTTGGATTTCAGGTTTGAAAATTCCAGCATTTCAGGTTTGCTAAAAACGTCAAACAGGTTGCCGGCAGTGGTTTTACGCATTTCGGCTCGGAATTCTTCGAGGCTTCCGTGTCCGAAGGGGGTAATGACGTTCACCTTGATGGGAGACGGCTTTATGACCACGTTGATAGGGACTGCGGGGGCAACCGGAGCCGTTTCACTTTCTAGAGAGGCGAAGTACTCCACAATGTTGTCTACAACGAGGTAGTCCATCATCATCGTTTCGCAGTACTTTTTCAGTTGGTCCGTCTCATATTCTGAAATAACCAGGTCACCGGCATAGGTATGGGCGTGCATACCACAGGAATGGGCGGCATCCATAATGGACTTGACGGATTCTACGGGAATACGTCGGGTAAGGATCGGCTGCTCGGTGGCACAATCGTAAATAAGTCCGCCATTAAAGCTGACCAGGAAAAAGCCAGGTTTGAAGAATCCATACTTCTTGGCCAATTTTTTAGCACTTGTCAGTGGACGTCCAGTCGTAATAAGGAACTTGTTTCCCTGATCCAACATATGCTGAATGGCTGCCATATCCTCGTCAAGGATAAGCTTCTCGTCGGTCAGCAAAGTACCGTCTAGGTCAGAGAAAAGGATTTTCATACAGGCCCCTTAAAGCTGGTCCAGGAAGCTTTCGGCATCCATCTCATCCAGTTCCTTCTGGAGGGCCGCCAGGGATTCGTCGGTAATGGGAGCCTTAGGTTCCGGTTCCCTTTCTTCGGCGATAGCATTGGAAGCATCTACCATCTGACGGAGTGCATCGGCAACTCCAGCCAGGGAGCCATCACGGCTAACGGCGGCCTCTATGGCGCGACTTAACTTTTTGCGCAGGTTTGCAAATTCATCGCGATCCAGTTCGCCCACTTCCCCGTGACAGTACATCAGGGGTGTTTTGCATTGGGCACAGCAAAAGACCATCATATTAGCCTTTTCGCCCTGAAGTTCAACATCAAAAGAGGCGCCACAGTGAGGGCAATCAATATGCAATTTTTCCATAGAATACAATTTAGAAAAATAACAGAACGAACAAATGTTTTTAAATTTGACCTACCTATTTGATGTGTGTATGAGGACCCGTATTTTTTCTTTTTTTGTAAAACAGTTTTTTGTTAACTGATAACTGAATTATGCTTTGCCAGTGGCTTTATCACTTAACCAGCATTGATCTTTTCGACGGCCGTCTGTTCCGCGCAGGTGTTGCCGCCATGCTTTCCATCATCATGGTCATGGTTTTCATGCCCATTTACATCCGCAAGTTGCAGGCGCTGGATGCCACCAGCGACTTCGACAAGGACGGAAAGAGCAAATCTCCTCCCATTATGGGCGGTCTCCTTCTTGTAGTCGTGGTAGAAATTGTCTCCCTCCTCGTTTGCAAGATGAACGGCTACACCATTTCGACTCTGGCCGTGCTGGCCGCCTTCTCTGCGGTTGGCGCCATCGACGATATCGCCAAGGTACGAGCCAAACGACTGATCAAGCTGGGCAAGCTCACTGCAGCCGACTATATGGACAAGGCCGACGGCATTTCCAGTTCCCTGCGTCTGTTCCTGTATTTCCTGTTTAGTCTGGTGGTGGCAATTTTCTGCTATAAGTTCATTCCCGAACTTAAGGGCGACCTGACCATCCCCTTCTGCCCCATCAACGTTTTCCAGATTCACCTGCCCAACTGGATTTTCGTGGGCTTCATGACTTTCGTCATTGCGGCTTCCGCCAACGGAACCAACTTTACCGATGGTCTAGACAGCCTTGTTTCTGTGCCTATTCTTTCTAGCATGGTTTTTGTCGGTCTGGTGGCCTACGTCAGCGGTAACTTCATTTTCAGTAACTACCTGCACGTTCCCTACCTGCCGGGCTGCGATGAACTGTTCCCCCTGGCCATGTCCATTGCAGGCTCTCTGCTGGCTTACTTATGGTTTAACAGCCCTCCGGCAGAAATCTACATGGGCGATGCCGGTTCCGTGGGCTTCGGTGCCGCTATCGGCATTATGTTCATTCTCGTGCAGGCAGGTCTCTTCCTTCCCATCGTCTGCATCATCATCATTGCTGAAGCCTGCTCCGTGCTTCTCCAGATTACCTGGTTCAAGATTACCAAGAAGGCCTTTGGTGAAGGTCGACGCATTTTCCTTTGCGCCCCTCTGCACCATCATTTCCAGAAGAAGTGGGACGGACGTTTCCCCAGCAAGCCCCTGATGAATTCCAAGATCGTGTGGAGAATGCACTTGATCAGCATCTTCGCCTTGATTGTCAGCATGGTGATTTTCTTCGGTATTAGGTAACTTGATAATGGCAGATATTATTGAAGTTTTGAAGGCAGCCGGTCAGGACGACCTGCTGAAGCATTTGGAAACCCTGAGCGGCGATGCCCGCAAGAATCTTGAACGCGATATCGCAAGCCAGGACTGGAACGAACTGAAGGCCCTGCACGCAGAAAAATCCGCCGCTAACTTAAGCGACAATGTTTCTGCAGACCTGCAGCCAATGCCTTTCAAGATTGCAGCAGATGACTTACGCTACGACTTCTGGAAGGAAACGGGCGAAATTCTTCTGGGCAAGGGTCAAGTAGCCGCATTCCTGGTAGCCGGTGGACAAGGTTCCCGCCTTGGCTTTGAAGGTCCCAAGGGCATGTTCGACATCGGCCTCCCCAGCCACAAGAGTCTGTTCCAGCTGCAGGCAGAACGTCTGCAGAACTTGGCAGCCCAGGTAGGCCATCCCATTCCCTGGTGCATTATGACTAGCCCTCTCAACCACGAGGCCACAGTAAACTTCTTTACCGAAAATAATTTCTTTGGCATGGACCGCCAGAACATCCGTTTCTTTGAACAGGGCACCATTTGCGCCTTGACTCCCGACGGAAAGGCTGTGCTGGATGGCGAAGATCATCTGGCCCTGGTTCCCGATGGAAACGGAGGTTGCTTCCGCGCCCTGGCCCAGAGCGGTTCTTTGGCATGGCTCATTGAGCGTGGAGTTCGTTACGTGTTCCTCTACAGTGTCGACAACGCCCTCTGCCGCATTTGCGACCCTGCCTTTATTGGCGCTCTCGCCAGCGAAGGCCGCAGCATGAGTGCCTCCAAGGTCGTTCCCAAGGCCGGCCCCAACGAAAAGGTTGGCATTTTTGCCTTCCAGAACAAGAAGCCCGGCGTCGTGGAATACAGCGACCTTCCCGAAGAATATCGCGACATGAAGAACCCCGACGGAAGCTTGACTTTCGATGGCGGAAATATTGCCGTTCACCTTTTCAAGTTGGAAGGTCTTCGAAAGCTGCAGACCAGCAAGCTCCCCTGGCACACAGCCCGCAAGACCGTTTGCGGCATTGAACAGTGCTGGAAGTTTGAACAGTTCCTGTTTGACGCATTCCCCCAGCTGGGAACCATGATGCCCTTCGGTGTTATCCGCGAAGAGGAATTCAGCCCGGTTAAGAATGCCGAAGGAAACGACAGTCCCAAGACCGCCCGTATCATGATCGGTAAGCTCCACAAGGAATGGCTGAAGAAGGCTCACTGCGAAGTGAAGGCCGACAAGCTTTACGAAATCTCCCCCGCCCTTAGCTATGCCGGCGAAGGACTTTCCCGCCGAGTTTTCGAACGCGAACTGGGTAAGAGCATCCTGGAGTTTGACGAAGAATAAGCCCCGCAAAAGTGAAGCTGACCTTTTACAAAACAGCCTTGAATATTTTGCTGCGAATGCCGAACTGGTTTTTCGCAGCTCTTTTTATTGTGGCATTTCCCATATACAAGGCTCTTCACCAGAAGCGGGCTTACGGGAGAACGGTCGCGCATTTGCAGAAAGCAAGAGCCTTTAGGGGTTTTACAGCAAAGTGTACCGCAGACGATGTTTTCCGGGGAATCTACTGGAACGCCATCGATTCTTACCGCGGGCTAGCACGACTTAAGCGAACCACAGACAGGATCGTCTACGAAAATGAAAACGTCATGATGGAAGCCTTGACCCGCAGTAAAAGTTCTGACGGAACGCCCCTGCCCCTTGCCGCAATCAGCATTCATCAGGGAGCCTTTGAATTATTGCATCGCAGCCTTTGCCGTTACAGCGACAACGTCCACCTGATTACGGATTCCGTCGGTGACGAAGCAACGCGACAACTTCTGAAGGAACTGCGCAGTGATGAACATCTGACAGAGTATCACCCCGACGAACTGTCCCAACTGTTGCGGAACCTATTTGCGCCGCCAGCAAAGTTGAACAAGAAAGGAAATGCCATTCTCGCCATGGTGGTGGATCAAGGGCGCCATACCAAAGGCTGTACGGAAACGCTATTCGGAATGCCAAGCACGCTCTACCTGCGACTACCCGAAAAAGTAAACCAGATGGGTGCGGGTATCGTCACCTTCCGCACCTTCACCCGCGCAGCAAGCAACTGCGAAGGGTTCCGCGAAAAAGGGTGTCGCGGCAATCAACACCGCGGCAAGAACGAAATCGTCATCCGTTTTGAAACGTACTATCCTCCGAAATTTGATCAGCGGAATAATTCCACGGATCAAATAAAAATTAGCGGTACCAGCCTAACGTCCAGTATCGCCAAAGAAATTGAAAATTGGATTTCTGAAAATCCGTCGGAATGGAGCTGGAACTACCACGGAAATTTTCGCGTGTAATTCACGGCATTCTTAATAAGTCAAGCCGAAGCCGTAAGGGAACAGGCCCTTCTTTCCGTCGCCATCGTTAATGGGAATTTGCTTGGCGTCTTTGGGCCAAGTGTGAGGCAACTTGCCCGAAGGCTTTACATCGCCGAAGAGAACATCGGCAACGCCAGCACCTTCGCTACCCGGAAGCCAAGCCATCACGAAACCATCAGCGGCATCGATCAACTTGGTAATAGGCAACGGACGGCCAGCCACCAGAACGAGAATCACCTTCTTGCCAGCAGCCTTCCAAGCCTTGATTTCCTTGAGGTTCACGTCGGTACTTTCAAAGTGCGTGGTGTGGGAACGTTCCGTTGTAAACAACTTATTATTAAAATCCTTTTCACGGAAATCGCCGAACCATTCAGCATAAGGGGATTCACCAATCACATAAAGAACCGTATTGGCACTGTCAGCAGATTCTACACGAGCGCCCTTAGCCACCTGATCTACGCCAGCCAAAATGGAAGTTGCACCAGGAACTTCGCCACGGGTTCCCTGCCAGCCCAAAGTCCAGGCACCACTCTGAAGACCCGTATGGTCAGCATGAGATCCGGTCACAAAAATCTTGCCATCCTTAGCCAAGGGCAGAATGCCTTCGTTCTTCAGAACAACAAGACTCTTCTGCACGGCTTCGCGGGCAATGGCGCGATGTTCTGCGCTACCGATATTTTCGACAACGCCCACATACATTGCAGGACCATTGGGATTTTCCAGGCGGCCTGCGCGAATCTTCACGCGAAGAATTCTACGGACAGCATCCTTAATACGATCTTCGGAAACCTTCTTATTCTTCACCAATTCCGTCAGAGTGCTTACGAACGATTCCGCAGAAGACGGAACCATGGCCAGGTCAATGCCTGCGTTAACGGCACGGCGAATAGCCTCTTCGCTGGAAACACTTGTCTTCTTGCCGGAATAGTCGCCTGCGTTACCCGGCGTTGTTGAATGCTGAATGCCTTCCCAGTCAGCAACCACAAAACCGTCAAAGCCAAGTTCCGTTTTCAGCCAACCTGTAAGGCGCAGGGAATCCACATGCTGATGAACTCCGCGCACCGTATTGAAGCTGGCCATCACACTCTGGGCGCCCTGTTCTACAGCAGCAATGTAAGGCGGCAAATGGGTTTTACGAATCTGGGCGTCAGTAGCCTTAACGTCGCCGCGATCCCATCCCTTGGCCGTACCACCGTCACCAATAAAATGTTTGATGGTTCCAGTAACACGCCATTCTGCGTCAAAATGATCCCCCTGCAAACCGCGAAGGTATGCGGAACCCAGTTCAATGGCCAATTCCGGCTTTTCGCCAAAGCCTTCGTAAGTACGGCCCCAACGTTCATCCTGAGGAACGCTCAAGGCAGGAGCGAAATTGTAGTCAATGTGAGCCGCCCACATTTCTTCTGCGGTAGCCTGGCCAATACGGCGAACCAGGGCAGAATCTCGAGTAGCGCCAAGACCAATGTTATGAGGATAAACCGTGCCATTAATAAGGTCAGCGGCACCATGAACGCAATCCTTTCCATAAGTCACGGGAATCTTCTGAGCCCAGGCATTCTTGTAGAATTCAGCAGCGTAAGCGCCACCGCCCTGCAAGGCAGAACCGCAAATGCTGTTACCGCATTTTACATTTGGAACCATGGCCTGGGTCATCTGGGCAATCATGTCATCGATGGTCATGCCAGACATCAAAGAGTCAATCTGGTCTTCGATGGGATCGCGTTTCAAAATAATCTTGGCCGGGTTCTTGGGATCGACGACAGCGGCCACAGACAAAGTTTCCGGCAAGAAACCGGTCTTGCGGACAATCAAAACCTGAGGATCGGCAACCTTGTCCTTGATAGCGAACTTACCCTTAGCATTGGAAAGGGTGCGGGCATCGGGTAAAAGATTGGGCAAGGTCTTAATGCTAACCACAGCATCCTTAATGGGAGCTCCCGATTCATCAAATACAGAACCTTGAACAGCAGCGTTGGCTGCTGTGCTCAAAAACAAGGTAATAGCAGCAGAAAGGAGACGATTTTTCTTCATATCCTAAATTTAAGCAAAATCAGGTCTAAATTCACTAAAAATACACCAAATCAAGTGTACAATTGAAAACAAGTGAATCGACGTTCCATTTTTTGGGTATATTGTATAAAAAGGTATAATTATGGGATGTTTGAAGAATTGGTTATTTGGCGGATTAGTGTTCGCTCTTTGCGGCACGTCCTTTGCAGACATTGTCTATCAGGGAAAGCGAGTTCAAGCTTGGCCCGACGAAGCAATCACAAAGTTTGACAACTCGCGAGGCGCCTGGAAAAATTCAGGGACGACAAGCGTGATGTTTGCTCCACCAATGGAAAAAAGCCACTACTCCTCCCCCAAGGGCAAAATCTACGGGCTTACCCTGCTGGTGGATTTCTCCGACCAGCCCGCACCTGTCACCAAGAGTGAAATTTCCGACTGGCTCAACAAGGAAGGTTTCAACCGCGATGGTTGTAACGGTTCCGTCCGTGATTACTATCTGGATGTCTCCAATGGCCAACTGGATTTTACCAACGAAGTCTTCGGCTGGTACCGAGCTAAGTATCCCAAGTCTTATTACGAAGGGCTGGAAGGATATTCCGGTTCCGATGTTTTGGTCAAGGAAATATTCGAGTACTTCGATTCCCAAGTGGATTACTCCCGCTACGACAACGACAAAGACGGCATTACTGAAGCCATCAATATCGTGTACGCTGGTCCCGGTCTAACATGGGGGCAGGGACTTTGGCCTCACGCCGGCTGGTCCAATGAAACTCGCGACGGAGTTCGCCTGCAAAAGCACCAGATGACCGACATGCCGGGCAAATTTTCCATCTATGTTTTCATTCATGAAAATGGACACATGGTCTTTGGCTGGCCCGACCTTTACTGGTACGGCGACTACTGCACCATGGGCAACCGCGCAAACGACTGGAATCCGGTTGCAATCAACGATTTCTACCGCGCAGACCAAGGCTGGATTCCCTTTGTAGATGTAACCGCAGAAGATCTCGGCAAGATTTCTACAACTGCAGGGGAACAGTGTTACCGCTTCAAGAACCCGAACCGTCCCGACAAGGAAGGCTTAGTCTGGTCCTACGTTAAAAACGATGGACGAAACAAATCGCTGACAGGCAGCGGCATTCTGATGCAGCACTACGACTTTTCCATCTCTGGGAATTCTGCCGCAGATAAACTGGGGCTGCGAATTGTACACGCAGATTCCAAGGGCAACAGCAGCGATCCCGAAAACGACCAGTGGCCCTCTCCCGGCAGCAGAACCAGCGCATTCTTTAATGCTACAAATTCCTACAGTGCATTTTCAGATGCGCTCTACCCGGCAATCCGCTGGTACAGTGGCGCAGAAACTGGGCTGAAATTCACGGACGTCAGTGTTAGCGGAAACAGCCTCAGTTTCTGCCTCGGTGGCGATTGCACCGATTACAATGCAGAACCTTTCGTAGAAACCGAAATTACCCTCGCCACCGAATTGCCCATCAGCGACAGCTACGCCCCTGTGACCGTCGATTTGCAGGGAGCAAAGGTCGCCGAAGCTCTCGGAATTGCACAAAATGAAATTGCAACCAAGGCTAGTTTCTACGCCGTTGAACCCGATGGTTACCTGAACAGCGAAACCACCGGCGAAGGCACCGGCCACTGGTTTGATTCCAAGGGCGCCGTTGCCAAGTGGAATACGAACGGCCCCAGTATCGTATTCTCCAACGTGAATCTCAACACCATGACCACCAAGGTTGGACACATGCCTAACCTGGTAAAGCCGGGTGACACCTTCACCATCAAGCAGGCTGTTGTCTACAAAAACAAGCAGGTGTCATTCACAATTACCATAAAAATTCCCGTCGAAGAAACCGGCAGCGATTCTGGCGAAAATTCTGGCAAGGATTCCACGGTTGTTTCAGACTCCAGCACCACAGCAATCGCCCAGCTTCGCCACAATTCTCTGGATTTGTCCGATGCCACAATCCAGTACTTTGACATGAACGGAAACGCCCTAAAGGCTTCCCCCAAGCAGGCCGGCGTCTACCTAATGCGCGTAACAAAAAACGGAAAGGCACTGCGCCAATCCGTCATTCGAATCCGTTAATCCACCAATTCAAAGAACATTAAAAAAGGGCCGCACCAGCGACCCTTTTCAAGTTCGTAACGACAGTGCCGGCTACTTCTTAATAGCAGCCAGGAAGTCCTTTAGGCGCTGGTCCTTGGGATTGTCAAAGATTTCAGCAGGGGTGCCATCTTCCTTGATAATACCGTCAGCAAAAAACAGCACGCGATTAGCCACTTCACGGGCAAAGCCCATTTCGTGAGTCACCACCAGCATGGTCATGCCGGACTGAGCCAAGTCCTTCATAATCTTCAGAACTTCACCCACCATTTCCGGGTCCAAGGCGCTGGTGGGTTCATCAAACAAGATGGCTTCAGGATTCATGGCGGCGGCGCGGGCAATAGCCACACGCTGCTGCTGGCCACCGGAAAGCTGTGCAGGATAATGATCCCCACGATCAGCCAAGCCAACACGTTCCAACAATTCCTTGGCAAGTTTTTCCCCTTCAGCCTTAGTCACACGGCCAAGCTTAACGGGAGCAAACATGATGTTTTCCAAGGCAGTCATATTCTTGAACAGGTTGAACTGCTGGAACACCATGCCTACACGGGCACGGATAGTGGGCTTGGAAATCTTCTTGTCCAAAATGCTCTTGCCGTCCAGCAGAATATCGCCGCTGGTAGGCTTTTCCAGCAAATTCAGCTGACGCAGGAAAGTGGACTTACCGCAACCGGAAGGTCCGATAATAGCCACCACATCACCCTTATGAAATTCAACATTGATATTCTTCAGGATCTGCTTTTCGCCGTAGGACTTACAAAGATCCTTCACTTCGATCATTACTTGCTTTTCACTCATTGTCGCACCTCCTTAACGTTCGTTCTTCTTCAGTCTCTGTTCAAGACGGGAGACGCAAGCGGAAAGGCCTGCCACGATGATGAAGTAAACGATAGCCACAGAAATCAACGGGAACATGGCTTCGTAAGTCAAACTACGGATAATGTCGCCGCCGCGGGTTAAGTCAGTCAAACCGATGTAACCACAAATAGAAGTTTCCTTGATGAGGGAAATAAATTCGTTAGTCAAAGCCGGCAGAGAATTCTTGAATGCCTGGGGATAAACCACATGGATCATCACAGTTCTGAACTTTAGACCAAGACTGCGGCCAGCTTCAATCTGCCCCGGATCCACAGCCTTAATGCCACCGCGGATAATTTCAGAAACGTAGGCACCGGAGTTAATACCGAAAGCGATAATCGCCACCAGCAACTTATTCACGTTCACGGAGGCAAACACGATGTAGTAGATAATCAACAGCTGGACCATCATAGGCGTACCGCGAATCACTGCCAGGTAAGCCTTGCAAATCCAGTTGCCAATCTTGCACTTGCCGTTAAACTCGTGGTTCACGCGGACCATGGCCACAATGAAACCAATCAAAATACCGAGAAGTGCGGCACAGAAAGAAATCACCAAAGTATTGCGGAGACCTTCGCCAATATACTTCCAGCGGTTATCCTTGATGAAGTTCTTGTGGAACTTTTCGCCAAAACTTTCCTGGGAGGCTTCCACTTCGCCAGTACGGACAAGAATCACCACGCGGTTATCCACCAGCTTGTCGGTGAAGTTGATGGACTTCTTGCGTTCCTCCGTAACGGTAAAGCCAGAAAGGCCAAGGTCAGCCTTGCCAGAACTTACTGCGTTAATCACAGCGTCAAATTCAATGTCCTGAATTTCCAACACACGACCCATCTTGTCGGCCAAGTAGTAAGCCAACTCGATTTCCAAGCCAACGATGAATTCGCCTTCGTGATATTCGTAAGGCGGGAACTGAGCGTTGGTTGCCAGCACCAGATGTTCGCCATCCTTCACCTTCTGGGCGTAATGGTAAGAGCCAGTGCCGTTGATGTAAGTGTTCATCAAGGAATCAAAAATTCCATTCTCGTGCATTTCCTTCAGCACCAGATTGAAGGTATCCAAGAGACCTTCGTTACCCTTGGCAATGACACCTGCATAGGTTTCTTCCACGAAGGCTTCGTCCAGCACGCGGAGGGTCGGATTCTGCTTCACGAAGTAAATGGCCGGCTGATCATCCAGAAGCACAGCATCAATCTTACCCTGCTTCAGAGCCTGAACCGCGTCAGCCAACTTGGTGTAGCGTTCCACGTCAATCTTTGCGGTATCGCCACCATATTCAGAAGCATAAATGTCGGCGGTATTGCCAATCTGCACACCAACCTTTTTATGACCAAGATCGCTAACAGTAAAAACCTTGTTGTCTAGTTCGCTAGGTTTAATATCGCTGCGAACCATGATTACAACCTTGTTATCCACCAGCTTGTCGGTAAAGTTAATGGACTTCTTGCGTTCCTCAGTAACAGTGAAACCAGACAAGCCAAGGTCAGCCTTGCCAGAACTTACCGCATTGATTACAGCATCAAATTCAATGTCCTGGATTTCCAGCACGCGACCCATCTTATCGGCCAGGTAATAAGCCAACTCGATTTCAAGACCGACGATGAATTCACCTTCGTGATATTCGTAAGGCGGGAACTGGGCGTTGGTAGCCAGCACCAAAGGCTTTCCTTCCTTCACCTTCTGGGTGTAATGGTAAGAACCGGTACCGCCGATATAAGTAGCCATCAAGGAATCGAAAATGCCGTTTTCATGCATTTCCTTCAACACCAGATTGAAGGTGTCCAAAAGACCTTCATTACCCTTGGCAATAACGCCAGCGTAAGTTTCCTCGACAAAAGTCTCTTCCAGAACGCGGAGGGTGGGATTCTGCTTCACAAAGAAAATTGCCGGCTGGTCATCCAGAAGAACAGCGTCAATCTTGCCCTGCTTTAGAGCCTGGACAGCATCAGCCAACTTGGTGAAACGTTCCACATCGATCTTGGCGGTATCGCCACCATATTCAGAGGCGTAAATATCGGCAGTATTACCAATCTGCACACCCACCTTCTTGTGGGCCAAGTCAGAAACCTTGTGCACGCGGTTTGCCAAGGCATCGTCACCACCAGCCGAGCAGCCCATAAAAGCCACAGAAGAAATGGCCAAGGCAAGGGCCACCACCATCTTAAAAGCGTTACGAACCATAATCCGATTCCTATGAAAAAATAACGCCTCAAATATAAGTAATAAGAACAGTCTTCTTTATTTATTTGATGGACGTATAATTTAAAAACGCTAACTAGAATAAAAACATCCAAAAACATTTGGGAAAAAAACGTTTGTTTTCTACATTTGGTGCCGCTAAAAAGAAGGGACGCACTTATGGATCTGAACGAAGATGAAAAGTTTCAGCTAGAATGGATCATGAACCACCGCATGGAAGACAAGGACAAGGCTCGCCAGCAGGCAGAAGAAGCTGAGCTTGCCTCTCGCCCCCAGACCCGCGGCCCCCGCGGCAAGAAAATGCGCCGCAGCCCCTCCAGCTGGGATCTTCCCGTCCCCGAAGACGAAATCGACCTCCACGGAATGACCTCCGACGAAGCAGCAGCAGCCGTAGAGCGCCGCATCGATGACCTGCTCATTGCCGGTCTCAGCGTCCTCCGAGTCATCCACGGCGGCGGAAACCCCGAATACGGCAACGTCAAGCATATTATCGACCGCAAGGCCCGTTCCGAATGGAGCAACCGCATTACCCTCTACAAGGTAGAACCCGACAACGCAGGTTCCAGCATCATAAAACTAGGCAAACCCACCCCAAAACTCAACTCAAAAGGCAAGCCCAGGGCAAAAAAATGATTTTTTTACCCTAAACCCCTTTAAAAAGTTCCTGACACATTCTATATTTGGTCTCACCAAAACGGAATATAGCTCAGTCTGGTAGAGCGCTTGCTTCGGGAGCAAGAGGTCGTGAGTTCGAATCTCGCTATTCCGACTAGAACGAAGAAGACCACTCAAAGAGTGGTCTTCTTCGTTTTTATGACCGAGGTGAAGCGTCAGAGGCTACGAAGTAGCCTCATCTCGCGCCGTTTAGTTAGCAGTCCACCCCTACTTCACGCATCTCACCGAAAATCCGAATTCCTTGGGTTTGCTCATATACCCAAAGGCCATACTCTTGCTGGTCAGATACCACACACGGGCACTCCCCGGAGCAATCCCTTCCAGCTTATCGTCGCTGCTCCAGAAAAAGGCAAACTTCATCATATTGCCATAAGTCTCATCGTCAAAACGATTCCCCGCCGGCATGGCACTAAACTTTAGAGTATCGTTCCCATTGGTATCGCCATTCCAGCCGTAATCCGTCTTTAGCAGGTAGCCTGCGTTAAAGTCGGCACCGGCCGCAGTCCACAAGCTTTCAAAATCTTCATGAGTTGGCAGACGGAAGCCTGCGGGGCAGGCCTTCTGAGCAGCCTCCCAAGTATACAAGCGTCCATAAGCCATGCACTGATCTTCTTCATCCTTGTAGCAGAAACTGCCCTCGGTCTTAAAATTCAGGTTGTCGGCCATCCATACGCGGTTATCCACCGTAATGGTGCGGTAGCTCTGCTTATCCCGCTTATCCTTGATTTCATTTTTCTTTGCCTTTGGGGCGGCAAAAGATGTTCCCACAAGCATAAGGCAAATCACGCCTACGACAAATCCACGAAATTTCATACTGAACCTTAAAAAATTAGACTTTCAAGTCCCTCAAATTTACCTAATAAAACAGCACCTGGCTTCCGGCGCTTCCTTATTTCCAAAACGTCTTTCGGGATTGGGGCAATGCTGTTCCGAGCCGTCGGGCAAAACCCACAATTCTTCTGCAAAGGGGCAAGTTCCCGCCTCAAGAGAATATCCGCGGGCGTTCTCGCCAGAGGTCAAGGCAAATACACTACCCTCGTTTCTCAGCGAACTCCCGCACATTCTGCAGCAATTTAAAATGTATTCCCGCAGTTCGCCTACACTCCGGTCCAGCTCAAATTCACGCCGCAACCGAACATCGGCCTCACTCAGGAAAACCACCATATTCCACTTGATCCGTTCAACGCCAATAACGGTCGCCCAGGCAATCAATTCGGGAATCATCATCAGATTTTTTCGATGTAACGTCACCTGAATCGAAACGGAGGCCGCCTTAGGCAAGCCCTGCCGAATTTTCAACAGACGTTCCACATTCCGCTTCCAGCCATCAAAGCATTCCGAAGCAAGACTGCTAACCTTGATATCGCTGCAACCCTGCAGCAAGCGGATCATGTTGGCGTTTTCATTCCACATTCCAGGAAAGGTCCCGTTTGTGGTCAAGTTCATGGGCACCCCCAGGGAACCGCACAATTCCAGCAGGTCCTCAAAGCGGGAATAAAGCAAGGGCTCGCCCATGGTGCTGGGAATTACTTCTCGTAAAATCCGTTTGCCGTTTTCATCCTGCGTCAACCCATATTTTTCAATGGCCGCCTTGGCCACGTCAAAAGGCATCTCCCCGGTAATTCCAGAAATTTCACCGAAGGTCGCCCTCCGCTGATACAGGAAACACAGGGGGCAGCGCAAATTGCAGACGTCCGGATTAGTCAGCAGGGTTATGCGACGAACGGCAACCAAGGCTGAATCCTAGCGGTTTTCCCTAAGGTACTTGATAGCAGCCATTGCAGCGCGAGCGCCTTCGCCCACAGCCACAGAAACCTGCAAGATGCCGCCGGTGCAATCGCCAGCCGCATAAAGCCCAGGAATCGTGGTCTGCAGATCTTCGTCCAGCACAAGCTTGCCCTGGTCAAAAGCGGCGCCAGCCTTCAAAGCCAGATCCGTTGCATTGGCACTTCCCAGCGCAACGAACAAGCCGTCAAATTCAGCGGTGGACTCATCGTCAAAAACGACACCCTTAAAGGAACCTTCTCCAGTTAGACCTTTCAATTTGCGGTCAACCACCTTCACATTTTCAGGGAAGTTTGCCGTCAGGGGAACCCCATTGGTCAGAAGGGTCACGGAATTCACCACGTTCAAAAGTTCCATGGTTTCGTGCAGGGCATACTCGCCGCTTCCCATGACAGCCACGTTTTTCTGTCTGTAGAAAAAGGCATCGCACACTGCACAATAGCTTACGCCATGGCCTTCCATTTCGGCCATTCCCGGCAGGGGCTGTTTCTTGCGGGCAGCGCCTGTGGCCATGATACAGACCTTTCCGCGATACTCGCCGTTCAAGCCCGTGGCCACAAATTCGGAACCGTTGAACATCAGGTCGGTCACTTCATCTTCGGCAATTTTGGCACCCAGATCCAGCGCCTGTTTTTTACCAACCTGGAGCAATTCTTCACCGGTCAGAGGTTTCTCCAAACCGTAATAATTTTGTATCAAATGAGCCTTTCCAAGGGCCCCACTATCCTTGCCCACCAGTTGAACATCCAGACCTGCACGCAGGGCATACAGGGAAGCGGACACACCAGCCGGGCCATAACCCAAAATCAATACATCAGACATAATACCTCTCATTTTTCTATCCATAATTTATTTATTTTGAAATAAAGTTCTTTGTTTTACTTCAGTAGGATAGGACGATGGAACGTAATAAACCTAGAGACATGTTTGTAGAGGCAGGCTACGGCCCAAACTTTGCAAGGCAGCTTATACAGAATGCCTATAGCAAGCTCTTTGAAGGCGATCCCATTGACGAACGAATCTGCTTCGATGCTTCCGACGACATGAGTTACATCATCGACATCGGACACGACGATATCCGCTCCGAAGGTATGGGTTACGGCATGTTCATTGCCGCACTCACCGGTCACGAAAAACAGTTCGACAAACTGTGGAACTTCACCAAACGTTACGTCCGAAACAACAGCGGTCCCCACGTCGGTTATTTCTCATGGCAGCTGTCCACCATGAACTTCGGCATGATCGACCCCGGTTCCTCCCCCAGCGCTGAACAGTATTTCGCCATTTCACTTTTGATCGCCGCCGAAAAATTCGGACGCCCCGACCTTAAGGATGAAGCCGTCGACTTGATCAACTGGCTCATTCACAAACCCCATTGCGAAAACGTGGGCCCCATCATCGACCCGAACCAGAAGATGATTCGCTTCTCTCCGGTAGACGGAAACGACTTTACCAATCCCAGCTACCACGCCCCCGCTTTCTACCAGGCTTTTGCCGAGGCCTCTGGCGACGACACCTGGCTGACCATCGCTGAAAACAGCCGACAGTTCCTCAAGAAGGCCGCCCACTTTGAAACAGGCCTCTATGCCGACTACACCGAATACGACGGAACACCGGTATCCAAGCCCTGGCATACCGAAGCCAACTGCTACAGCGGCGACGCCTGGCGTGCCGCGTTGAATTTGAGCCTAGACTATGCGCTGTTCAATGGCGATCCAAGCGAAAAGGACATTTGCGAACGCCAGCTGTTCTACTTCGAAAGCAGGAGACCTTACCTGTCCGACTACGCAGTCGACGGCGGAGACTACCCTCGTCGCGGTCGCCCTGCCACCCCAGGTCTAATTGCCATGAATGCGGCCGCCACTCAAGTTCTCAATTCCGGCGATTCCCTGATCAAGCCCTTTGTAAAAGACTTGGCAGCCCTGTCCGTCCCCTTTAGATTTTGGCGTTACTACGACGGCATGCTCTACATGATTGGCCTGTTGGCCACCGCCGGAAAAATTTCATTTTAAGAAAGAGAAAAATCGAGACAAGTAAAAATCAAACAAAAAAAAGGGAGTTAGAATGAACATCAAGAGAATCGCTTGCGTTGCAATCGCTTCGGCACTCTTTTCCATTGGCCTTACAGCATGTGGTGACGACATCCGCGTAGAGAAATATCCTAGCGGTAAGGTTCGCACCGAAACCACCTACGTCAACGACAAGAAGCAGGGACCAGAAAGAGAATTCTACGAGAACGGCAACCTCAAGCGCGAAGTCAGTTACGTCAACGACCGCAAGCAGGGCATTTCAAAGGAATACTACGACGACGGCTCCCTGCAGGCCGAATACAACTACGAAGACGGCTATATCGATGGTATGGTTGTACGTTACCACAAGAACGGAAACGTATCGTCCAAGGCCGAATACAAACAAAATAAGCAAGTTGCATTCGGGGAATACTTTAACGAAAAAGGCGAACCTCTCACAAGCGGAAGCTATAAGGACCCTCGTGATGGTTACGCCTACGAATGGATTCGCATCGGTTCTCAGCTCTGGGTTGCCGAAAACATGAACTACGCAACAGCCAGCGGTTCCGTCTGCGCCCAGTGCAATCATTGGGGCCGCCTCTACAATTTCGAAAACGCCAAGAAGGCATGCCTTGATGGCTTCCACCTCCCCACCAAGGAAGAATGGAACATCCTGTTGACCTACGCCGGCACCGGCAGCAAGGTTGGCACCGCCCTTAAGGCTGGCTACGGCTGGGATCCGCTGAAGGGTACCGGCATCTACGGCAACGGCAAGGACGAACTGGGATTCGGCGCCAAGGCTGGTGGCGGACATTTCGCCAAGAGCGACGTTCCCATGAAGGATCGCAAGTTCGAAGGAGCCGGTCAAAAGGCTTACTTCTGGGTTTCTAACGGCGAAGTGGTGGTTCTCTTCCACGACAAGGATACCGCCAAGTTCGAAAAGTTCAACCCCGAACACGGCGCAAGCCTCCGTTGCATCAAGGATTAAACCTAACGAAATTCCTGAAACGATTTTTACTCCTGGATTTATCCAGGAGTTTTTTTTGACACTAAAATGTCAATTTGAAAATTTAGATTTTGAAAGAACGTTACAAGGAGGATCGTCTTTATGGAAATTGCAGCAATCATCATCGGCTTAATCATCGGTGTATTCCTGGGAATAACCATCGGGATCTTGATTTCAAAAAGTAAGCAGGCGGTCCTGCAAACCAAATTGGAAGCAGCCCATCAGCTGAGAATGCAATCCCTTCAAGATCAGCAGATTCGATTCGACGAAACCATCGCCAAAGTCCAGGAACAGCTTAAATCCACCACCAACGAAATGCTGAAACAGCGCCAAAAGGAATTCTCAGAATCTAGCGGCCAAAGCATAGAACAGATCGTCTCCCCCCTCAAGGAATCCATCAAAAAGATGGAGCAGGCCATGAATAATTCCGCCAGGGAACAGTTTCAGCTGGGAGGAATTCTAAAGAATCAAATCGAGAACGCCATAAAAATGAGCGAATCTGCAAAGGCAAGCGCCGAAGAACTGAGCCGGGTTTTCAAGCACGATTCCAAGATTCAGGGCGACTGGGGCGAAACCGTCCTCAGCAATCTTCTGGATGGACAGGGTGCCCATTACGACACACAGGAAACCCTCCGCGACGCCCAGGGTAATCTCATCAAGACTGAAGATGGCCGCAGTTTACGCCCCGATGTCATCCTCCATCTCGATCACAAGCGAGACGTCATTATCGACTCCAAGGTTTCCATGACCGCCTTCATGAATTACGTCAACGCAGAAACCGATGATGAGCGCAACGCAGCCCTTACAGCCCACATCGCAAGCCTCAAGAAACATGTAGACGAATTGGCCAAGAAGGATTATTCCTCCTACGTCAAACCGCCCAAGGTAAAAATGGACTATGTCATCATGTTTGTCCCTCATTCCGCAGCCCTGTGGACCGCATTGAACGCCTCCCCCACCCTCTGGAGCGAAGCCATGGCCAAGCGGGTCTACATCGTTGACGAACAGACTCTCTACGCCGCCCTCCGTATCATTGACCTGACCTGGACTCAAATCGCCCAGGCTCAGAATCACGAAAAGGTCTACGAACTAGCCAACGAAATGATCGATCGCGTAGGTCAGTTCATGAAAAAATACCAAGCCCTGGGAAGCGCATTGGCTAATGCACAAAAGGCATTTGATGATGGCGAAAAGAAGCTGGCTCCAACAGGTCAGAGCGTTCTTACCACATGCGGAAAACTCATCAAGCTAGGGGCAAAGCAAAGCGAAAAGAACCCCATCCCGGAGCTGGTAGACATAGAAGACGCCCTAACAGAAATCCAATAAAAAAAAGAAACCCTCGATTAAATGTCGAAGGTTTCTTTTTGCAATTAGAAATTACGCGATGTATTCCTGCATGTAATTTCTGTAGCCGGAGGTTTTATCCCTCTGACGAACGACAGAAATTACGTTGTGTATTCAGCGTTGATCTTCACATAGTCATAGCTCAAGTCGCAAGTAAATGCGCTGGCGCTTGCATGACCAATGTTCAGTACCAAAGTCACCTTGTATTCGCGCTGACGGACAACAGCGTGGAGTGCATCCTGCTTTTCCTTAGACAGAATCACCGGACGGCCACCATCCAGAACCTGGACGTCACCGAAGAACAGGTCGGTATGTTCTGCAATCATGTTGCAGCCGCTGGAACCAGCAGAGCTCAGGATACGGCCCCAGTTGGGGTCTTCACCGAACATGGCGCACTTGGCCAGGTTGCTGGTACCGATGAAACGAGCCATCTTCAAAGCTTCTTCGTGAGATTCAGCCTTTTCGATGCAAAGTTCAATAAGCTTGGTAGCACCTTCACCGTCGCGGACAATGTCCTTTGCCAGGGACTTCATCACCAGCATCAGAGCGGCGCGGAATTCACCCTGTTCAGAAAGGGAAAGATCTTCGTACTTGAGACCGCTCATGCCGTTTGCCAGCATAATGCAAGTATCGTTGGTGCTGGTATCGCCGTCAACGGTAATGGCGTTGAAGGAGTCTGCAATGTTTGCACGGAATTCAGCAAAGAAATCAATGGGCAGAGCCAAGTCAGTGGTAATGAAAGCCAGCATGGTAGCCATGTTGGGGTGAATCATGCCACTACCCTTGCAAGCACCGCCGATAGTCACCACACCCTTTTCGGTCTGGATTTCAACGGCATGGGACTTCAGAGCAAGGTCGGTAGTCAAAATAGCACGGCCAAATTCTTCGGAAGCATCAGCATGAAGACCTTCAACCAGGCGAGGAATACCGGCTTCAATCTTATCCATGGGCATCAGGTGACCAATGACACCAGTACTGCAGACAAGAACGCTCTTGGGAGTGAGCTTCAGAGCTTCTTCGGTAAGGGTAGCCATGCGTTCTGCATCAGCCAGACCCTGTTCACCAGTACAGGCGTTGGCGTTACCGCTGTTCACGATAACAGCAGTAGCAAAGTGAGCATGTTCCAGTGCAGCCTTATCGTACTGAACCGGAGCGGCCTTCACCTTATTGGTTGTGAAAACTGCAAAGCAACGGGCAGCCTTTTCGCTCTTGAGCAGGGCCATATCCGCATTGCCGCTAGCCTTGATGCCAGCGCAAATACCAGAAGCGGTAAAGCCCTTGGGGGAGCAGACGCCGCCTTTTTCCAACACAGTGTACATAGTGTCTCCTATTGTTTTTACGCGCTAAATATACAACAAAAAAAGCGACTAAACTAGACCTTTCCTAGCATTGCCCCCTAAAAAAATTCTAATTTAAGGCCATGGCAAAAACACCCTGTACTCAAGAAACATACGACAAGCTGGTTGAACGTTACAATTTCCTTAAAAAGACGGAACGTCCCCGCGTTGTCGACGAAATGGAAGAAGCCCGCAAGCAGGGCGACCTGAGCGAAAACGCAGAATATCACGCCGCCAAGGAAATGCTGGCACATATCGATTCTGAACTTCCCAGACTGGAACAGCAGATTGCTGATTCCATCATCATCGAATTTGATGCGAACTCCGACACCGTCCGTTTTGGCGCCACCGTTACCGCAAAGAACCTGGCAACCAAGAAGGAAGTCGCCTACCAGCTGGTAAGCCCCGAAGGCGTCGACCCCATGAACGGCAAGATCAGCTTCAAGAGCCCCATGGGTTCCGCATTCATGGGCAAGAAGAAGGGCGACATCGTCGAAGTCGTTACCCCCAAGGGTAAGAACCGTTTCGAAATAGTCGACTTCAAGTAAGCGCTATGATTGTAGCCCTCATCGGCAAAGACCAGTTTTCCAAGGACCAGCAGGTAGAACAATTCCTGCAGGATGCCCTTGGCGAAAACAAGGATGACCCGCTGTCTAAGCAGGTCGTGTTCGCTACCGATACCAACATATCCTCTGTAGCAAACGTCATCATGGAATGCTGCGGTACGGTGTCTATGTTCGCACCGGAACAGGCCGTCGTTGTCCGCAACGCCGAAGCCATGAAAGCCGATGACACAAAGACTTTGGCCCGCTGGCTGAAAGACGCTCCCGAGTGCAAGCTGTTGCTTGACTTTGGCGAACTCAAGGCCAGCACAGAACTTTACAAGGTTCTTGCCAAGGTGGGCAAAGTCGAAAAGTACGAAGAACCCAAGCAGTACAATATGCAGAAGTGGATCGCTACAATGGTTCCGGCCCACTTCAAGAAGCCTATTGAACCCGCTGCAAGCCAGTATCTGGCCGACGCCCTTGGCACCAACACCAAGCTAGTTAGCGAAGAACTGGAAAAGGTTCTGCTGTACCAACCGGATTGCACCAAGATCACATACGATCTCGTAAAACTGCTAATCATGCCCCAACGAGAAATTCCGCCCTATGAGTTGCAGAATTTCTTTGGAATGCGAGACGCCAACGGTTACACTAAAAAGCTCCACGAAATCCTCTACGGCGGAGGCGATGCCATCCAGGTCGTCAACTCCCTTTACAAGCATGCCGTGGACCTTCTGAACTTCATGTCCCTTACCGCAAAAGGCATGAGCCAGGCAGAAGCAGCCCAGGCCATCGGCAAGAACGAATACGTTTTCGTAAAGCAGGGGAACGCCGCTGCCTGCTGCACCCGATGGGGCAAGGCCAACCTCTGCAGAGCCATCCGCAGACTGGCAGACCTGAGCTACGAATTCAAGAGTTCCAGCTGGACCGTTATCAGCCAGGAACTGGCCTTGGCCGCCCTGGTCGTCCGTTAAGCTACACTCAGTTTAACGTCCTAATTCCGCAATAATTTCCCACATTTTTTTAAGCAAAAAGGCTCCGCAAAAGCGGAGCCTCTGTCATACTGTTTTACAAGGCGTTATTCCCAGTCATCTTCATCTGCAGGAGCCGGAGCTTCAGGAGCAGAAGCCGGTTCGTCCATCAGAGATTCTTCGACCGGTTCATCCACAACAGTTTCTACCGGAGAGGGCTGAGGAGCGCTCTGCTGAGCTGCGGGAGCGGCCTGCGGCTGGGCAGGAACTTCAGCAGGCTGAGCCTGAGGAGCGGGCTGAGCCACCGGCTGTGCTACGGGAGCGGGCTGGGCGGCCGGCTGTGCAGCAGGAGCTGCCTGAGGAGCCTGAGACAGATCCACATTGCCAATGTAGTTGCGAATGATTCTCGGAGTAACGAAGATTACCAGGTCCTTCTTCACGACGGACTTACGAGAATACTTGAAGAGGTTACCCAGCAGCGGAATATCCTTCAGGAACGGAATACCACGTTCAGATTCCTGAGTTTCGTTACGGGTCAAACCACCGATTACCACAGTTTCACCGTCAGCCACAACGACCTTGGTTTCAGCTTCCTGGGTACTAATCACAACTTCACCCTTGGAGTCATAATCGTAGGAGTTGTTTTCGGGATGGAGGTCAAGCAAAATGCGGTTGTCGCCAGAAACGTGAGGAGTAACAGTCAGCTTGATACCAGTTTCCACCATCTGGGTAGAAGATTCACCGCTGTTATCGATAACGCGGATAGAAACCTTATCACCCATGAAGACCTTAGCTTCGGTATTATCCAAGGTAGAAACCTGGGGGCTAGCGAGAACTTCGGTAGAAGCGTCACCCATAAGGTTGCTGATTGCAATCTGGAGGTTATTATCCAAGAGGCTAGCAGTAATAGCACCGGAACCAGAACCCACAGCCGGAGAAGAACCGTTGGGGAAAGACTGGATAACGGCACTGGTACGAGAAGCACCGGCAGCACTACCAGTTGCAGCGGCTGCGGTACCCGGAGTAAGAGCGGTGTTACCCATGGTAGCAGTCCAGTCCACACCAAGTTCGCGGGCCTTTTCGCTGTTCACCACGACCAGCTTAGCGGTAATCATGATCTGCAGGGTTTCAACATCAAGTTCTTCCAGAGCCTTTTCCATCTGATCAATCTTGGTATCGGTATCGTAGACGATAATGGAATTGGTACGTTCGACCGTGGTAATACGGCCACGGTTAGACTTCATGCTTTCAAGCACCTTGACCAGTTCGTCAGCCTTGGCATGATGAACCTGGAAGTTCTTTCGGACCAGAGGAGCATTCTGTTCAGCCTGAGCTTCTTCATCGGCAATCTTCTTCTGTTTTGCCTGATAGGTAGCCAAGCGCTGAATGGTAATGTACTTATCCTGAATGACCCAGGTCAGATCATTCATGCTGCAGATAATGTCCAGAGTTTCCTGCCAAGTCTTCTTGGTGACGCGAAGGCTTGTCTTACCCTTTACATCGGGAGCCAGCAAAATGTCCACACCGGCAATAACGGAAACAGAACGGAATATGGCTTCATAGTCCATGTTCACGAAATTGAAATCATACAATTTCTTGTTCGGAGCAACAGAACCTTCGGCAGGGGCACTCCAAGATGTTGCGATACCGGCAACAAGAAGAAGAACAGTCAGAATTTTTGTCAACTTTTTCATTACTATTTACCCCCAAACTTATCGGGAAGGCCCATGGAGTAGCGACGGCTCACCCCGAATTCCTGAATCAGGAAGAGAACGTCAGTTTGTGTAATTTTCAAGACTTTACCATTAAGGATCTTATCGCCTTCCTTAATAGTGTAGGAAATAGCAGGATTCTTAGTTTCAACAAGAATTGCCATCGGAACGTCAGATTCCCAAATAATACCAACCAGTTCAACCTGGTCAATATTGATACCTTCTTCTACAAGGCCCTTAATTTCGACGAAGGGATCTCGACGACCAAAGGAGCTATAGGTAACGCGATCTTCATACAGACCATCAAGCTGGCTACCAGGAACAGTACCGGGATTTTCACCATCACTGCCACGATCCTTATCGACCTGCTTAAGACGCTCCATCTGTACAGCAGACAGTTCATCAAAGAAACTTACTGCACGGCGGTTCACATAACCGATACGATTACCGAACTGCACCTTGCGATACAGACCAGTCATATCCAGGCTAACCAGGCGGTCACCAAAAATGAGACGCTGAAGAACCTGAGCATTTTCGTTAGGTGCAGCGTAGAATTCAATTTCATCGGCAACAACGATCAATTCGCGAACGACAGGACGAAGGTGGAATGTCTGGGAACCAGAAACAATCTTCTTGCTATCCTTTTCCAGCTTCTTCACGAAAGTTTCAAAGTTAGGCTTTTCTTCGTTGGCCTTCATCCAGTCACGAATGAAGATACCTGTGGGCTGAGCAGACCAGAAGATAAATCCATCCTTCTTGACAGCAGTTTCAGCAGCCTGAAGAATCAAGGCGCCATCCTGCACCAATACCACCGGGTTCACACCAGTCTGCAACTGAATCTTGATGCCATTAGCACCCCAGGTAACGGACTTCACCAGGGAACCGGCACCAATCTTGAACACAGGGGATTTCTGAGGACCAGGCAGTCCAACGGTAATGGCGAAAGCCTTGTCCGGATTAGAAACGTTCTTGATATTGATCGGAGTTTCGGTAACCAGACGGAACTGTTCCATACCCGAACCAATCAAGACGGTCATTTCCTTGATGCCAGGGAGAAGGGCAGATATTGCACCGCCTTCCTTAATAGCCTTGTCCAGCAGTTTCTGCTGTTCGGCAACAAGCTTTTCCTGTTCCTTGGCAGCCTTTTCGGCAGCCTTCTTGTCAAGGAGAGCCTGCTTTTCGGCAGCCTTCTTTTCTTCGGCAAGACGCTTCTTTTCTTCAAGGGCGGCCTTAGCAGCAGCCTTCTTATCCAAGGCGGCCTGCTTTTCAGCAGCCTTTCTTTCGGCAAGAGTCATCTTCTCGTTAGCCTTCTTCTCGTCAGCCAAGCGCTTCTTTTCTTCAAGGGCAGCCTTTTCTGCAGCTTTCTTGTCAAGAGCGGCCTGCTTGTCTGCAGCCTTCTTACGTTCAGCAAAAAGCTTAGACAGAACCCAGGACTTACCGCCCTTATTCTTGAACTTAACCAGGAAGCTGGACTTGTCCAGAGAAATATCGTTCTTGTCAGAAGAAATGGAATTACCAACAGAAAGTTCAATTTTCAAGAAATTGGTTCCGCGGAAATTCTCTCTGTATACACGCATGGCCTTCACGAACTTGGAATCGGCATCCACATCGTAGGTACCTTCACCAAGGGCAAAGCTCGTTTCAGAAAAACCAAAAGTCAGTTTCTTACCGGCAGCATCATACTTCTGATAAAACGTCGGCAGATTCTTGTCGGATGCAAAGGCAAATACCATCTGGCAGCCCTTACCATCGCAAGCAAAACGAACATCCTTAATCTGCGCAGCATAACTAGCCGCAGCGGCTACTAGGAACAAAACAAGGAATTTCAGCTTCATCATCTTCCCACCTTCTTGGATGTATAAGTGGTCAGGTTAAAAGACACGGACATGGTAATAGGAGTCCAGCCATGGGATTCAGCCTTTTGGATTTCCGCAGCAATTCCAGAATAGCGATTCAATCTCAGGTTAGTGATTGTCGTAGGATAGTTGAAGTTTGCAATTTCCGCAAACAGGTATCCCAACATATGATAACCCGAGTTGACAGCGATGGAATAACGGTTCTCGATATAATGTTCTCGTTCAGAACGGCCTTCCGGATTAAACTTCTGAATCTGGACGCCAGAACTGCGGAGCACAGAATACAGGTCCTGCAGTCGGAGAGGGACCTTTTCCTCTTCGGGGAACATTTCCTTCAGCTTTTCAAAATCCTTTTCTGCCTGGACAAGCATCATTTCCAATTCCTGGACACGATGCCTCTTGGCATTGATTTTGTCTAGTTCGGACTGGGCTGTGTTCAATTCGCTTTCAAGGTTACTGCGATCCTTGACAAACGGATTCCACACGTAGTCATAGACATAATACCCGGCCAAAAGCAAAATTGCAATAA
Organism: Fibrobacter sp. HC4; assembly: GCF_023373925.1. Taxonomy (NCBI): domain Bacteria; kingdom Pseudomonadati; phylum Fibrobacterota; class Fibrobacteria; order Fibrobacterales; family Fibrobacteraceae; genus Fibrobacter; species Fibrobacter sp. HC4. The sequence goes on along the minus strand of NZ_JALCZV010000003.1, from coordinate 203,727 downwards.
TCGCAATGGCGTATATGTTCTTTTTATCTTTAAAATCAATATTACCCATACTAGCCCTCCCCTGCGCCAAGGTTTCTATTCAAGACAACCTTGATAGTAAAGTTATAGGCTTCTTCACCATCTACCTTAGTGGTAGAAATAGTCACCAGGGAAACATTCTGGACACTGACCTGCTTTTCCAACTTTACCATGTATTCGGCAACTTCAGAAAAGTCATAAGTCATACCCTTCATTTCGAGGTCATATTCACCCATCTGACCAATACTGGTCACCCACATGTTGGGCGGCAAGACAGAGGAGATGTTCTCGAAAAGAACGATCCAGCGTTTTTTGCTAACCTGAATAGACTTCAGTGCGTTGATTTTCGTGTTGACGACACCCTGCTTTTGTTCAAGATCGCTGATCTTTGTAAGCAACGGACGTTCACGTTCAACTTCGCTCTTGACTCTAGCAACTTCACTCTGCAAGGCAGTTATCGTTTCGGTAGTAAACGTGTAAAGCATGCCAATACACACAAATGCTGCGATCAGGAGCAACGTCGGCCAGATAACACGTCGGTCGGTCAGCCAAGTGAAATCTTTCTGCTTCTTGCGATATTCCGGAGGAAGCAAGTTAATAGAAATGGCCAAGGCATTTCTTGTGGGTTCTTTTTTCTTAGACGCCATTAGAACTTCCTCATAGCCAAGCCCAACGCAGGAGCATAGATGTTAGACAACGCAACCGAAATACCGTTCGCTCCAAAAATCTTGGCATCGCATTCAGCCAGTCGGAAAGGATTAACGGTATCGGTTTCTACACCAGAACGTTCAGCAACAAATTCTTTAAGGCCCGGAATAGCGGCACCGCCGCCACCCAGTAATATTTTATTCAAAGACTTAGAATCTTCAGAAGAAGAGAAGTAACGAATACCAATCTCGATCTGGGCCATCAGGTCTTCGTAGGCAAGTTTCAGGGCAGCTTCCACTTCGGCTTCAGAGAATCCATCCACAATAGCCAGATCGCCCTTGTCAAAGATTTCGTGGCACTTTTCAGCATCGATATCCAGGTTCATGCAAGTCTTGCTGATCACCATGTCCAGCGAACCGCCGGCCATGGAACGCATTGAATGGAACTTGCCATCCTGGAAGAATGCCACACTCATTTTCTTTTCGCCGATATTGAAGATTGCCACGGTAGACTCGGCATCGGCAGGATTCATCGTAACGGTATAGGCATTCAGGAGGCCGAAAATATCCACATCCATAGCGGAAAGCTTTACGCCCTTTCGAATAAAGAACTTTGCCCAGGAGTCCAGAAGTCCGCTCTTGGCTGCAACGACGTTCGCCTTGACATCTTCATTTTCACGGGAATAGACTTCGTAGTCAATCACGTTATCCTGATCATCGAAGGGCGGACGGGACTGTGCAGTCTGAAGAATAATGGCGGCTTCATTACCGTTCTTGGGAACCTTGGCAGACAAATGGTCAACCAGCACGCCACCGGCACCGGCACCGCAATTCACAGAAACGACAACATCACAGGAATCGTCGATAGGATGACGCAGCAAAAGCTTGTTCAAGGCTTCGCCAACGCCCTTCGCGCCAGAATTCGATTCATTCTTTTCGGCGGATTCGGCATTTTCTTCTGCCGCGACAATTTCGCCATTGACGATAGCACCATCCGGCACCCGTTCTAGGTCGGCATCCACCACAATCTTGCCACCGCGAGAATTGTGCAAGACTTTGACCAGTTTGATGCTGTAATGGCCAACATCAATCCCGACAGTCTCGCGCTCACCGCGAATTTTTGCAATCAGTCCTAAAGCCAAAATAAACTCCGATTGGAAACAATACCTTGTAAATTCTACCTTTATAAGAGGTAAATGTCAAGCAGCTTTTCAGCTAACTCATTGAAAATTAAGTAGTTACGCACTCTTTTCTGCATTCTCCGACTCTTTTTTCAACTTATTTACCTCAAACAGATACTGGAGAACCCTCTCCTGGGTCCAACCAAAAGCACCTGTAAAGGATGCCGTTAAACAGTTATATTCCGGATAATCCTTGTTCCGACGTCCCAAATTACGTCTTATCTCCACATCCACAATTTCTTCGCCAAAGCTAGGCAGGTCAAACCTTAGACGCACCTGCTGGCCCGAAAAACAGTCAGAAGGAAGGCCCAACATAATACCACCAGCAGACAAATCCAAGAGCATTCCGCCACAAGCAGTACCGTCAAGGAAAGTCGCCTCAACAGGAATCTCAACCGGTTCACGAGCCCAACGACGAAGCTGTTTCTTATCGAGCACAGACGAGTGAGGTAGAATCAATCGCCCGGGAATACAGGAGCGCACCACCAGGTTGGTCGAGTAAACGGCATCATCGGGCCTAGTCCAACGGACCAGGACTTCTCTTTCAACAAAGTATTCCGCAGGGCCGCAACTACCATCGTAAGAAATAGCCCAATCTCGTTCATTCCTTGCAACAATCATGGAATGCTTGAACACCGACCCTTCTTCAAGATAAAGATCGATGCGGTCGCCAACATTAAACTGTCTTGTAGAACAAACTTGCGTCAATGAATTCGACGCCGTAAAATCCATTTTTTTTCGGATGCTTTCTACGGCGGCAACAGTTTCATCGCGAACGGTAAACACATCACGAAAGTCATAGAAATTCGTTACCGCAGCTTCAAAAAGTCCAGACGAATTAAGAACCGCATCCTTATTTTCAAAGGATGAAGCTCTAACCAGTTTCTCTAAAGTCCGGCGCTCCTTGTCTGTGAGTCCAAAGGCTTTCACCTTTTCATCGAACTCATTCGCCCCGAAAATTTCTTCGTTTTCTCGGCGATAATTGATGCGATGGATTTCCAACAGCACCAACAAGATAAGCACCAGGACTACGACAAACGCAATCCAGACTAATTGAATCGGTAAAATCATTCAGTCCACACACCACCGATGTAGGAGCCGATGATAGTCGCAGGAACTTCCTTGCCAAGGAGCGGCGTGTTGCAGACATGGCCAGCAATTTCAGAAGCCTTCACCACGTGAGACTTTTCGGAAAGTACAACCAAGTTCACACGCTTTGCGTCCGGTTCTACGCCAGCAATCTTTGCCGGAGCGATAGAAAGAAGTTCAATAGTCTTAGCTTCTCCAAGACGGGCCACCAGTTCCTTCCAGATGGCGGGCAGGGCCACTTCCAGAGAAACTGCGCCAGGCAGGGAATCTTCGAAGTTCACATCCTTATCCTGATGGAGGATCGGAGTGTGATTCATGCTGATGGCGTTAACGGTACCGTCGGCAAGACCAGCCCACAGGGCTTCGCGGTCTGTGGCGGCGCGGAACGGCGGCAGCACATGATAAGCAGAATCCAGAGTAGTCAGGATGGAATCGTCAAACATCAGATGATAGATGTTCACGTCGCAGGTTACGTCGATGCCCTTCTTACGAGCGTCGCGGATCAGGTCCAGAGTTTCGCCGCAAGTCACCTGCTTGAAGTGAACGGGAACCTGCAGGAAGCGGGCCAGTTCCAGAACGGTGTAAGCGGAAATGGTTTCTGCAATACGGGGAATGCCCTTCATGCCAAGCATGTCGGAGTAAGCCCCTTCGTGAACGCAACCGCTCTTGCGCAAAGTCTTGTCCATGGGCTGGAAGAAGAAACGCTTGCCGGTCATCTTGCCGTATTCCATGGCGAGACGCATAAAGCGGGTAGACGGAATGCTTGCGTTACCATCGCCGAAGCCAGCCACGCCGCATACATCCAGTTCTTCGGAACCTTCAGCCAGTTCCATCATTTCAGCCAAATGATCGCTGCCGAATTCAACGCTATAGGCGCCAAGAACAGCAAACTTCAGGTCCTTGCCTGCCAGACGGTTTTCAAGAGCGGCCAGCTTTTCGCTGTCATCCACCGGGTTGGCAGCACTTTCATAGAGGGCTCCGTAGAAGCCACCCTTACGCATAGCATTGATACCATCCTTGATGGTATAGACGTCATCGCGGAGCGGTTCCTGGAAATCCACACCTAGAGCAAACAGGGCGGGAATGGCAAGAGCGCCTTCGCAATCCACAACAGCGGCAGGTTCACTTGCGTTATCGAAATAATTCTTGTCGGCAAGATAGCCATCGGCAATGGCCACCTTATCGTTCATCACGAACTGCTTGCCGTCCCACATGCGGACGTTCTTCAAAACAACATTATTCATAACATTAGGCTTGTTCATTTGCGCGACCTCCAGCCAACAGGAAGAGTACGGCCATACGGACAGCAACGCCGTTGGTCACCTGATCAAGAATTACGGAATGTTCACCATCGGCGATGTCGGAATCCAGTTCCACGCCACGATTGATGGGACCCGGATGCATAATGATCACCTTGTCCTTACAGCAGGCAAGAACTTCTTCCGTGATACCGAAGAAGTTGCGGTATTCACGCATGCTGGGGAGAAGAGCGTCATCCATACGTTCCTTCTGGAGACGCAGGGCGATAACAGCATCGGCATCCTGAACAGCCTTCTTTACGTCAGTTTCCCAGCTGACGGAGCCAGCCAGTTCGGGATACTGGAGAAGTTCAGTATTGCGGGGAACCAGAGTGGAAGGACCGCAAAGGGTGACATGGGCTCCCATGGTGGTCATACCCCAAATGTTGGAACGGGCCACACGGCTATGGCGGATATCACCGATAATCGCCACCTTCTTGCCTTCAAGTGTACCCAGCTTTTCTTCGATGGTCAACATGTCCAGCAAGCCCTGTGTGGGATGTTCGTGGGCGCCATCGCCAGCATTCACGACAATTGCATTGCTATGGTCTGCCAGGAACTTGGGAACGCCAGTACCCTTATGACGGACAACCACGATATCGATCTTCATGGATTCGATATTGCGGAGGGTGTCCACCAGAGTTTCACCCTTCTTCACACTGGAGCTTGCAGTAGTGAAGTTCACAGTGTCAGCGGACAGACGCTTTTCGGCCAACTCAAAACTGGTGCGGGTACGGGTGCTGTTTTCGAAGAACAGGTTCACCACGGTAAGACCGCGAAGGCTGGGCACCTTCTTGACGGGGCGTTCCAGAATTTCACGGAACTGTTTTGCATTATCCAAAATGGTGCGAATGTCCTGCTTGGACACGCCCTGGAGCCCGAACAAATGCTTGATTTGCAAAGCGCTCACTTTAAGCCTCCACTTCTACGAGAGTAACAGAATTTTCTTGGTCAATAGGTTCAATCTTTACGCGGACTTCCTGATTCTGGGCGGTTTCCACAGCCAGGCCCACGCAATCCGGAGCAATGGGAAGTTCACGGTGGCCGCGGTCCACCAGCACACAGAGACGAATTGCAGCAGGACGACCCAGGTCCAGAATAGCACGCATGGCAGCCAAGGTAGACCTGCCAGTATAAAGAACATCGTCTACCAGGATAACGGTCTTGCCTTCCACGGAGGCAGGCATTTCGGTAACGCGCATTTCGGTGGAAACGTGGTTGCGGAAATGGAAGTCATCACGGTAGAAAGTAGCGTCCAGGCTACCGAATGCGACAGGGCTACCAAACTTGGCATCCAGACGGGCCTTCAGCTTCTTGGCCAGGGGAATGCCACGACTAGCCATACCGAGAATCACCAGATTGTCGGCGGCAGGATGGATCTTTGCGATCTTTGCAGCCATCTCGTCCAGGGCAAATTCCATGGCCTGGGCAGACAGCAGTTCACGAATAATCTTGCAGTTGTCTTTCATAATATTAGTAAACAGTGGTTAGTAGACAGTGGTCAGTTTTTCGCGGTTCTGTAATGACATTCTTACCAGCCACTAAACACTAACCACTAATCACTTTTTTTATGAAATTAGCATTTTCAGATTTTTTTGGCGGATTTTATATTAGAAAAGGCGGTTAAATTGGCACCTAATAATGTATATTGCGTAAAAAACAAACCTCTCGAGCCTCAAACCAGGGGCTTCGAACCTAATCAATAGGAGATATTCCATGGCTTTTAATCAGCTGGACAAGCCCCAGGCAGGCGAAACCATCGCCATTATGACCACCAACCACGGCGTGATGAAGCTGCGTCTTTTCGAAGAACGTGTCGGCGAATGCGCTACCAACTTCATTGAACTGGCCAAGCAGGGCAAGTACGATGGCGCTCCGTTCCATCGTATCATCTCTGGCTTCATGATCCAGGGCGGCGACTTCACCAACCGTAACGGTACCGGTGGCCACGCTGCAGGCGGTCCGGGCACCACCATCGGCGACAAGTACGATCCGTGCCTCACCCACATGCGCGGCGCTCTCAGCTGGGCAAAGACCATGATGCCCCACTCCATCGGTTCCCAGTTCTTCATCGTCCACGGCGAAGATGTCCACTTCCTGGACCATCCGGCAAACGGCGGCCCCGCTGAAGGTTACTCCGTCTTCGGCCAGCTCTACGAAGGCTTCGAAGTCCTGGATGAAATCGCAGGCGTAAAGACCGACCGTCGCGACGCACCGTATGAAGACGTGATTATCGAATCCGTGAAGATCGAGAAGGTATAAGAGGGCGCTTCGCGCTGAGGTATGAGGGCGGCCTACGGCCTTTGAGGGGCGAGGTTCCTCAATTTCGCGAAAGGACGCAGGGTAAAACCTGCGTTTTTTTTGCATTCACTTATGTTTTCTCATAATTCGTAATTCATAATTGCAAAAAAAATCAAATTTTTTTGCATCCCCCCCTTGACAACTTCAAAATAATTTTCAATATTTGGCGTACCCGAATGGGGTTATAGCTCAGTTGGTAGAGCGCCTGCATGGCATGCAGGAGGTCAGGAGTTCGAATCTCCTTAGCTCCACTAAAAAAGACTCGCAGAAATGCGGGTCTTTTTCTTTTATACCACATTCGATGTTTACCGGGAGAAACGGATTTTCCACCATCCCTCCCCTACGCCTGTTGCAGTCATTGTAGCAAATTTGTATCTTTCCTGTCACTATGAATAAGGTTAGGTTAACGACAAACAATTTTCTGAGAGGAGCCCTGGTCCTTGCGGCCGCGCTACTCCCCATCCACGCATTCGCCGAAGAATGCAACGAAGAAACCATGGACGCCTTCGCCTACGAAGATTGCGTCAAGGAGCAGCAGGGAATCTCCGTCAATAACGAAGATTTCAGCAGCACCGCCGCCCTGAAGGCCGAAAAGGAAGAAAAGGAAGCCGCCGCCAACAAGGTCGAACCTAAATACAATCCTTTTGGACGGGACGCCTACTTGACTTCAAGTTTCGGTGAAAATCGCGGAACCCGTTACCATGCCGGTCTGGATTACTCCACCCAGATGGAAGAAGGCTGGCCCATCTACGCCCCCGAAGACGGCGTGGTCAAGGAACTGAAGGTCTCCCCCTTCGGCTACGGCAAGGCCATGTACTTCCAGGGTCGTAGCGGCAAGACCTGGGTATTCGCCCACCAGAGCAGCTTCGGCGTGTTGGACGACCTGGTATCCAAGCAGCAGTACGCCACAAAGAAGAATGATGTAACCGTCAGACCGGGAACCGCATACAAGAAGGGCGACGTCCTGACCTATTCCGGAAGCACCGGCATCGGCAACCCCCATCTTCATATCGAAACCCGCCTGGACAACGACCGCGTCATCAACCCGGCACTGTCCAACATCGAATTTTCGGACACCATCGCCCCCCAGATTTTCGGCGCCGCCGTCTGGCAGGACAATGAATTGGCTTTCACCGCCCCCGAAGCCATCGAAAAGGGCTGCATTGTCACCCCGGTCAAGAACGAATTCAGCCTGAATCTGGCGGTAAAGATCGCCGACTACAGCCGCACTCCCAAAGAAAATCCCATGTCAGTCCGCCGCATCACCATGTGGCGTTACGACGAAAAGATTTTCGACGAACGTCTGGATACCTTGCGTTTCAGCCGCATGACCAATATCCGCAATCAGCTCCTCTGGACAGAAGAGGCGGACACCGCAGGCGACTGGCATTACATCAACGCAAAGATTGCCCCCCTTTCCACCTACACCATGGAAATCGAGGACTTTGCAGGAAACGTCACCAAGAAGAAATTCAGCTTCCGTTCCAAGTGCAAGGACAATCGAGATTTGCAGTTGACAAAGACTCAGACAACGCCGCTGTTCACGGCCATTGCCCGCCCCATGATCGACTTCTTTAACTGCAAGAACGGCATGCAGTTCTCCGCCATCGGAAAGGACGGTGTCATCGCAGAAGACCTGTGCAAAGTCTTTGAACACAAGCCTATCGCATTGGCCAAGGTGGTAGACACCTACCCCAACATGACAACCATCCACTATTCCGCAAGCGCTTCTCAGTCTGGCGATGGCAAGGCTGTTGACGAAGACATCCAGCTGTTCACCTACAAGAAATACCAGACCAGCATCAACTGGAATACCAAGCTGGGCAACGTAGCAATCAGCCAGAAGATTTCCGGCATTCCCGTTGCAGGCGATACCGCCATCCGCGTCTTGGCAGTCACCCGCAACCACACCGACAGCCTGGACTTCATCGAATTCCACCCCAAGGGATTGCAGCTGAAGAACTGGAACGTCTGTATCGAAAACCCCGACAATTCCGCTCCGCTCTACTGGCTGGGCGAAACCAGCCGCAACTGGTTCATTTTCAGCAAGCAGAACAAGGGCAAGAAGCGCTGCGCCAGCGCCAATGAACTTCGCGACATTGCCAACATCGACAATCCCGACGCACCCACTCTGGGCTTCCCCTACTGGGCCGACATGATCATCAGCGGCACCCGCCAGACAGCCCTCAGGATTCCCCTGATGTATAAGTACGACGGCATTGAATCCGGCAACGATATCACCGTCAAGGCAGGTAACAAGTGGATCGCAGTCGAATACGATTCCGAACCTCGCGAAATCGTCCTGGAAAGCGAAAAGCTCCCCGACGCCGGCGAAGACATCACCATCCAGATCAAGGATGAAGCCGGTCACAAGGCCAGCTACACCATCACGATTCCCGGAATGTAACGTAGCGACCATCGCAAAGTTAAACCTATAAAAGACCTCTCCGGAGGTCTTTTTTGCATTGTAAAGCACTACAACGTTTTTCATTAGTGCAATCATTTTTCCATTGGCAAACCACCCGCCAACAGCATATATTTTCCGTACACGTTTAGGGAATTATAAAGGAGCCTAAAATGAATATCAAGGGAATCTCTTCTATCGTCGCACTGGCTGCAACTTTCGGACTTGTAGCTTGTGGCGATTCATCCACCTCATCCTCTGCAGAAGAACCTGAAGTTTCAAGTTCCAGCGTCGAACCTGCGGAAGACCCGAACCAGCCCACTTCCTCTGCAGATGCAACCGACCCGGCATCTTCTGCTGCAGAAGCAGATACTCCGGCATCTTCCGCCACTCAGGCCGAAGAAAACCCGAGCGAAAACAACAAGGACGAAGGCAATAAGGGCGACAACCCCATTGGGGACTTTGACCCAAGCACTCTCGACTCCCTCTTCAACAACATCGATACCACGGGCTGGGGCGACTTCGCAAACCAGTTCGAAAACATGCCGGAATGCACCGCCGCCAATGAAGGCGAAACCACCTCCACGACCATGATGGGCATGGAAATAACATACGTCTGCAAGGACGGCCAATGGGGCATCGATAACTCCTGCACCGAGGGCGCAACCCAGGAAATGATGGGATTTTCGATGGTCTGCAAGGACGGCGAATGGCAACAAGGCGATAACTCCTGCACCGAAGAAGGCGCCACCAAGGAAGTGGACACCGGCCTGGGCATGAGCTTCACCTACGTCTGCAAGGATGGCGAATGGACCATGGACTTGAGCGGCTGGGGATTCGGCGGTGACGGCGACAACAGCGGCTTAAACTGGGGCGAAGGCTCCTGGGGCGGATTCGGTGGCGGTGACGCAGAAATCACCCCGGTTGTGGATCCCGCAGAATAAAAAAGTCTGACATTAAAGAAAAGGCCTCGTTTTTTGAACGAGGTCTTTTTTTTGCGGGAAATTATCGCTAGATCCTTCGATGCCTTACGGCATCTCAGGACGACACCTAAAGGCGACCTTTAGGTGGGAGCGAGGCCGTTCGCAGTTTATTTGCCAGCTGCTTGGCCGAGCAGTCTTGTTACTGCGCTGACGTATTCTGCCGGGTTGGGCAGCGGGCTACCTTCAGCCAAGAGAGCCTGACCGTAGAGAGCCTTGGGCCAATCACCCAGATCGGAACCAGCTTCAGCCTTAGCCTTCAGCATTTCGCAGATGGGGTGCGTCGGGTTGATTTCGAGAATGCGCTTGGACTTAGGCACGTTGGCCTGGCCCATGGCCTTCATCATGCGTTCCATCTGGGCGCTCATGGCGTCGTCGCTGGTGACGAGGCAGCAGGGGCTGTCCTTCAGACGGCTAGATACGCGGACTTCCTTGATGTCTTCGTCCAGAACCTTCTGGAGGTTTTCGCAGAGGCCCTTGAAGATACCCTTGTTGGCTTCTTCAGCCTTCTTTTCGTCTTCAGTCTTTTCGAAGTCCACATCACCGCGGGAAACGTCGTGGAACTTCTTGTCGCCGAATTCCATCAGAGAAGACATCATGAATTCATCAATGCCATCGCTCATGAGAAGCACTTCGTAGCCCTTGGCCTTGAAAGCCTCCAGCATGGGGTTAGACTTCACGGCGTTCTTGTCGCCAATGAGGTAGTAGATTTCCTTCTGGCCTTCCGGCATGCGGTCCACATATTCCTGGAGGCTAACAAGCTTGCCTTCTTCGGTCTTGGTGCTTTCAAAGCGGAGCAGCTTCTTCAGTTCATCAAGATGTTCCCAGTTCATGTAGAAGCCTTCCTTAAGGACCATGCCCAGTTCCTTCCACCAGGCAGTGTACTTGTCGGCTTCCTTGTCGGCCATGTTCTGCAGAGCGTCAAGAACCTTCTTGATCACATGCTTACGGATGTTGGTGACAATCTTATTGGACTGCAAAATTTCGCGGCTCACGTTCAGCGGCAAGTCCTCGGATTCCACCACACCGCGGACAAAGCGGAGCCAAGGCGGCAAGAGGTCCTTGCAGTCGTCCATGATGAACGTCTTCTTCACATAGAGCTTCAGACCATGGAGAGCATCGTTCTGCCAAATGTTGTAGGGAGCCTTAGACGGAATGTACACCAAGCTCCAGAATTCCAGGGAACCTTCGGCGTGGCTGTGGCTCCAGCAAGCGGGTTCGCCACCATCGTGACCGATGACCTTGTAGAATTCCTTGTATTCTTCTTCCTTCACTTCCTTTTCGGACTGACGCCAGAGAGCAGTCTTGTCGTTAAGACGTTCTTCTTCCTTGACTTCAATTTCGCCCTTGTCGTTCTTGGTTGCTTCCGGGTGGAAGTAAATACCGTAGTTCACAAAGCCGCTGTACTTCTTGACGATGTCCTTGATCTTCCATTCGCTGGTGAAGTCTTCAGCGTCTTCGTCGTCCTTCAGGTACAAGGTAATCTTGGTACCCACTTCGTTACGAGGGCATTCGGAAATTTCAAATTCGCCGGTACCTTCGGAGCTCCACAGGTAGCCCTGGGTTTCGCCAGCCTTCAAGGTCAACACTTCAACCTTCTTGGCCACCATGAAGATGGAGTAGAAGCCCACACCGAACTGACCGATGAGATCCACGCTAGACTTATCGGAATCCTTCAGGTTCTTGATGAAGTTCTTGGTGCCGGAACGGGCGATGGTGCCCAGGCAGTTGATCAAGTCTTCCTTATTCATACCGATACCGTTATCGGTAATGGTCAGCTTCTTCTGCTCCTTGTTTACATCAATATCGATGCGGAGCTGGGTACCATTGGGCAAAAGGCTTGCATCGGAGAGGGACAGGAAGCGGCGCTTGTCCAGTGCGTCTGCAGCGTTGGAAACCAGTTCACGAAGGAAGATTTCCTTGTTGCTGTAAAGGGAATTGATCATCAAGTTCAGCATGTCGCGAACTTCAGTTTGGAACTCCATTTTTTCAGTTGCCATTTTTATCTCCTAGTAGGTCGCACTTCGTGCTTTCAGCACGCTTCGCTTTGAGGCTTGAGGTCGTTCCCCCTATGGGGTCACTTTGAGGAGTGAAGCCGGGAAAACAACCTTCTGTTCATTTTTATACAATTTTACAGCAGCTTGTGTTTCATTTCGAAACAAAACTGCCGTTTTTCTTTGTTTTCGCAGGTATAAATGCAAGAACCGTGCCAAGATTAGGATAAAGGGTAAAGGAGAAAGGATAAAGAAAAAAGGCCGCCGATGAAGCGGTCCTTTTCGCGATTCCCCGCACTTGCGAGGGCCTTGCAGCAAACTACTTAATGAAAATCAATCCCAAGATACCGGCAGCCCACAGGTAGTAGCTGAAGTAGTGGAACTTACCCTTCTGTACAAAAGCCATGAGCCACTTCAGGGCGATAATGCCGAAGATGAAGGCAACAATCATGCCCACCAGAAGTTCCGGAGTAAAGCCGCTGGCATCGGCGCAGGCCAAGGCCTTTTCGGGCTTTTCGATAGCATAGCGTGCTACGGTTTCGGGATCCTGGCACTTCACCCACTTGATCACATCAAGAAGGGCGGCACCACCCACGGCAGGGATACTCATGAGGAAGCTGAACTCGCCGGCATACTTACGGTTGACGCCCAGGAAAATCATGCCGCTGATGGTAGAACCGCTACGGCTGATACCCGGGATGCAGGCGATTCCCTGAACCACGCCGGTCACCAGAGCGCGCCACCAGTTCATCTGGACGCCTTCGCACTCCGGATGCTTACTGCCGGTCTTACCCCACTGGGAAACGAACAGCAAGGTAGCTGTCACCAGCAAGGCGCAGCAAACGGCGCGGGGATTTTCAAACAGGCTTTCCAGAGGCTTCTTGAAACCGATACCGATAATGGCTGTGGGAATGGAGGCCAGCACGATGTAGCCCACTTCCTTCAACTGAGTCTTGTCGCGGCGGATGCAACCTACGATCATGTCCACAATCTTCTTGCGGAACACAACGAAAATGGAAAGGAGAGTTCCTGCGTGAAGCATGATGTCAAAGAACATGCCCGCTTCTTCCATGCCCAGCAATTCCTTGCCGAGAACCAGGTGACCCGAACTAGAGATAGGGAGAAATTCTGCGAGGCCCTGCAACAGACCTAAAATGATAGATTCAATCATGGACGGAAATATAGTTTTTATTATCTTAGAGCCATGGCCGCAAAAAAATTTCTTCTGTGCTTTCACGATTTTAGCGTCTGGAACTACCAGACCGTCATGCCGATTCTAGAAGACTTAAAGGAATTCGTCGGCGCCCCATTCAGCGTACTGGTCATTCCCGACACCGAAAACGCGCCCGCAACCGCAGGCTTCAAGGCAGCACTCGCCCAACTAAAAGACGAAGGCTTCGAGCTTGCCCTCCACGGCTTTAAGCATAAGGCCGAATTCAGCCAGGGCAGAAGCTACGCCGGTCTTGCCGCCATGTCCATGACCAACCGCGAGGCGGAATTTGCCGGTCTGAGCGAATTTGAATCCAGCAGACTTCTGCAACAAGGCCTCGCCGCATGGAACAATCTATTTGAAACCGCGTCGGGCACCCCGACCAAACCGATCGCTTTCGTGCCGCCCACCTGGTGGAGCAACAAGTACCTACACCTGCAGGTCCGCGGCGAAGGCATGCTCTACGAAGACCGATTCTCCTTGACCAACAAGAAGGGCAAGCGCTACGCCTCCCCCGTGGCAAGCTTTGCAGGCATCCCCGACTTTGCCGTAAACCCAATGTTCAACCTAGGCGAATTTTTCACAAAGATTCCCGCCGGAATTTTGCGAATTGCGTTGCACCCCACAGACTTCCCAACTCACCAAGCCCGTATAAAGCACTTGATCCGAGCCGCTCTAGGAAATGGACGGGTTTTAACGCGATACGAGAACCTCTAATTTTTTATTAAAAAATATAACGTAAAGAAGGTGGCTTGCAAAGCCACCTTTTTCTTCTGCCTAAACCCAAATTGGGCACTTCCTGGGCACTTCTTGGACACTTCAGAAACGAAAAAAGCCCTGCAACCTAGACGGTTACAGGGCTCAAAGTCAGATTAGACTACTTGCACTCTACGAGTGCAGTAATCTGCACCTCGGTCATGCGAACACAAGTGCTCGCGCGACGCTCGGTTTACGATTACTTGACTTCGAAGTAGTAGGTCTGCAGAGTCTTGCCGTCCTGAGACAGCTGGATGATCTGCTTGCCTGCGGGCAGGTTGCCCTTGACTTCGAACAAGTTTTCAGCCTTGTATTCAACAGTCAGAGCAGTGCTCTTGGACTTGTCAACAAAGAGACCGTTCTTTTCGTCGGCGCCAAAACCCTTACAGTCAGCGTGGTCAGCAATCTTGCCTTCAACAGCGGCGAAAGCAGTAGCAACCAGCGGAGAGGTAACGGAGCTTGCGTTCACATAGTAAACGTCAAGTGCGCTGCCCATGGCCAACGGAGCGGGAAGGTTAGAAACCTTAACAGCCTTAGCCGGCTTCTTCTTCTTGTCCTTCTTGCCAGGAACCTTGCCAGCATCGGTATCGATGGGCATGGTCAGACGATAACCAGCAACAGATTCGTTACAGGTGGTAGAGTAGATCACCCACTGGTTTTCAATCTTTTCGGGACCTTCGGTGGTACCAGTCTTGTACAGACCCGGCTTAACCTGATCGCTGTATTCATACAGGGTCACGGAAATGTTCGGGTTTTCGTCGGCGGTAGCAATGCGCTGCTGGCCGAGGATGTACTTAGAACGACGAGCCTTGATCAGGTAGCTGCCAACGGGAACCTTTTCAAACTTGAACTTACCTTCCTTCAGTTCACCCTTGTACGGATACTTGGGATTCTGGGTACCGTAGATGGTAGAGTCCATCCAAACGGTGGGCATTTCGATAGCCTTGCCAGTAAACGGATCAAGGACAACACCTTCGATGGTGCCAGTCTTTTCGCAACCGGTCATTGCCATGGCAATGAGAGCAGCGGCGCAAATTGTGAGTTGCTTCTTCATAACAATCCTAGTTGAGTTTATTGATAAATCTTATGGTGCTGCAAAATTAAAAAAGCCTCCCTTTGTTTGGAAGGGAGGCAGCGGAACAAGTCCAATTATTCAGCGTCAGCTGCCGGGCGTTCTGCCTTGCGAGTCTTGCGCTTTGCACCAGTGATGTTGCCGGCGAAACGCTTGTTGAAGCGATCGATACGGCCAGCGGTATCCACGCGATGCTGCTTACCAGTCCAGAACGGATGGGTATCTGCAGTAATTTCGAGAGAGATCACACTGTACTCTACACCATCGATAGTCTTCTTTTCGGCGGAAGACTTCGTGGAGCGGGTGATATATTCTTTACCCGTATTCGCATCGACGAACACGACCGGTTGATAGTTAGGGTGGATACCTTCTTTCATTGTATAACTTCCTGTGAAGTAGTTGTTTAGAGAACCTAAATTTAGATGTTTTTCGCCATTTTGGCAAGGGAAATTAGTATTTTTGAACCCATGAAACGATTTTTTACAGGTATTTTGCTGGCAGGATCCGCCTTTTTCGTAACCGCAAACATGGTTGCCTGCGGAAATGACACCCCCATCGCCAAAATCATCGTCATTAACCAGAAGATGCCCCTAGTGGAGTGGCCCGACAGCACATACATCGCTAACCTGGAAGAAATCCTGTCACAGGAGCCGGTCAAACAGAAAAAAGAGGCCGAAGCCAACATTTCCATGAACACTTTCAAGGCTCCCGTGTTCCAGTTGCCAGGTTCAGTCACCGGCAAGAAGGAACCCAAAAAGGGTTTCGCAAACCAGGTTGCCAAGAATTCCGCCAAGAAGAACAACAACGTCTTCGCCAATAGCCAGAGCGCCGGCGACGAGAACTTCGCCAACAAGTTCAGCGAAGCCCTCTCCAAGTTGCAGTCCGACCCGTCTAACTCCAGCCTTTACAAGACCGTTACCGCAGCCGACGGCGACGATTTGTTCAAGCTTCTCAAGAAGACCTATGGTGCCGGAGTCCAGAACCTCCCCCGCTTCTACGTACTTTCGGCCCTGCAGTCAGTAAACGCAGGCGTCGCATTGGAACACCTGAACGCAGGCGACAAAGTCAGAGTCCCGAAGATTTAGAGGGCGGAGCCTGCGGCTCCTTTCAGCGGTGAGTTTTCAGTTGTGAGCTATGAGTTTTTATAGTCGCGCCGGAGGCGCCTGGCTTATTAATTCGTAGAAGGCTTGCGGGCGAATGCCGCAAGCCTTCTTTGCTTTAATCTTTTAGTTCTTTGCTCTCTTACAGCACGCCCTTGGAACTGGGGACGCCTTTCACGTTGCGAGAGGGAGCCACAGCCATAGCCACGGAACGGGCAAATGCCTTGAAGATGCTTTCGAGGCAATGGTGGTTGTCGTTACCATAGAACAGTTCCACATGCAGATTCATACGAGCATTTTCGGCAAGACTCTTGAAGAAATGCTCGAACATGCTAGCTTCGATACCACCGGCGGTAGGACCAGGGAGCTTCACATTCCACACGAAACCGATGCGGTTGCTAAAGTCAATGCAAACGCGGCTCAATGCTTCGTCCATGGGAACAAAGTAAAAACCATAGCGTTCAATACCCTTCTTGTCGCCCAGGCATTCAACCAGAGCCTGACCAAGAACAATGGCGATATCTTCCATGCTGTGGTGCATGTCCACTTCGACGTCACCCTTGCAGGTCAAATCCAGGTGGAAACCACCATGGCACTGGAACAGATTCAGCATGTGATCCAGGAAGCCATTACCGGAACTAATCTTGCCGTGGGTGCAATCGTCCAGGTTCAAAGTCAAGGTGATGTCAGTTTCGTTAGTCTTTCTAGAAATAGAGGAAGTACGCATAGGAATCCTTTACTTTACGATTCTGCCACCAAACACGCGGAAACGGGTCACGCGGCCGAACTTCATTTCGGGCAGGGCCGTTTCAACGCCATTCAGATACATCTTGGCAATAGCCTTGGGATCGCCAATGGTAACGCACAAGGTATCAGTAGTATTGTAGACCATCTTGACACCGGCGCGGGAAATGTTGGCTTCCTTCAGGAAGGCGTTATCGCTTTCACGACGCTTGAGGCCAACCCAGGAAAGGGATTCACCGGAACCCACCAGCAGGAAGTTGGTCTTCTTGGTCTTGGGGGCCTTAGCTTCTTCTGCAGCGGTCTCTTCAACCTTAGCCGAATCAGTCTTGGAATCAGAAGAGATAAAGATGGTTGCAGAGGCGGGCAGGTCAGACTTCTTTACAGCTTCGTCAACAACAGCCTGACTTACAACATTTGTCTTTTCGGTAGAATCAACAGCAGCGGAATCCTTCTGCAGGGAATCAGCGGGAATCACCTCGGCACCATCAGGAATTTCCTGAGAATCGGTGGTGTCTTCAACCACGACTGCAGTAGCCGGTGCCGGAGAAGAAGCCTGCTCGGCAAGAGCTTCCAAATCAAGGAAACGAGAGGCGACTAGGAATGCCAGTACGAGCAAGAGAATAGCGATAGGCACTGCCTTACTCTTTTTCCTGGTTTCCGCTTCAGTCACCGGAGCAATTCTCTTTCCGTCAGAAACATCGGCAAAATCATTGCTCAGCTTGGCACCGCTTTCGGCAGCATAGCTAGACAAAACCTGGGCGGAATCCAAATTCAACTTAACGCTAATGGAATTCAAATAACCGCGTACATAGGCAGCCACCGGGAAAGCCTTCCAGTCGCCGGCTTCAATAGACTTCACATAAGACACAGCCACCTTGGTAGCTGCGGAAAGCTCTTCAACAGACATGCCGCGAGATTCACGAACTCGCGCAATATATTCGCCCAGACGTTCTTCAGGTCTCTTTTCTTCAACGTTCATAGACTTCTCTACACCTCAACCTTCAAATCACTCAACATCTGCAAGGTCCGCGCCACAGGCAGACCCACAACGTTGTAATAACATCCGTTAATACCTTGTATAAGTCGGGCGCCTGCAGTCTGAATACCATAAGCACCAGCCTTATCCATAGGGTCTCTAGAATTTACATATTCTTGAAGCTCTTGTAATGTGTTGTTTCTAAAAACAACCTCTGTTTCCTCTTCAGATGCCGCAAGAAGCTTTCCATCACGAGCGATAGCCACCCCGGTAATCACCTTATGGCCACGACCGTTCAACTTTGACAACATATCAAGAGCATCCGCCTCGCTCTTCGGCTTTCCAAGAGGAACCCCATCAAGGAACACCAAAGTATCAAAGCCAAGCACCACCGCCCCCCTTTCCATACGGGAAACCGCAAGGGCCTTGATGGTCGCATTTTCCCTGGGGAATTCCAGAGGATTGGTAGACTTGGGATTTTCATCTTCGTTGGAAACCACCACACGAAAATCTACACCGATCAGCTTCAGAATTTCAGAACGGCGGGGAGAACCGCTACCTAGCACAATCTGACTTTTCATATAAACTTACCAAACAGTTATTTTGACGTTTCCGTACTACCGGCATTCAGCTTCAGGTCAGGCAAATCACGCACATAAATGGAGAAGCTCCATCCAGCCGCAGGTCCCGTGGGAGTCCAGCTAAAGTCAAGTTGCCAGCAATGCAGTACACGGTTAAAGGTAAAGCTATGGGTCACAAAGCGGCCTTCGTTATAGTTGTAACGGGTGCTATAAGTCATTTCCCAGTTACGCGTCGGCTGAAGGCTTGCGCTAATGCCTGTAGAATGGGTCACCTGATCCTGGAACAAATCCCTAGAGACTCGGCTACTGCTAAAGGAATAACTGTAATCGAGGCCAAAAGTCCATTTCAGCATTTCATACTTTTCCATCTGCGACGGAAGACCACCGTTGAATTCACCACTCCAGCTAAAATGCTTGGAGAAGTCATAACCCCAGTAAGTCAACTCAGGCACCTGGACCTTATTAGGTTCCTCGGTATACTTGTGATAGAAACTGTGACGGGTATTGATGGTAAACAGGTAATCCGGCAGAATCTGGAAGCCAAAGCTAGACGTAATATCCGAGAAGTTCAGGGAATCTGCGGCAAAGTTGTAGGACACGTTATGGCGAGTCGTCAAGAGACGACGGGTACCATACTGATCTTCAACAGCCTTGGCGGTATCGCCCTTTGAAGTATCGGGCTTGTAGCCAGCCACCTTCAAGTACTTAATGTCAAAGTCATTATTCAGGCCAAAGCCAACCGTTTTCTGCTTAGTCTGATAGGGAGTCTGCCCCAGCAACGGATGAGGAGCGAACTTCTTGACCGTATCGATTTCAGGAGCGTAAGTGTAAGAAACGCTGGGAGAAAGCACATGACGCACACCGGTAAACCGCCCAATTTCGGGAACCCAGATACCATAGAGTTTCGTATCGGCAGTAATGCTGTAATTGTGATTGTAGGCGAACTGACCGTAGTCATCGTGTTCGGGATCCAACAGATAACGCTTGCGGTACTTCAGGGAATCTTCGGGATTGATCCAGCCCGTACCCGTCCAATAACCCGTGAAGGTGGCGCGAGGCGTCAGGTTGATTACGTCAAAAAGATGACCGGAATAGTCTAAAGAATAAGTTCCCGTGTAACCCACATACTGAGCCGTCGTATCCGTCTCGTTGATGGTATCCTGGGCCCTGCGGGTGTAGTAGTTAAAGCGGTTGTTAAAGCTATAGTTAAACTTTTCCAGGTACGACTGGATAGATCCATCTTCGGCAGCGATTTCGTCTTCGTCGACTTCGAACTCGAAAAGCTGGCCGCTCATGCGGTACTGCACGTCAGGAATCTGACGTTCCATAAGGTCCGTCACCAAGTTGTGCTGTTGGCTAGCCTTTACCGTCAAGCTCTTGTTGGTTCCGAATTTTCCGGAGTAAGTCAACTGGGCGTTGGCCTGCTGGTTCAAGATTGTTTCGGCATCCAGGGCGTTATCCTTACGGACACTCTGGCTACTGACGAAGGAGCCGGAACCGCTCAAGGTGTGCTTGCCATCGGGAGTCAAGTTCTGATTATGACTGAAGCGGATATCGTAGCCGCTATTTCCAAAGTCAAACTCTTCCAGGTAAGACGTATAGGAGATGTTTCCATCCAGCACATAACGCTTCCTGTATCGGACTTCCCCGGTCAAGGTTGAACGTTCAAATCTTGCTTCTTCACCTTCAATAATATCGCCCTTCACCGTGGCATCCCAGTAGTCGTTGGGCGCGTAGTAGAAACCCAGGTTACTCATGTAGTAGCCCTGCTTCTGGTCGCCACCGAACTTAGGAGTCAGAATACCGGATTTACGGCCACTCTTCAGGGGAGCCACAATCATTGGGAGTACGGCCACAGGCACGTCGGCAATGTTCAGCACCACCGGTCGGGCAGTAATGGTTTCCTTAGGTTTCACCACCATTCGACGGCCATAGAAATAGAAGTGCTGGTGCGTGGAATCGTTACAGGTACTAAAGTCGCCACGGGCAATCTGAATTCGCTGGTCGGGCAAACGTCTCACTTCCATGCCGTTCAGCTGCTGGTTATCCTGGTATGTCGTAGCGTAATAGATTTCACCGATGCGGCTCTTCATGTTGTACTTCAACCGCATACCCGACAAGGAGGGATTCTTGGTCTCCCTCAGCACCGGATCGCCGCTGGCCATAAGCACCGCATTTTCCTGGTCGAACATGATGGTGTCTGCATCCAGGGTGGCCGTCCTATACTTCAACTGGGCGCTGTTGTTCAAGTTGAACGTTGCCGTTTCCACATTATATTCCAGGTCCACGGCTCGATACTCAATGGTATCCGTCCCTGTGGTATCATTCATCCAATCCACTTCTGTGGTGTCTTCTTCCACCTGTTCCCGCTCCTCCAGTTCAAAGCGGGTCAACTCCTGACCGAACACGGCAGGAGCCAAGGCTGTCAAAAACAACAAAACAGCCCACAGAATTGCACTAAAGTGCCTATGGGTTCTAGATAAAATCACTTCGGCGGGGAAATTTAGAATAATGGAAAAAAAGAAGTTTTTTACGATATGAAAAAAGCCTGCGAATTACCGCAGACTTTTATTGTTAATTTGTATAAAAGCAGATTGTCTAAGCCGAAATTACTTCAGCACGGCATTCTTACCGCTTACAGAACCATTCAGTTCGATGGTCACCATGTAACGGCCAGCCGGGGTAGCTTCGCCATTCCACTTCACGGTGTTGAAGCCCTTCACCACGTTTTCCTGGAGGCGGGCCACTTCGGCACCATCGGCATTCATGATGGTAATGTTGGCAGTACCTTCAGACTTAACATTGAAGCTGATTGCAGAGCGGGTAAAGCCCTTCAAGGCAGCAGAGCCAACCTTGCCGGTAGAAGCCTTGACCTTGGGAGCAAATTCGTTTGCCTTTTCTACATAGATGCCGTTCAGGTTGGTGGCGTTTACCTTTTCGCCGGAACCGATGGCATTACCATGCTTCAGCACGGCCACCAGCTGCTTGTCGGACTGACTTGCGCTGGCGTAGGTTTCCAATTCGGCAGCTTCGAATTCAGTCTTGTTGCCATACCAGGCTTCTACGTTCTTGGAGTCCAGATCCTTAACGGTAATCTGGGCACGGCGGATGGTAGCGGTATAGGTTTCGCCTTCGCTGATATAGGTGATTTCAAGAGGCTTGTTCACCTGACCGCGGAGCTGTTCCTTAGAAAATTCAATGTCCTGACCCTTCAGGCTGACACCGTCTACAGCAGTAATCACATCACCGGCCTGGAGCTTGGTTTCGGCAGCGGGGGTTCCCGGAATCACTTCGGCAACCTTAACACCATCGCGGAGCTGATAAATGGTAACGCCAATACCACCGAAAGATTCACTTTCGGCGAAAGCGGAAGAGGCTGCCATACCGAATGCGGCAGCAAACAAAGAAGCCTTGATAACACTCTTCATAAAATTCTCCTTGATTAAACTTTCTCTACAGATATATATAAAAAACTACTTGGATGGTCAACAGCACCTAGGGCTATTCCATCATCATCCCCTCTTCTTCTTCGCCATCATCGTAATCATCCATGGTCTTTTCGCCAGGAACGATCACCAGACCCAGGGTAACAGGTTCCCCCTTGGAGTTTAGGTAAGCTTCCAGGTACAGCGAACTGGATAGACGGAGCAGTCGCAGGTCCAGCATTTTGCCACCCTTATGGATGCTCTTGGGATTCAGGTCAAAGAAAAGGAAGGTGTCGTTGATATATTCGAAGCGGTCTTTCTCGTAGTTGATGGACCATTCCGTGTCGCCATCGTTTTCCTGACGGTAAACACACTTGTCATGGTCGATGTCGCATTCAAAGCTGGCGCTTTCCTGATACTTCTTGTTCCATTCACGGCTAAAGGAACAGGACTGCACACGGCCGGCGCCGTTGCGTTGCTTGTTCAGCTGGTCGTTAATGACAACATAATCCATCTTGAAGTTCTTTACCTGTTCATACACATTGCGAAGAATGATGTAGGCGTCGATATCCTTGGGGCACTTGCCAGAAATGTTCACATCTTCGTGGGCCTTCAGCAAGGTCTGCTGCATATCGATATCGATGGCATCGGGAATCTCGCTTTCCTTGATTTTATCCAGCACCTTCTTGGGCGGAATCACCACCACCTTGTCGCCCTTCTTGACGGCATAGCCCAGCTGGTCGCGAACGTAGTCAAGGCACTGCTGCACGTGGATATGAACCGTATTGGAACCGCCAGACACAAAGTCCACGCCAATGCTCACATTCCATTCGCCGGCGGAACTGCCGGAGTTCTTGTCCAGGTTACAGAAAGGTTCTTCGCGGATACCGTCAATGTAGATCACACGGGCGTTCAGCTTGGTCACCAGGGAGGCTTCCTTATCCATCATACCGCCCAGGCTCCAGAAGTTAGGATTCAGGCGGAGCACTTCGGCAAAAGCCTTGTCGCCATCCAGGGCCGGCAACAGGGAATCGTTGCGGGCATTCTTCTCTTGCAGCAATTCGGAATACTCGGTCTTGACGGTCATGTTGCTGAAGCCGTTACGGGAAGCAGGTTCCGGAAAGGCCACCGCAGCCGCAATGAACAGCGAACAATGAGCCACCAACAGAGCAAAAAACAGACTTGACTTTTTCATTTAGAACTCCTTAAGCCCTACGCAATTTCTTTACGGCAAAGTGAAGCGCATAAACAAGGACGCCACAGGCAATGATTGTCGGCCCCACCACAAAGTTCAACTGGCAGGCCAACATAAGCCCGGTCACCACAAGGACCAGCGAAAACACCACCGACATGACCATCATCTGGGCCAGGTTCTTGGCGTAGCATTCCGCAATATAGGCGGGAATGGTCAGCAGGGCAATCACAAGAATCATGCCCACAGCCTGCACCGCAATAACCACAGTCAAGGCAATCAGCGCAATCAGGGCCATATAGTAAGTCAGCACAGGCAATCCTTGCACCCGGGCAAATTCAGGATCGTAGGAGATGGCCAGGAACTTCCGGAAGTTGACCACCACGGCCACAAGAATCACCACAAGGAGTGCCACCATCCAATACAGCAGTTCCGAAGGTACCGTCAGAAGACTACCGAACAGAAAACTCATCATTTCGCCACTGTAACCGGGAGTCAAGTCCGTGAGGATCACGCCCAGGGCCATACCGCCAGCCCAGATGACGCCAATAAAGGTATCGGAGTTCTTTCGGTCTCGCCAGGTGAGAATGCCCATGAGCATGGCACAGGCCACCGCAAAACCCAGGGAGCCCAGCATAGGAGAGAATCCAAGTAGAGCCGCCAGACCCACGCCGCCAAAAGAGGCATGAGCCACGCCCCCTGCCAAGGAAGTCAGGCGGTTCACCACCACAAAAGTTCCCATGACGCCGCAAGCCACAGCCACCAGGACTGCCGCCACCAAGGCGTTCTGCATAAACTCCATCGACAAAAGTTCAAGCATAATACTTCATTCTCTTTGCCAATTCCGGCAAGATACTTGTCAAATGCAAAAGGGAGGGAATATAGAAGTTCACCCAGCTAGGCACGTCGGGAACAGGGTTCACCAGAATGGTGGTCCAGCCGCGACGATGGGCAGGTTCCAGATTGCGGACAGAATCGTCCAGCAGTACAATCTGGGAAGGATCCGCCGGAGTGCCGTTGGCAAAGAACATCTCGGGGACCTTCTTGGCCAACCAGCGTTCCGCCTTTTCGTAGGCGCTGTCGTGGGGCTTTCCAATCCAGTCCATCTGCTTCAGGTCGAAAACATCCTCGAAGCACTGACGCACACCCATATGTTCCATGCCCGCTTCACTCCAGTCCCTGCGGCCATTGGTAAACACGAAACGGTGTCCGGCAAGCCCCATAATCAGGTTCGCCTTTGCCGGAGAATGCTTGGGGTAAGTCAGATATTCCGGTTCATGAATGAAATCGAAAAAGGTTTCCGGATCCACACCGTGCATAGCCTGGAGGCCCGCCAATGTGGTACCAAAACGCTTCAGGTAATCCTTACGGATCTGGTGAGCCGTTTCAAAATCAGTACCGGTTGCCTTCTGCACCATCAACGAAATGCGATGGTCCAGGGAATCGATGACATTATGTTCATCGGCACCATAAATGGTAAGGTCATAGTCAAATAGCCAAATCATAACACACTCTTAGTAACCCATGGCCAAGCCGCCAATCTGGCGTGCCAAGTAGGTTGCATAATTATCGGTCATTCCGCTGACAAAATCCAGCACCTGGTGGTAAGCTTCGGCGGCCGTTACGCTCTGGCCGATTTTCGCCTGGCCGATCAGACGTACAATTCGGTCTGCGCGGTAGGAATTCTTACCGTTCTTGCGGAAGTCATAAACACCATTGATGAAGGCGTCCAATACGGTACTCAGGGTGGTATAGCTACCCACTTCCAGTTCCGTCTTGCGGCGGTCGGGATAAATTCGTTCTACGCCCAGGCGCTTGGCAATCTTGATGCCGTCCATCACCTCGGACTTAGACAGGTCCGTCAGATGTTTTACCGGTTCGCCATTCATGATTTCTTCGTAATGCTTTACGAAAGTCACAGCCACATCATCAATCAAATTCTGGATGGCCAGGCCGCGGATACTGCTGAGGAAGTCACGGAAGTTCTGGCCGTTTTCCTGATATTCGCGGTCAATATCTACGTCCGGTCCACACAGGTAGCTGAACATTCCCCTGACGTCACCGAAAGTCAAAATGCCAAGTTCAATGGCGTCTTCCACGTCCAAAATACTGTAGCAGATATCGTCGGCCGCTTCCATCAGGTAAACCAGCGGATGACGGACCCACTTGCCCGTTTCCAGTTCCGGGAGGCCCAAGGTGTAGGCCGTCATGCGGTAAAGATCCGCCTCGGTAGAGAAAAGGCTGGTGGGAGTTCCAAACTTGGCCAACTGGGGATACTTGATCATGGCTCCAATAGTCGCATAAGTCAGGCGCATACCACCATCAAGGAAGTGGTATTCCAGCTTGCTCAAAATGCGGTGGCCCTGGGCATTACCGTCGAAGTTTTCGAAGTCGGCGATTTCGTCGGGTTTCAAATCCTGCATGGCCGGGGAATGGCGGTTCTTGCGGAACCATTCGCGGATGGCGGCTTCACCGGCGTGACCAAAGGGAGGGTTGCCAATATCGTGGGCAAGACAAGCTGACTGTACAATGGTACCGAACTGGTATTCGTTAATGTACTTGGGCAGGTACTTCTTGATCAGGTGATAAACTGTAATGGCCAGGCTACGGCCAACGCTACTGACTTCGATACTGTGGGTCAGTCGGCTGTGAACATGGTCATTTACAGAAAAAGGATGCACCTGGGTCTTGCGGCCCAACCGCCTAAATGCCGTAGAAAAAACAATGCGGTCATAATCGCGGTGAAAATCAGAACGGTTCGGGTCCTGATCAGCAGGGTGCCCATAACGCGTAGCAGAAAGCAAAGTATCCCATTGTAGCATGGAATACAATTTAGAAAATTACGAAGTACGGATTATGATGTACGAGAGTAAATTAGTCGGCTACGCCGAGATTTTCCATTTCGTAATTCGTAATTCATAAATCATAATTTTAAAGTTCCCCGGTTATGACTATTCAAATAAAAAATCACACCAAGATCAGCTAGAATAAAGATCAAAAGCCACATGACCGTTCCGCTTTGGAAGCCATAACTATGAAGCCCAACACCCAGCAAGTTAATGCCAAACCAGCAAAGGAATGTGATAATCACATTAAAGCTATTCAACAGAGCGAAGGTCCGTTCGCCAACAAGGCGACCGCCACGAAGATGCAAGGTCAGCATGGCCCACAGGCAAACAAAAAGGGCTCCGCATTCCTTAGGGTCAAAACCCCAGAAACGACCCCAGGCATAATCCGCCCACACGCCACCAAGCAAGGTTCCCAAAATGGAGAATCCTGCACCGAAAACCAAGGTACCGAAAAGCAGTTTGGAAATGTTCTGGATTTTTTCTGTAGCCTCAGGATATCGAGTCTGGCGGAACAGCGCCACATGGGCTACAACGCCAGAAAGAATCATTCCCGCAAAGCCCAATGCAATGGTAAAAACGTGAAGGGTTAGGAACACACCGGAATTCAAAACAGCAGGAATGGGCTGGAACAAATCGCCCGGTTCCAAGATAAACTTAGCGAAGAACAGCAGAACCGCAGCCATCAAGGTCACGGGAATAATTAGGGAGAACGTTCGCTTTTTGCAAAAAATGAACGCACCAAATTCAAAGGCTTCCAAAAGCAAGGCCACCAACAGCACGATTTCATACAAACTAGAAAGAGGCGGACGAGCGGCAATGTAGAATCGCAGGGCAAATGCAATGGTTAATACGGCAGCCGTCGCGCCGCAAGCGAGATTTGCAGTAACATCCAAAGAGCGCTTCTTGAAAATGGAATTGACGGAAGCCAGGATGCAGCCGAGGAACGCCAGGATAAAGGCAATAAGGGCGAAATTGACGTGATTGTAGAAGACCTCTACACCAAACTTTTTCGTCTGTTCTGGCGTAACATCAGCCATATGATAGTCACCACGTTGTATAGCTTCAAAAAGTTGAAGATTGGCTAGGAGACGTTGCATTTCCTGTGTGGCGGGATGATCGTCCTTACGGCTAGCGTAAATTTCCAGTTGAGAGCGGGAGGCATTTAAATCATTGTAGCTGACATAACGTTTGTTTTCTGGCAAGTGAAGAGCCTGCAGCACATCGCTACGGAGAACCTTAAAGATTTTTTCTTCTAAAACAAACTTCTCAAAATCTGAAATTTGAATAAAATACAGAATTTTACAAGCAGAGCCATCTGCAATGCGGCCTTTATGAGTCACGCGACCACTAAATTCATTCAACACCCCACGAGCAAAAGAATCATAGGGACGCAAAACACCATTTACAAGCACAGGATCTTCGGGTGCATCGAGAACTCCAGCGGTTACACTATCAGGGATAAAGACAATTTCAGTCGCATCTGCTCTAGGCGTACAAATCATGCCTGCCATGACGATTAAAAGTGCCGGTAAAACCTTTACCACATTCGTTCTTGGCCCTACGCGATTCCCATGACTACGGCAGACCTTTACAGCATAATGGAAAATGGCACTTAACAAAAACAAGGCCATGAAGGCGTACGGCACAAATTTGAAGGGATCATAGGTAGCGGTATAAAGATCCACCTTCATGCCGAACATATCCACCTGGCCCTTGTAGAACGTAAAATAGGGATAGCCCTCCCCTACCTCCACCGCACTTGTATTCAGGCTATCGTCAACAGTGTAGAATGTAATGGGCTTTGAGGATTCAGCAGCGCGAAAACCATTGTATTCCTGGCGGAACTCAGAACCCACAAGGCTACCCACCAAAAGAACCAGCAGGGCAATGTGCATCCCATAAAGTCCTAGGTTACGCCAACCTGAGGGAACAAGCCTGCCCGAGTCTACCCGAGAGAAAATCCGCGGCATGCGGTACATCATGGAGGCAACAAGATGTAAGGCCCCCACAACCGCTAACGTTTTAAAAGCAGGTAGCGGTACTACGCCTAACGCCCATAAAAAATAACTACCGAAAAAACGATCCGCCGCCAAAGCGGCCCCCTCGTTCCCAGCAGCAGCCTGCCCTAAAGTCCCCCAGAAAGTCAGCAACAAAAAAGCCACCAGCAAAACGCAGGTTACCTTCAGGGAGGCAAATTTCCTTAAAGCGGCGGAGATGCGGGTCATCGTCCGACCCACACGAATTTAGATTCGTCCAGCTTTTGTTCCCCGTCGAAGCGGTAGCAGGCCAGCCGACCATTTCCAAGGTGCCCTGCGATACTAAAGTCCAGGCAGCAAACGTTGTGACGAATCAGGCGGGGTTCACCCGTCAGCCAATAATGTCCAAAGAATACAGGGCGTTCGTCCTCCCCATAAAAGCCGCGAGAACGAATTTCCGGTTTTACGTCACAACCCTCGGGCATGGTCACACCCGGCTGTAAACTCAATTCCTGCAAAGAGGCCTTAGCAGGGTCCACCCACCAACGCAAGCGGGTCCTGTAACGCTTAACATTTTCACCATCAAAGAAGAACTGACGGTTAGGCAGTTCCATTTCCGGTCCCTTCAACAGCATATCGATAGGCCAGAAAAGGGAATCCCCATATTCATTGTCTTCATCATTGGCACGGAAAATCAATTCGTCAAAATTTCCGTCGGCAAAGCAATGGATGCCCGCAGCCTTCAGCAGCTCAACAGCCCGCGGATGAAAACTGGCGTGCTGAGCCCTGAAACTTTCCGTTTCCAGGTAGAAGGGCAAGGTCTTGGCGAATTCCTTCATCTCCTTGAATTCATCCTTGCGCCCCACAAAATCCGTCACCGTCCTGGAATGAACCGCCACCTTGTTGAAGGTATGCTCACGAAGATAATTCTGCCCCACCTTTTTCAGGTAGCGGGGCCCTTCGTTCTTCTGCCAAAAACTGAGCATGTTGAATTCATGGTTCCCCATAAGGGCAATGGCAGAACCCGCATCCCGCATGGCCCGCACCAAATTCAGCGTGGAACGCACATTTGGGCCGCGATCCACATAATCCCCAAGGAACACCACCATACGTTCATTGCCCGGGTAACGGAACGCACCCGCAGACTCCACATAGCCCAGCTTTTTCAGCAAGGCCTTCAGACACTCACAATGCCCGTGAATATCGCCAATGAAATCGAAGGAATTCTTACAAGTCACAAGACAAATATAAGAGTTTTGAGAAAAGAGCCAGCGGGATTTCCCGTCTGGCTCCTTGTTTTGAATGTCGGATTATATTTTAGTCCTTGACGCAACGAACTGATTTGGCTTCGTAATCGAAGTTGGTATACCGAGCCGCGTTCGCCCCTGGCACCTTCGTCTACGATTCCGAGGGAAATCTCATCGAGGACCGTTCCAAGTCCCTGAAATCTCCTATGATTGGATCTATGGACTACTTCGGCGCCCGTTATCTCGACCCCATGCTCGGATTGTAGACCAGCGAGAGAAGAACGTTTTGACTATTGCTTTGAAACATACCCGGTGTTTCCCCCTTTTGATGTGCTATTGCACAGATATATTCCCATGTAAAAGTTCTGCAAATCTGCATTTCATCCTATACATTGCCATGTAAAAGTTCTGCGGATTCACATTTCATCCTATACATTGCCATGTTTTCATGGGTTGAGCCCACTATTGCACTGATACATACCCATGTGTTCATGGCTAGAAAGCAGATACGAGTTATCAGATACCAGATATGAGTTATCATAATCGCGCCGGAGGCGCCTAACTTTATAATTCGTAGTTCATATCTCATAATTCATATCTAAGTCCCTGGATTCTTCGACTCCGTGCTTCGCACTCCGCTCAGAATGACGCCACACTCTTCACCATTCACTGTCCACTATTCACTAATTCCCCTCTCTTTTCTAAATTTGCGTTCATGTTTCACCCTATCCGACATTTCATTACCATCACAAGGCACAGGAACGAAGTGATTCGCCTCTGCTTCAAGGCGGGTATCGGTTTCCAGGGGCTTTTCCACGATCTTTCCAAGTACAGCCCCACGGAATTCATTCCCGGTTGCAAATATTATACCGGAAAGGAATCGCCTAACAATGGAGAGCGTCGGGATACAGGTTACAGCCTGGCCTGGATGCATCACAAGGGCAGAAACAAGCATCATTTTGAATTCTGGTACGACTACGAAATGGCAACGAAGAAAATCGTGCCCATGCCCATGCCCGACCGTTACATCAAGGAAATGTTCTGCGACCGCGTGGCCGCCTCCAAGACCTACGGCGGCAAGGATTACGACCGCACCGCACCCCTGATGTACTTGACCAAGAGTACTGCCCGCGAAAAGATGGAAGAGAACACCTACAAGAAACTTCTGTACCTCTTGACCATGCTTGCGGAAAAGGGCGAAAAAGAAACACTGGCTTTTATTAGAAAAAACAGAGTACTCCCTACGGATTAACGAATCCATCAAGAGGAAAACATGAAAGAAAAAATCGCAAAAATCGCCTTTGTCGCATTAATTCTTGCAGCCTGCTGCCCCTGCGTAGCATCCTGGATGGCCCTCATGGCAGGTATCGTCTACGCCTTTGTTTTTGGCGGTCCAGCCTTCCCCAAGTTCGCCAAGAAGACCCAGAAGTATCTGCTTCAGGGTTGCGTGGTTGGCCTGGGCTTCGGCATGAACCTGCAGGCGGCTCTCGCCAGCGGTAAGGACGGCATGATGTTCACCATCATCTCTGTAGCCACCGTCATGGTTCTGGGTTTTGTCGTAGGCAAGATCATCAAGGTGGATTCCAAGACTTCTTACCTGGTCAGCAGCGGTACCGCTATTTGCGGTGGTTCCGCCATCGCGGCAGTCGCTCCCGTTGTAGACGCCGACGACAAGCAGATGAGCATGTCCCTGGGCACCATCTTCGTGCTGAATGCCTTGGCACTCCTCATCTTCCCTCCCCTGGGCCATTTCTTCGGTCTCGATAACCAGCAGTTCGGCGAATGGGCAGCCATCGCTATCCATGACACCAGTTCCGTGGTGGGTGCAGCTGCAGCCTACAGCGACGAATCCCTGCAGGTGGCCGCCATGGTCAAGTGCACCCGCGCTCTCTGGATATTGCCCCTGGCTCTTGTTACCATGCTGTTCTTCCGCAAGAACGCCGGCAAGGGCAAGCTGAATGTGGTCCCCTGGTTCATCTTCCTGTTCGCCATCGCCATGGTCATTAACACCTACCTGTTCCCGGCCATCGGCGTTCCTGCAGCAGTCGGCACCACCATCGTCGCCATCGCCAAGCGTGGCTTTGCCGTTACTTTGTTCCTTATTGGTACAGGCCTCTCCAAGGCTGCTCTCCAGAAGTGCGGTCCCAAGCCCTTTATCCAGGGCGTGATCCTGTGGCTCGCCATCGGCATCGGAAGCCTTCTGGTAATCAAGGGATTCTAATTTTCAGAAACCATTCCTCTTGATTTTAAAGAGAGTTTAGATGGGTAAAGCGAAAATTTTTCTTAAAATAATTTAAAACAAAGGGTCGCGCCATTATTGGTGCGACCTTTTACGCTTTTTAAGAATTTATATTACAGGGCTTTTATCTCTTCGGGGGTAAGGCCTGTTTGTTTGGCGATAACTTCTAATGAAATTCCCGCATCACGAAAGCCCTTGGCAAGTTCCTTGCAGGCCTCGGCACGGCCCTCTTCACGACCCTCTTCACGACCCTCTTCACGTTCGTCTTCAAGCATGTCTTTAAACGTCATGTAGTCGCTCCTTGTCTTAGGGTCCTTGTGGTAGAAATCCACCTTGTCGCTGATGGCTTTCGTTGCTGCAGATGAGGCTTCGTCGGTTGCGAAATACTTGAGGTAGTCGCGAACGGATTCATCGGTTACAGCGCCGTACCTGCTAAAATTACAAAAATATTTGTAGGTGAGATCGCCCAAAGTCAAGCTAGGATCGTTCTTCTCACGATTTTCGAATTCGTAGATGGGACGTTCCTGTCCGAAGATGTCCGTAGGGCACAGAAAAATAATGTATTGTTCCTTGAGTTCCTTGTACTTGTGAGTGTTTCCCATGGTTTCAGTATCGCTAATTCCCTGGTAGTATCGAGCTCTCAACGGCAATTCCTTGGTATCGACCATCTGCATCTCCAGATCGAAAGTGCGACCAATTCCATTGCACTCCTCCTTGACCAAAACGTCGAAGCGGATGTATTTCTTGTTCGGGTCGGCCTGCTGGTGGGCCTCGCCGACGACACTTACGCGCTCGATCTCAATTTTCAGAAGAGCCTTTAGGAAAGGCTTTGCAATCGCCTCGTCGCTGAAAACTTTCACAAACATGAAATTGTCGCGAATGGTGAGTTCTTCTAGAGGCTTGTATTTCTTCTTTTTGCAGTCCATTTTTCCTCCACGTTAAAAGTTCTGCATACTATTAACACGCAGGAAAATTCCTGATGACTCAGTTTTTTGTAGAAAAATTTTGTTTACCTGAATTATCTGAAGAATGCAATTTCCTATGATTGGAGAGTCATGATTTATGAATTAAACGCATGATGCTCTTGGGAGAAGTCTTTAGTGAAAAATTCAAAGAGACGAAGACAAAGTTTTCCAAGTTGGGTATATCCGTCGGATTTACTTTTTTAGCGCCACCAGGTCCGTCTTTTCGTAACGGTTATGTCCGATTAAAGACTTCTTGTATTTCCAGCAACAGACGGCATCTTCCAGGGAACGGCCCTTGTTGTCGGCAAAGAAGTCGCGGATGTAGGCGTTGTATTCCTGCAGGTTTCCTACAGGAGACTTGTGATCTTTCTTTTCTTTCAGGATGCGTTCGTAGGCGCAGATGGCTTCCTGGTAGGTGCGGCCCGCATTGGACTTCAGCCAGTTCTGGAACTGCACATTGAAAGAGAATGCCTTGCCAATATGCATCTTGAAAAAGGCGCGATGCTTTTCGGAGCAGACAAAATCGTCTTCGATAAAAGTCTGCAGGCCGATGGTTTCCACCGCAGGCTTTGCGGTGCGCACACGATTCTGCGCCGACATTCTTTCTTGAGCTATTCTAAGTTCCATTTGTTTTTACCACCTAACACTCCCCCACCTCATCTAGGAAGGGGGCGCCAAATATACTATATTTTGTAGAAGTCGGCTGTAAAATATCACAGTTGCAACAAATAAAACTGAACGGAAAGGCTTTTTTATGGATCTCGGAAGATATAACCGTGCCCGCGTAGAAGAAATTACCCCCCAGGGCTACTACCTGGAACTGGAAAGCGGCGACCGCGTGCTGCTCCCCGGCAACCGCGAAAAATTCACTCTTGAAGAAGGCGAAATCCTGGACGTGTTCGTGTACACCGACAGTGAAGACCGCCCCATCGCCACTTTGGAAAAGCCCTACGCCCAGGTAGGTGAATTCGCCGTGCTTGACGTCAAGGACGTAAACCGTTTCGGCGCCTTCCTGGACTGGGGTCTGAACAAGGACCTGTTCCTCCCCTTCAAGCAGCAGCTGGGCGAACTGCAGCGTGGCGACCGTTGCGTGGTGTTCATTCTTGTTGACGACAAGAGTAACCGAATCGTGGCCACCGAAAAAATCAAGAGCTTCCTGGATCCGGACACCAGCGAACTTCATGTGGGTCAGCGTGTCCAGCTGGCCGCCTACGAAGTCACCAAGGACCACGTAGACTTCCTGGTGGATTACCGCTACACCGGCCGCCTCATGCTCACTCCCGGCATGGAACGTATCTACATCGGCGACACCATGCCCGGCTTTATCCAGCGCTTTACCGCCGACGGAAAGATCACCTTGAACCTTTCCCCCATCGGCTACAAGGGCCTTATGAAGAGCGACAGCCCGGCAGCCATCCTCCGCAAGCTTGAAGAAGCGGGCGGCAGCCTCCCCTACGGCGACCACACCGACCCCGAAGTGATCCGCCAGGAATTCGGCATGTCCAAGAAGACTTTCAAGAAGCTTCTGGGCACCCTCTTCCGCGATGGCAAGATTTACATCAGCGAAGACGGAATCAGCCTGGTTTAAAAAGCAGTCTATAAAACAGCTTATAAAAAGACGAAGGACTTCCCATAAGGAAGTCCTTTTTTAATAGTTAGACGTTCTGACCCGAAGTCAAAAATAATTCTTGGAAATTATTCTTCCGAAAGGACCACCAGTTCGATACGGCGGTTGGCCTTGCGACCTGCTTCGGTGGAGTTGTCGGCCTTGGGCTGGCTGGAACCATAACCGTTAGCCTTGAGGCGACCTTCGGAAATACCCTTGCTCACCATGTAATCCTTGACGCTGTAGGCGCGTTCCTGGCTCAGGCGATCGTTCAGTTCGTCGCTGCCTTCGGAACTGGTATGGCCCTGGATTTCCACGAGGGCCTTGGGGTTGCGCTTCAGGCCTGCAATGGCTGCGTCCAGAGTCTTGAGAGATGTGGGCACCAGTTCGGCACTGCCAGCCTTGAAGGTGACGCCAGTCAGTTCGGCACGGGTATCGTCGAAGGTAACGGTGATGCCGCCGGAGCTTGCGGTCTTGGAAACATAAGGGGTATTACCGCATTCGAAGGGGCCGGTCAAACTTTCACAAAGGATGGTGTAAGTTTCTTCGCGGGGAATGTGGAAGCTGGCTTCGCCATACTGGTCAGTGGTAATGACAAGCTTGTTCTTGGGATTGTTCTGACCGACGAAAGTCAGCTTCTTGTGAGACTGGGGAACATCGTCGTAATTGGTGTAGGTCACGTTCAAGACAGCGTGAGTCTTGTTGGGAACAAGGTCCCTGGCAAGAGCGGCACCAAAGCCAACCAGAACGGACATCGCAAGAGCAAAAAACTTCCTATTCATAGCACATCCCTTTAAATGTATGCAATTCCATTTTGCGACCCAAATTTAATTAATTCTTGAGGCAAGAACTAGGCTTGAACCCTTGCAAATGTTATTGTAAAAGCTAATTTTACCATCGAAAATTTTCGCCTTATTATAGGAGTTCTTATGAAGTTCAACAAGATCGCAGCAGCCCTCGTCATGAGCCTTGCCGCAAGCACCGCAGCATTCGCCGCCGACGCCACCGACAACATGAGCCTCAAGGGCAACGTCCAGACCCAGGTCACCAAGTCCATCGCCGACGAAGACAACAACTTCAGCTCCGGCTGGATCCGCGCCAACATCGGCGGCCAGTACAAGAGCGAAAGCCTTGACGGTTTGATCATGCTCCGCATCTTCGCTCCGGAATTCGGCAACAAGCTCTCCAACGGCGAAAAGGCCTCCAACTACGACAAGATCCTGGCAGACCTCTACTGGGTAAACTACAAGTGGGCTCCCACCGCCAACGACAACGTCAACCTGAAGATCGGTCGCTGGAAGACTGACTGGTCTCAGTCCACCAACTTCGGTACCTATATCGACAAGGACCTGACCAAGCGTGGCCTCTGGATGCGCGATTACAGCCACAACGCTGTTGAACTGGGCTGGAAGCACGGCCTGAACCAGTTGAACGCCATGGTCGCCACCAAGAACGGCACCGCCAACCAGGGCTACATCCGTGTCGAAGACGACATGAAGTTCACCTTCCCCCTTGAAATGAAGGTCGCTTACCGTTCTAACCTCATCGACGTGGTCCAGAACACCGCCGCCATCACCCACCGTGTTGCAGCATACGCCAGCTACACCTTCGCACCCAACCTCCGCCTCTACGGTGAATACGCCTGCCTCTACACCGAAGACCAGGACATCAATACCGCCGTCGAAAACTACATCGCTCCGGAATCCAAGTACTTCACCCAGGGTGACTACGTCCAGCCCTTCTACGCCGGCGTTGAAATTCCCACCTTCGGCATCCTCAGCAACCTGATGTTCGAAAAGGAATACATCAAGGACCGCGAAGAAAAGATCCACTTCGCCAAGGACAACAAGATGGATGACCTGGCATGGACCGTGGCTCTCGTGAAGAACATCGGCAAGTCCAAGCTCCAGTTCAGCGTCTACAGCGAAGACGAAGTGAGCGACGTGGGCCTGGCATTCCGCCTGACCAGCACCATCAAGTAATTACAAGCCGAGAGTCGCGGGCAACCCGTGAATCGAAGCAGGCCGTGAATCGCGGCGAAAAGGAGTCGGTACCCCGGCTCTTTTTTTGTTTCAGAATTAAACAGCTTTTTGTTTCAAAAGTGAACATTTACTCCATATATAAGGGCTGCAGCCCCCATTTACGGCATTGGCACAAAAATTGCTAAATTTGGGCGAAACAAAAATAGGCCCCCAAGGCCAACAGTTTAAACAATAGGGTTTCCCGAACGTGGAGCCCGCAACAAAGGACAGAAAAATGATCAAGCCTTTAGCAGATCGCATCGTTGTAAAGCCGGCTGAAGCCGAACAGAAGACCTCCTCCGGCCTCTTCATCCCGGATAACGCCAAGGAAAAGCCCATGCAGGGTAAGGTCGTGGCAGTAGGCCCGGGCCGCAAGACTGAAAATGGCGAAACCGTTGCTATGGAAGTCAAGGTTGGCGACGTGGTTATCTACGGCAAGTACAGCGGCACCGAAATCTCCGTCGAAGGCGAAAACTACCTGATCATCAAGGAATCCGACATCTTCGCAACTCTTTAATAGAAGCGAGGTCGCTTCGCTCTGAGGTATGAGGGCGCATTCCTGCGGAATGCTTTGAGGTTAAAAGGCTATAAGCCGCAATCATAAACCTCCAGGCGCGAAGCGCCGACCTCAAGCCCCAAAGTGCCGCAGGCACGACCCCATCCCAAGAATTTTAAATAAGGAAAAAGAAAAATGGCAAAACAGTTGAAGTTTGATGTGGCTGCCCGTGAATCCCTCATGAACGGCGTCGATAAGCTGGCAAACGCAGTTAAGGTTACTCTCGGCCCCAAGGGTCGTAACGTCATGATCGCCAAGGCATTTGGCGCACCCAACGTCACCAAGGACGGCGTTTCCGTCGCTAAGGAAGTTGAACTGGAAGACGCTTACGAAAACCTGGGCGCACAGATGGCCAAGGAAGTAGCAAACAAGACTTCTGACACCGCTGGCGACGGCACCACCACCGCAACCGTTCTCGCTCAGGCAATCACTCGCGAAGGCCTCAAGAACGTTGCCGCAGGCGCAAACCCCATGGACATCAAGCGCGGTATGGACGCTGCAGTTGACGCTGTCATCGAAGAAATCGGCAAGATGGCTGTGAAGATCAACGGCAAGGAACACATCGCTCAGGTTGCTACCATTTCCGCTAACAACGATCCGGAAATCGGCGACCTCCTGGCCAATGCTATGGAAAAGGTCGGTAACGACGGCGTTATCACCATCGAAGAATCCAAGACTGCAGAAACCATCCTCGACGTCGTCGAAGGT
Source organism: Fibrobacter sp. HC4 (assembly GCF_023373925.1). Lineage (NCBI taxonomy): Bacteria > Pseudomonadati > Fibrobacterota > Fibrobacteria > Fibrobacterales > Fibrobacteraceae > Fibrobacter > Fibrobacter sp. HC4. The sequence goes on along the minus strand of NZ_JALCZV010000003.1, from coordinate 166,592 downwards.
ATGCAGTTCGATCGCGGTTACCTGTCTCCCTACTTCGTCACCAACACTGACAGCATGGAAGCAGCCCTCGAAGCTCCTTACATCCTCCTTTACGACAAGAAGATCTCCACCATGAAGGACCTCCTCCCCATGCTGGAATTCGTCGCAAAGCAGGGCAAGCCTCTCCTCATCATCGCTGAAGATGTTGACGGCGAAGCTCTCGCAACTCTCGTTGTGAACAAGATGCGCGGCACCCTGAAGGTGGCAGCCGTTAAGGCTCCGGGCTTCGGCGACCGTCGTAAGGCAATGCTGGAAGACATCGCTATCCTCACCGGCGGTATGCTGGTTTCCGAAGACACCGGCGCTAAGCTGGAAGACGCTCCGGTTACCGTCCTCGGTCAGGCAAAGTCCATCGTTATCACCAAGGACAACACCACCATCGTCGAAGGTGCTGGCGACGCCGCTTCCATCAAGGGCCGTATCGCCCAGATCAAGAAGCAGATCGAAGCTACCACTAGCGACTATGACCGCGAAAAGCTCCAGGAACGTCTCGCAAAGCTCGCTGGCGGCGTTGCAGTGATCAAGGTCGGTGCTGCTACCGAAGTTGAAATGAAGGAAAAGAAGGACCGCGTTGACGATGCTATGCACGCTACCCGCGCAGCCGTCGAAGAAGGTATCGTTCCGGGTGGTGGCGTTGCTCTCATCCGCGCAGCCAAGGCTGTCGAAGCCCTCAAGCTCACCAACGACGACCAGAAGACTGGTGCCGCTATCATCAAGCGCGCTATCGAAGAACCTCTCCGTCAGATCGTCGCAAACGCTGGTGGCGAAGGCTCCGTCGTTGTGAACAAGGTTAAGGAAGGTAAGGACGGCTTCGGCTACAACGCCAAGACCGATACTTACGAAGACCTGATCAAGGCTGGCGTTATCGATCCGGCTAAGGTTACCCGTACCGCTCTCAAGAACGCATCCTCCATCGCTTCCATGATCCTGACCACCGACTGCGTGATCACCGAAAAGAAGGAAGCCAAGCCGGCAGCACCCGCTATGGATCCTTCCATGGGCATGGGCGGCATGATGTAATAAAGCCTTCTCGCGGGGTCTCCCCCGCGATCTAGGATTTTATCCCTTTACGAACAAAGGGCTGCGGTTTAAAACCGCAGCCCTTTTTCTGTATGCTTTGTTCTTTCTGGCTACTTCTTCTTAAGCCATGCCTGGCAAAGGAACATGGAGAATACCACGCTGGTAATCAGGAAAATGAAGATGCCTAGGCAAGCCAGGTCACCGATGCCCTTCAGGCCGCGATGGGTGGTAAAGAGGAAGCCCACGAAGCCGGCGATAGTGGTCATGGAGCTGGCCATCACGTTACGGCCGGTGTTGTCCATAAGCTGGCGGAGGGTCATGTTCTTGTCGGACATCCAAGAGGTAATGAAGTGGATGGTGGCGTCGATGCCGATACCCAGGGTCATGGGAATGACGATCACATTATAAATGCTGATCTTGCCGAAATCCAGGAAGTGGGTCAAGGCGCCAAGTACGCCCAGAGTCAGCAAGGTGCCCATGCCGAAGGAAATGCAGCCGCTAATGAAGAGCTTGGGCTTGCGGAAGGACACGGCCAAGGTTCCGAAGATCACCAGGATGATGGCCAGGGCCAGGCGGAAGCTGTCCTGCTTCACGGATTCAATCACGTCAGAGAGAATGAACTGGGAAGAGAAGGTGCGCAGGTCTTCGCCGTCGAAGTTCCAGTGGCCATAACGTTCCTGGAAGCGGTGCAGGGCGTGGGCATCCCAGCTGGGGAAGTCACCGTAGATAAAGCCGATCTTGCCATAGGAGCCATCCTTTTCGCGGAGGAGGTCCAGAGTCCAGCTAGGAACGTCTTCGGGAGTGAAGGATTCCTCGACCTTGGCCAGCTGACGGAGAGAAGCGATGTTTGCGGAATCCTCGCCTTCGGCGCGGTCAAAGACACGGGCTTCTGCCAGGTCGCGAATTTCCTCGATGATTTCGAGGCGGGCCTTCTGGGAATCCATAGGCGGCACAAAGCTCTTCAAGGTCAGGAAGCTACCCAGGGTAGAATCCTTTTCCACATGGAGTCGGACCATCAAGGTATCGTACAGCATATCAAGCTGTTCGGGCTTGGAACCCATGACGGCGGCCGGAGTGGATGTCACGGCACGGTTGGTGGCACGGGTCACCTTGGTAGAAATCTTGTTCTTGGAAGTCTTTACCGTGGTAGAAACGCGGCGCAGGTTGCGCATGTTGTGTTCGAAGTCCACATCCTGGGCAAAGTACAGGGAGATGCCACCAAGAATGAAGCCGATAATGGCCGCATACTTAAAGAAGTTAAAGACTTGCTTGTCGCTCCAGGACTTGGGAAGCAGACTGTTATTAGGTGCAGCGGGAATACCGCCCATGCATCTGATAAATACAGGCAGCACCAGCAAGGAGGTCAGCATACTGAACAGCACACCGCAAGAAGCCACCACGCCGAATTCATAGAAGCCGCGGAAGTGTGCAGCAAGCAAGGTCAGGAAGGCTGCGATGGTGGTGAAACTTGCCAGAATGAAAGGCTTCATCATTTTCTGCTGGGCCATTTCCAGCACTTCTTCCAAAGAGGCGTTCTTGCTCAGCAGCTTTTGTGCCGTACCCAAAATATGGATGGAGTAGTCAATACCGATACCCAAGATAATGGAAGCCACAAAAACGGTAAAGGGGTTCATCTTGCCGTACAGCAGGGCGGTAAATGCCAGGGTAGGAATGCAGGCGTACAGCACAGAGGCAGTCACCAGCACAGGGCCCTTCACGCTGCGGAAGAACACCATGGTCAAGATGAAGATCAGGACAAGGCTAATGCCGAAGGAGAAGATACTGTCGTTAGCAACTTCATCCACTTCCTTCAGACCTTCGTAAGTACCTTCAACAGTAAAACGGGTAGGCACGGGGTAAGTCTTGGAACCGAAGTAGCTCAACAGGGAATCGGTGCTTGCCAGAATATGGGTCACGAATTCATAGTCGGTAGAAGGCTTGATCAGTTTGGCGTTCACCACACCGTTAAAGAGGATCTTGCCATCATAGTCTTCCGGAGGAGGAGTGCCGATCAGGCGAGTTTTCAGATGAGCCGGCAAGAAAGCCTTGGGATTCCATTCTTCGCCAGACTTTGCCTGCTGCAAGGTATCATCCTTGGCCTTCTTCTTGAAGAAGGAATCAAAGGCGCTAACCGCTTCTTCGGGGAGGCCCAGTTCCTGCGGGAGGTTGGCGTCAAACCAGACACGTTCTTTCTTTTCAGCAGAGGCAGAACTGTCGGACAGACCATCCATCAGGTCAACCACCAGAGGACCATTCTTGCGGCCGATTTCCAGCTGCAGATCTTCAAGATTGTCGCGGATGCGTTCCAGATGCTTCGAAGGCAGGTAAAGCAGGGCGTTATCCTTGAAGAACTGGTTGTCGTTATCGACCTGAGTCGAGACGAAATCGCCAGTCCAGTTCTTGTGGATGTATGCACTGATAGAATCCTGCAGGGCGGCAACGAGTTCGACGTCTTCGCTCTGGATGGCAATCATGAAACGGTCCGTACTACCGAAACGGCTGAAGGATTCCTGCAGAGCCTTGACGCTAGGCGTATCTTCCGGCAGCAAGTGGGACAAGTCCGCATCCAGCTTAAGACCAGGCTTAAACAGGATGGGAATGGCACAGAGTACCGCCAACACCAGGTAGAAGGCCAGAGCCTTGAACTTGTTTCTGCAAATCAGCGGGATATACCAGCCAGAAAATTTTTCAGTAAACGATTTCTTATTCATTTTACCATCCATCAGAAGACCTCCTATCCTCTTCTTTTCAAACACTTTTCCTAGAACATCTTGCGGGCTTTCTTAGCCCCACCGGCGGACGTGGCCGGGCTGCTTGCCGCACCCTTGTTACTAAAGAGGGTGGCATCGTCAGCAGACTTGGTCTTCACTTCGAAGTGGTTACCGTCGCAAGTTTCAGTAGGGGCATAACCAGCGGTATACAGGCAGACGGTCTTTTCGGAGCAGAACTCACCGGCTGCCTTACCCGTGTGGTTGCAAACGCCCTTGCTTACAACGCCGGAGGGAACCGGGAAGGGCTTGCGGGGCAGATCCTTATGCAGTTCCTTCATCACGGCAATCCAGACAGGCAGGGCATCTTCAGTACCGGTATGACCTGCACCCAGGGAACCCGGATTATCGGAGCCAACCCAGACACCCATGGTGTACTGCTTCGTGAAACCGATATACCAGCAGTCCGTGTAATCGTTTGTGGTACCCGTCTTACCACCACTGGGATGGGTAAAGCCGTTGGCATACACACGGGCGGCAGTACCGCGAATGTTCACGTCCTTCAGAATGTCCACCATCAGGTAGGCAGAAGCCGGGCGCAGCACTTCGTGTTCCACCTTGGAGTTACGTTCGATCACTTCGCCGTTGCGGTCCACGATAGATTCGATCATGTAAGGTTCAATACGGTTACCGCCATTGGGGAACACTGTATAGGCAGACGTCATTTCCATCAGGGTTGCACCCACGGAACCCAGAGCCAAGCTAGGCACAGCCATCAACGGAGCGCGAACGATACCGAACTTGCGGGCGTAGTTCACCACATTGTTCAGGCCGTACTTCATACCCGTCAAAATAGCAGGCAGGTTCTTGGAACGGTACAGGGCGCGGCGGAGCGTCATCATACCTTCGAAGTCATGTTCGAAGTTGGCCGGACGCCACACCTTGTTGGGGTTCTTGTCATCCGGGTCGGGAATGCTCACAGGCTGGTCGTTCACGGAGTCGCAGGGGCTTGCACCGTTATCCATTGCGGTGGAATAGACGATGGGCTTGAAAGAAGAACCAGGCTGACGCAAGGACTGTACGGCACGATTCCAGCGGGAGGCGTTCCAGTCGCTACCACCCACCATGGCACGGATTGCGCCCGTCTCGTTTTCGATAAGGATGGCGGCCACTTCGGCATGATGATAGCGGATACTATCCGGATAACGGCGCTTGGTCAAGTCGGCAGCGGTATCGGCAGCCAGATAATTCTTCTTGAAATCGGCATAAATGCTATCGAAGTGTGCCACCACGCTATCTTCGGGCATATCATACTTCTTGGTCAAGAGCAGACGGCGTGTGGTGCGGTACTTGACGCGGCGGCGAACCTTTTCCACCTGCACGCGGGCAACGCTATCGGCATAAGCCTGGATGGCCGGGTCGATGGTACTATTAATAGTCACACCATCGGCATAGAGGGAGTTTTCGCCATACTTCTTTTCCATGTACTTACGGATTTCTTCGTAGAAGTACAGGCCGGCATCGTTATTCACTTCCTTCTTGGCCAGGGTGATCGGAGTTTCGATATATTTATGATAATCATCATTATTGATGTAGCCGGCATCGCGCATGGCATAGAGCACCGTGTTGCGGCGTTCCAGTGAAGCCTTGGGATGACGGTCGGGGCGGTAAGCTTCCGGACGCTGGAGCATACCGGCAAGAACAGCATATTCAGGAATGGTCAGACTGTCCAGGGGGCGACCGAAGTAGAACTTGCCTGCAGCCTGGAAACCATAGTTACCGCCAGACAGGTAAACTTCATTCATGTAGAATTCAAGAATTTCCTTCTTGGTATAAGTCTGTTCGATGCGGATGGCGGTCATCATTTCCTTGATCTTACGGGAAATGGTTCGTTCCGGCGTCAGGAACAGGAGCTTGGTCAGCTGCTGGGTCAAGGTAGAGGCACCGCGGAGCTTCTTGCCCGAGGTCGCACTTTCCAGAATGGCAGACGGAATCGCCCACACGTTCATACCCCAGTGATCATAGAAGGCACGGTCTTCGGTAGCCATCACCGCATGGATCGCATCTTCCGGAATCGAGTCGAAGGGAGTCCATTCGCGACGTTCCACGAAATACTCGTGGGCAATTTCGCCGTTCATGTCGTTAATCTTCGTAACCAGCTTGGGATTGATCTGCTCCAGCTGAGAAAGGGAGGGCAGCTCCGGCGCAAAGTGGTTGTACACCGCCACAACCGTCACAAAAGCGATAATCACCGGCAAAGCCAGGATTCCGAGCCAAATCAGCACCTTTTTATCGGTGAACCAGCCCTTCAAAATCTGAAGGACATTCATTAGGACAGCTTTAACTTTATTCATTATAATATATAAGGTTAAAAATTTTGGGACAAAGATAGCTAATACGAGAACATCATACCTTTAAGGAACATGAAAAGAGGGGTCTAAAGCCCCCCATAAAAACTTTTTTCAAAAAAAATCATTTTTTTTAGGAATTACCCTTGACAAATATCGTGAATAATCTATCTTTGTGCGCGTTGAAAGACGAGAGTCAAACAACAAAACAAAAACGCGGATGTAGCCCAACTGGATAGAGCGTTTGGCTACGAACCAAAAGGCTCCAGGTTCGAGTCCTGGCACCCGCAGAAAAAGGCAGTAAGAGAAATCTTACTGCTTTTTTTCGTTTTATACCTCCCCAGACATTTTGTTTCAAAAACTTTTCAAACTGTCCTTCATTTTGCAAACAGTTGTTTGCACGGCGCGTTTAATTTTATTCTAAATTTACATACAAGGTTAAAAACAGGAACACATTATTACCCATACCACGCCGTGGAGGAAAAATGATCTACAAGCAAATCATCTTATCGAAAGTCATCCAGCACATTTTTCTCGCCAAACGTCAAAAAACAGGGCTAACCCAGCTGGGACTCGCCCTCAAATCCCATATTACCCGCCAGTTCATCTCCCAAGTCGAAAGCGGCAAGAGAGCCCCCTCTATTTTCACCATAAGCGTCCTAGCCACGGCCTGCAAAATGACCCTGACCGAACTATTCCAGGAAGTGGACAAACTGTACAATTTTTACGAAATGGAAGACAAATGCAGGGCTTCGGAACCGGCCAAGATCGCAGCTTCGCCAAACCGTTGCAACGACTACATCGAAAACATCAGACACAAGTCACAGCCGTAATCTACGACCCTTAACAAAAAGGCTATTTTTTACTATCTTTGCGACCTATGGAATGGCCGCGCAACATAAAAACACTTACCACAGACGAACTGAAAGCTTGGCTTAGGGACGTCGACGAAAAGCCTTTTAGAGCAGACCAGATTCAGAAATGGCTGTTCTGCCAGCAGGTCCGTTCCTACGACGAAATGGTGAATATTTCACCCGCACTTCGCGAAAAGTTGGCAAACCAGTTTGAGCTGCGCTCCCTCAAGGAAGACCAGCACATGGTTTCCGTAGACGGAACCGTCAAATGGTTGTTCGAAACCCATGACGGATATCACATCGAAACCGTGATGATCCCCGCCAACGGTCGTTTTTCTGTTTGCGTTTCTACCCAGGTGGGCTGCGCCATGAACTGCGCATTCTGCCGCACCGCCAAGATGGGCTTCTTCCGCAATCTCGAAGCCGGCGAAATCCTCGAAGAAATCCTGAACGTCAACTGGTACCTGAAAGACAACAACATCTTCAACGAAGAAGGTCAGATCGCCCAGGTCACCAACATCATCTTCATGGGCATGGGCGAACCCCTGAACAACCTGGAAAACGTACACCGAGTCTGCTGCACTCTGCACAACCAGAAGCTGTTCAACATGGGCTCCAAGCGCATGACCGTCAGCACCAGCGGCGTCGTCCCCCGCATCAAGGAACTGGTGGACCGCAACACGCCCTGCTGCCTGGCCATCAGCCTGAACAGCACCAATAACGAATACCGTTCTTCCGTCATGCCGGTAAATGACCTCTGGCCCATCGAAAAACTTTTGGAAGCGGTAGACGAATATATCCGTAGAACCGATAATTATGTGACGTTCGAATTCGTTCTGATCCAGAACATCACCTGTACGCCCAAGGCCGCCAAGGAACTGATCCGCATTTGCGCTCCCCGACGCGTCAAGGTGAACGCCATCATCTTAAACGATGGCGACGACCCGAACCTGCACGCCCCTACCCCCGAAGAAGTGGACACCTTCCTCGCCGCGGTCCGAGCAGCCCAGGTCCAGATCACCATCCGTACCGCCCGTGGCCGCGACATTCTGGCCGCCTGCGGACAGCTGGCCTACAAGAAGAACAAGGACAACCAGGAAGCATTTGAAAGAGGCCACAGCCTCCCCGACGCAAAGCCCAGGCAGGACTAACAAGGTTCGGCACAGGGCTCCAGGACGGAATCAAATTTGGAATTAGGATAAGTAATTAGCAAGAGAAACAAACAGGAAGGTAAATAATGTTGACACAAAACCTCCCGGAATTTTGGGATAATCTTTACGCAGAAGGCAAGGACTATTGGAACACCAAGAAGGCTACCCCTGCCCTGCTGGAATTTTTCAAGAACCCCTCCTGCCCCGCTACCGGCTCCGTGCTGGTTCCTGGCGCAGGCTTTGGTTACGACGCCGAAGCATGGGCCATGCGTGGCCATGACGTTCTGGCAGTAGATTTCGCAGCAACCGCAGTCGATGAACTGGACCACTTGAGCCGCAAGCACAAGAACCTCCGTTCCCTGGACCTGGACCTGTTCACCCTTTCTCCCAAGGATCAGAAGCGTGGCGGCCAGCAGTTCGATATCGTGTACGATTACGGTACCTTCACTGCAATCCATCCGGGTCGTCGCGACGAATTCTTCGAAGTCTGCTACAAGATGCTGAAGGACGACGGCGTGCTGATTTCCCTCATGTACCCGCTGATGAACGGCAAGACCCTGCAGGGTCCTCCGCACTGCACCAGCGAAGGCGAACTGATGGCTCGTCTCGGCGGCGTTTTCGATGTGGTTGAACGCATCCCGGCCGTAAACAGCCTCCCCGACCGTGCAGGTAAGGAAGAATTCTGGATTCTCAAGAAGTGCCTGTAGTAGCATAAAGGTTATAGGCGAAAGGATAAAGGAGCGCGGTCATCCCGCGCCCTTTTTTTTCGCCGTAAACAGCCTACCGCCTTTAAACTTTAAACTTTATCCTTTAACCTTTTTTCTATCTTTTTCGCTGTAAATTTTTCACACTTTTAACGAGGTTATTATGGCTCAAGATTTATGCCCCTGTGGTTCCGGTAAAGAATATTGCGAATGCTGCGAACCGGTCATCAAGCAGACTGCTCTCGCCGCTTCTCCCGAAGCACTGATGCGTTCTCGCTACACCGCTTACGCCAAGCACGAAATCGCATGGCTCAAGGAATCCCTGGAAGCTACTCAGCGTTCCGATTTCGACGAAGCTAGCGTCGAAGCATGGAGCAAGGAATCCGAATGGCTGGGCATCGAAATCAAGCAGACCAAGACCGAAGAAGAAAAGAACATCGGCTGGGTCGAATTCGTAGCTCGCTTCAAGCAGGGCAACATCACCCGTAACCACCACGAACTGGGCGAATTCCACAAGGTTGGTGGCGCATGGTTCTTCTACGACGGCCGTGCAGTCAAGCAGGAAACCGTGAAGAAGACCGGTCCGGATGTCGGCCGTAACGATCCGTGCCCCTGCGGTTCTGGCAAGAAGTACAAGAAGTGCTGCGGCGCTGGTAAGTAACAACGGTATGAGGACGCACCTGCGGTGCTCTGAGGCATGAGGGCGGGCCAAAGGCCCTTTGAGCTAAGGAATAGCGGCTTCACTGCGACAATTTAACTTACCTCTAGCGAGCACAGCGAGCGACCTCAAAGCGACATCGTCGCGACCTCATCCCTGATTTCCTAAGGAATAAAAGCAATGTTCAAGATTTTTGTTGATGGCGAAGCTGGTACCACCGGTCTTCAGATTTATGATCGACTCGCAAAGCGTAACGATATCGAAGTTCTGCGCATTTCCCAGGAACTGCGTAAGGATACCGCCGAACGCCAGCGCCTGATCAATGAATCCGACGTGACTTTCCTGTGCCTGCCCGATGCAGCCGCCGTGGAAAGTGCAGCGCTCTGCACCAATCCGAACACCGTAATCATCGACGCTTCCACGGCTCACCGTGTGAACCCGGACTGGACTTACGGCATGCCCGAACTTTCTGCAGAACAGCGCAAGGCCATCAGCACAGCAAAGCGCATTGCTAACCCCGGTTGCCACGCCACAGGCTTTATCCTTGGCGTACACCCGCTGGTCGCAAGCGGCATTCTCCCCAAGTCCACAAACTTGGCAGCCTACAGCATCACCGGCTATTCCGGTGGCGGCAAGAAGCTCATCGCCGAATACGAAGACGAAAGCGCTCTTGGCCACAAGGCAGGAGAATCCCTCCCCATCATGGCTCCGGCACCTTACGCCCTGGCCCTTTCCCACAAGCACATTCCCGAAATGAAGAAGTACTGCGAACTGGAAAACACGCCCTTCTTCAATCCGGTGCTTGGTCCCTACTACAAGGGCATGGCCGTAACCGTAGCCCTCTTTGCAAACCAGCTTAGCAAGAAGGTTGGACCTCAGGACCTGACCGACATCCTCAAGGAACACTACGCAGGCTCCAACTTCGTAACCGTCATGCCTTACGAAGCAACCCCTGCAGAGACTCCGGCACTGATCAACGGCCGTCTGAACCCCACCATCTGCAACAACACAAATAATGCTTGCATCCAGGTTTTCGGTAACGAAACCGTCATGCAGGTTACAACAATCATCGACAATCTGGGCAAGGGCGCCAGCGGTGCCGCCATCCAGAACATGAACATCGCTCTCGGTCTCGACGAAACGTTAGGACTCTAACCCTGCGGCGAAGCCGCCTAACTCAAACTCAAAGGAGCGAAGCGACGAGCTCATACCTCGGACCTCGAAACCTGTTATGTTTTTAGACGAAAAATCAATCGAAGTGCGCTCCGGCAAGGGCGGTGACGGCATCTGCAGTTTCCACCGTGAAAAGTTTGTACCTCTGGGCGGCCCCGATGGCGGAGATGGCGGCCGTGGCGGTCATGTTATCCTCCAAGTCAACGAACAGTATTCCACCCTGCTGGACATGGGTAACGCACGTCTGTACAAGGCACGCCCCGGTCAAGCCGGCGGCGCCAAGCGCTGCACCGGCAGATCTGCAGAAGACCTCATCGTAGACGTACCCAAGGGAACTATCGTCAAGGATGCCGAAGGTCGAATTCTTGCAGACCTTACCGAAGACGGCCAGCGCTGGATTGCTGCCCGTGGCGGCAAGGGCGGCATGGGCAACCAGCACTTCGCCACCCCTTCTAACCAGGCACCTCGCAAATGCACTCCGGGCGAAGCAGGCGAAAAGCGCGAACTGTTCCTGGAACTGAAGCTCATGGCAGACGTCGGTCTGGTTGGCTTCCCCAACGCAGGCAAGTCCAGTCTGGTGAACAAGATTTCCAGCGGACGTCCCAAAGTGGGCGACTATCCCTTTACCACTCTGGAACCGGTGCTTGGCATCGTGCAGATGAACGGACACAGCTTTGTGGTGGCCGACATTCCGGGTCTCCTGGAAGGCGCCAGCGAAGGCAAGGGTCTGGGTCACCAGTTCCTGAAGCACATCGAACGCACTCACACTCTTTTGTTCGTAATCGACGGTTTTGCAGAAAACGCCTACGAACAGTTCACGGTTCTGAAGGGAGAACTGGCGGCATTCCACCCGAAGCTTGCCAAGAAGCCCTACGTAATCGCCCTGAACAAAAGTGACCTGGGCATTGAAGAGGCCATCAAACAGTTTGCGGAACATAAGGAAAAGGTTATCATCACCTCTGCCTTTACCGGTGAAGGTTGCATGGAACTCCGTGACGCCCTGGATCAGGCAGTCCCCCACGTCCAAAAGAAAAAGGTGGGCTGGGAAACCAGGAAGGTAGAAGCACCTGTCAAGAAGGCCGCCGCAAAGACTGCTGCCAAGGCAGAACGCAAGGCAGCAGCCAAGCCCGCATCCAAGACCACAAAGGCTCCTGCCAAGAAGGCTCCCGCAAAGAAGCCTACCGCAAAAAAGTCCAAGTAAGGTAAAAGTCCATGGCAAAAAAGGAACAGTCAACACCCGTCATCCAGAATAGAAAGGCAAACCACCTTTACTTCGTGGACGAAACCTTCGAGGTGGGCATCATGCTCATCGGTTCCGAAGTCAAGTCCATTCGCGACGGCAAGTGTACCATTGGCGAAGCCTGGATTGACATTGACGAAAAGAAGAACGAGCTCTGGCTGGTAGGTGCCCGCATCGACGAGTACCTATTCGCCAACCGCTTCAACCACATTCCTGCAAGACGCCGCAAGCTCCTGGCCCATGGCCACGAAATCGAAAAGATGCGCAAGGCCAAGGAACAGAAGGGCTGCACCCTGATTCCTCTGAAGTTGTACTTCAAGAATCGTCGCGCCAAGCTGGAAATGGGCATCTGCCGCGGTAAGGACCAGCACGACAAACGTCAGACCATTATGGAACGCGACGCCAAGATGGAAATGGATCGCGCAGCAAAGGCACACAAGTAATGAACAAGGTTTTGTGGGTACTGCTTTTCTGCCTAGCAACCGCCTCTGCGGTGTGGGCCGGTAAAACGGACGTAGAGAATTTCGCCCAAAGTAAGGGCGCCTCTTTCCATTGGTATCCCGTTCAAAAAACGTTCACCCTAGAAAGAAACAAGGACACGGTCAAGTTCGCCATCGGCCTCCCCTACGCAAGTCTCCACGGCAAGACAATCAACCTTGCAGCAGCTCCAGTTCTTTCTGCAGGCCGCATCCAAATTGATTCCGTCGACGCAGCAAAATTTTTTGAGGCAGAACAAACCGCAAAAAGTTCCGCCCAACAGGCAGCCGTTTCATCAAGCAGTGTAAAGGCAGCCCCCGCAACAACAAATACAACAACCACAGCCCAAGCACCCGCCCCCGCAAAAAATGAAACCGCAGGCACCCGCGAAGTCAAGACCATCGTTATCGACCCGGGCCACGGCGGCAAGGACTCAGGCGCCATCGGTTCCAAGTCTCAGGAAAAAGACATTGTCCTTACCGTAGGCAAGCTCCTCAAGAAGGAATTGGAAAAGGAAGGCTTTAGCGTCAAGATGACCCGCGACAAGGATTACTTTGTCGAACTGGGCCAGCGGGCCAATCTAGCAAACCAATGGGATGGCGACCTCTTCATCAGCCTCCACTGCAACGCCGTTGACGCCACTCCCGAACGCAAGAAGATTATCAAGGGCTACCACGTCTACGTACTCCGCGCTCCCGAAAGCGAAGAAGACAAGGCCATCGCCCGCCGCGAAAACAAGGTGGCCACCCTCTACGGCGAAAAGAACGCCAAGGAAGAACTCTCCCCCATCGAATGGTTTAAGCTGGAAGCCCGTCTGGAAAAGTACAAGCAGAACAGCTACATGTTCACCGAAGAACTTCTTAAGGCTAACGATGGCTACAAGATTCGCAAGCAGGCCGGCGGCGTAGGCGGTGCTGGCTTCATGGTACTCGTGGGTGCGTTAATGCCCGCAGTGCTTTACGAAATCGGTTTCATCAGTAACCTTGAGGACGAAGCCTACATGATGAGCGACGCCGGACAGAAGGATATCGCCGAACGCATTTCCAAGGCAGTCACCAGCTACAAGGAAGCCGTTCACAACTACCGCGAAACCCTGGGCAGGTAAAGGTTAAAGATTAAAGGTTAAAGTATAAAGAGAGGTGACTCCGGTGGAGTCGCCTTTTTGACAAGTCCGCGGCACCTATTTTTTACGTCGTATGAGTAAAAAGTCCTCGGTCTAAACCGAGGACTTCTCAAATTCGCGAAGTTCGCTTTATAGGTTACAGAGGATTACTCAGCGTCCATGTCAGCTTCGTCGATTTCAGCGTTGTGGTAAACGTCCTGAACGTCGTCGTGATCTTCGAACTTGTCGATGAGCTTGAGCAGCTTCACAGCGTCGTCGTGGCCCAGCTTGACGGGGTCGTTAGCGACGTAGGTGATTTCAGCGCTCATCATTTCGATGCCAGCACCTTCAAGAGCGCGGGTAACGGCGTCGAATGCTTCCGGAGAGGTGGAAACTTCGTGGATGCCGTCTTCAGTGCTCATGTCGTCTGCACCAGCTTCCAGAACCAGGTCCATAACCTGATCTTCGCTGTACTTTTCTGCATCGATAACAATCATACCCTTGTAGGTAAATGCCCAAGTAACGGAACCGGTTTCGCCCATGGCGCCGCCGTTCTTGTTGAAGATGTTACGGATTTCAGCAACGGTACGAACCTTGTTGTCGGTCATGCACTGCACCATGATGGCAATGCCTGCAGGACCGCGACCTTCGTACAGCGGTTCGGTAACGTCTGCACCACCGTTAGCGCCAGTACCCTTGGCAATAGCACTTTCGATGTTCTTGGTGGGCAAGCTCTGAGACTTGGACTTGATGATAGCAGCACGGAGACGCGGGTTTGCATCCGGGTTGCCGCCGCCAAGCTTAGCAGCGATAGAAATTTCCTTAATCAACTTGTTCCATGCCTTAGCACGGGCAACGTCAGTCTTAGCTTTCTTACGTTTGGTGGTGGCCCATTTGGAGTGACCGGACATAAATTACCTCATATAGGTTGCAAAAGTTTCGGGTCAAAAAATAATTTTTTTTTGGACGTCTGTCCTTAAATTCCGCAAGTTTTATATAAAAAAATCAAGAAAAAAGCCGCCACCCTTCTCTACGAAAGGCAGCGGCATTTATAAGTTTCGAACTACAAAGAAGATTATTTCTTCTTACGCATAGCGCACTGGCGCTTTTCCTTGACGCTCAGGCTCGGATCATCGCAGCCATCACCAGAAGAAACCTTCTTGTGCTTATTCTTCTTGACAGGAGCCTCATCCTTTACAGCCTTGCCCTTCTTGGCCGGCTTCGTAACGGGAGCTTCTTCAGCTTCTACACGACGCTTGCGGGTAGAAATGGTTCCATCGTCATCAGAAAGTTTGCGGTTTCCGTTCTTCTTCTGAAGAGCTTGCAACTTCTTCTTGTCCATAGGATCAGCGGAAGCCTTGGTAATGGCGCGGTCATACTTACCGCCCCACACGTTACCAATCAAGGAACCGGATTCCAGAGCATCCTTCAGAATGCCCTTAGCCCATTCATCGTTGGCCGGAGGCAACAGCTTGAACTTCAGGTTACGAATACGGGTAGGTTCTTCTTCATAATAAAGCATCATGTCAAAGAAACCAACCTGATATTCCTGACCGTCGGTACCAGCAGCCGTAGAGGGAACGTATGCGAGAACCGCATAAAGTTCACCGTCAAAGAGACCGGTAATCAAGACGTCGCCGTCTCCACCCGGAGCCTGGACTTCACCCGTAGCCTGGAAGGCCCACGGAGCGACATCCACCGTCAACTGGAACTTGTGGAAACCCTTTTCAACCTTCTTCAGTTTAAGCAGCGCCCCAGAGAAAGCCTGGAATTCAGGCTTCAGGTTCTGAGCAGAGCAAACAACTGCAAAGGCCAGAAAGAGAAATGCAAGTAACTTCTTCATAATTCTAATCCTCTTTTAATCCGGGTTAGAAACCCAATCCACTAATCAAGACTTAGTTCTTGTAGAACAGAGCCTTGGCTGCTTCGAACATGGGATCCTTTTCATCCGGGTTGCGGCATTCGGTATAGATACGAACCTTGGGTTCGGTACCGGACGGGCGAACCAGCATCCAGGAATCGTCTTCGAAAATGATCTTCACGCCGTCGAGAGTGAGCAACTGCTTAACGGTCTTTTCGGTGTTGCCAACCATGACCTTAGCACCGACCTGTGCGGCTTCGGCAACAGCGTTCACCTTGGCGATGAGCGGAGCACCGACCAGGGACTTGTCCACTTCGAAACCAGCGCGGCTGGGGTAGAAGCGGCCATATTCAGCATAGAGGGCATCCAGGTATTCACCTAGGTTCTTGCCGGTGGTAGCCATGATTTCGAGAGCGATGAGAAGGCCGAACTGAGCATCCTTTTCCAGGGTGTTGTTGAGGCCGGAAATACCATCAGATTCTTCGAAGGCGACCAGAGCCTTATCCTTGGCATTGCGAGACAACCAGGGGCGGAAGTTCTTGAAGCCCACCGGAGTTTCCATAACGGGAACGCCCAGCTTTTCAGCAATGATGTTCACGAAGTTAGAAGTAGCAACAGACTTTGCAACCACGCCCTGTTCCTTGCGCCAGGTAGCCATGTAGTGGAAAGCGATTGCGCCGAACTGGTTCATGTCGATTTCGCGAGAACCATCGTAGAAGCGGATACGGTCACCATCCGGGTCAAAGATTGCGCCCAGGCGGAAGAAGGACTTGCTTTCGTCCAGAGCCTTGCGGACCATTTCCAGGTTCTTGGAAGACGGTTCCGGAGCAACACCGCCGAACAGGCTGTCGTCTTCGTTACGGATGGTAACGAGGCACTGGGGATTGTCCAGGAGAGCGGCCGGACGACGACGGGTAGAACCGTGAACGTGGTCGCAGACCAAAGTCAGACGATCCTTCTTGATGAAGTCCTTGATACGGTCAAACTTGATGGTGCCCTGCTTGATCAGGAATTCCTTGTAGATCTTCAGGGAGTCGATGATTTCCCAGTCAACCTTGGAGACCGGTTCGAACTTCCAGGTGCTCATCATTTCGTTAGAGAGCTTGGTAATCACGTTGGTGATTTCCGGACCTGCAGGACCGCCGTCTGCGGGGTTGAACTTGATGCCGTTGTAGTGGCTGGGGTTGTGGCTAGGAGTCATGTTGATGGAGCAGGCAGCACCCAGCATTTCGATTGCAGCGGAGAATTCCGGAGTCGGCATTTCGTTGCCGTAGTAAACCTTCACACCGGCCTTGGCGAACTGGTCAGCCACAGCTTCGCAGAATTCGTGACCCAGGAGACGGTTGTCGTGGCCAACCACAACGCCGCGCTTCTGAAGTTCAGCGAAGTCCTTGACGCCAAGAGCTTCGAACATAGCAGCATCAGCTTCCTTGTAGAGGCGGACGATAGCTGCGCCTACGACCTGCAGATTACGGAGAGTGAATTCAGAACCGATTTCGCCACGCCAGCCGGAAGTGCCGAAGCTAACCTTTGCCGGTTCCTGAGAGGTGAGAGCCACCTGCTTGACCTGTTCTACCAGAGCCATGTCGGTAGCGGGGTTAAATTCGGGGGACTGGATCTTCTTCCAAATCTGAGTAATGTTTTCCATAGTGGTTCCTATTTTAAAGTTTTCGGGCATTAATTTACAAAAATTTTGTTACAAACGATACCCCTCCCCACCAAAAAGGGGCTTATCTCGCCCCTGTATATTTTAATGTTATTTTTTGACATAAAAAGAACAGCATACGGTAAAAAGAAAGGTAAAAATCCAGGTCATTACGTCCTTAAAGGCACCAAATCCCCCGTTTACACCGATTTTCGCGAAAAATAATGGGGGTAAAGCGACATTTGCAAGGTCCAAATCTTCATTTTATAGCTATTTTTAAGGCATGCAAATTACAAAAGCTTCTCAACTTACTGGTGTTTTTCCCGCATTGTTCACTCCGCTGATGAACGATGATCCTAAGAACCTTAACAACTCCATCGACTACAAGAAGATGGAAAAGATGATTGACGACCTCATTGCCTCTGGCGTTTCCGGTATTCTCCCGGTTGGCACCACTGGTCAGAGCGCCACCGTCACTCACAAGCAGCATCTGGACATCATCAAGTTCACTCTGGACTACGTAGGCGGCCGCGTTCCCGTTATCGCAGGCGCAGGCTCCAACTGCACTCGTGAATCTGTGGAAATGATTCAGGAAATCCTGAAGATTGCTGAAGTCCCCATGCTCTGCGTGACCGGTTACTACAACAACCCGTCCCAGGAAGGCATCGAAAAGCATTTCAAGACCTTGAGCGAAGAAACTGGCGCCAAGATCATCATCTATAACGTTCCGGGCCGTACCGCTAGCTACGTCCACCCCGACACCCTCATCGCCCTTTCCGAAGACAAGAACATCATCGGTCTCAAGCAGGCAGTTGACTTCCGTATCGGCGAAAAGTTCCACGAAGACACCAAGCGTGTCATCAACGAAACCAAGAACAACGACTTTGCCGTTCTCTCTGGCGAAGACGGTTTCTTCATCGACATGCTCGAAATGGGTGGCCAGGGCCTCATTACCGCAACCGGTAACATCCCCGAAGCAGCAAAGATCTTCTCTGACCTTTACAAGGCTTATGTAGCCGGCGACTCCTCCAAGGCCAAGGACCTGCAGAGCGCCGCCCGCGACTACGTGGAAGCAACCTTCTGCCGCAAGAACCCCATTCCTCTGGGAACCATGTTCAACAGCCCGTTGTTCCAGCCCATGACCAGCGTCAAGGACACCGCCCGCGGCGAAGAAGCCGTAGAACGCATCATGAAGCTCATCAACGAAAAGGCAGAAAGCCTCAAGAAGTATCACGTTTAATAGGTTTGAGGGCGCACCTTCGGTGCTTTCAGGTTTGAGGACGGTCCTTCGGACCTTTGAGTTAAAGTAAGGCGGCAAAGCCGCGATCATTTGACTCATACCTCAAGCGAGCACTGCGAGCGACCTCGAACCTCATACCTCACAAGGAGAATATCATGGCTAAGAATCAGAAAGTTCAGAAGTCCATTAGCGACGAAGTCTGCGCTTACATCAGCAAGCAGAAGCTCCTCCCCATCCCCGTTCAGACCCTGAACGAAGAAGTGGAAGCAACCCGCTACTTTGGTGGCGACCTGAAGGAATTCATCGAAGCCGCAAAGTCCCTGGGCGCAAAGAGCATCTTTGTCGAAACCCTGTACCTTGAAGAAGACGAATTCTTCTATGACAGCGGTATGGATGACGAAGAATATCTGGAAACCTACGGCGCTGACTGCAATTGCGGTTGCCAGTGCGGTTGCTGCTGCGAAGACAAGGCCGAAAAGAAGGCAGACAAGAAGTCCAAGAAGGCCGCTAAGGTTGAAGAAGAGGAAGAAGATGGCGTATGGCTGGAACCGGAAGACCTGGACGGTCTGGACCTGTCCCTCCTGAAGCCGGAAATCGCTTCTTACATGGACCGCGTTGGCGAAAGCTGCGGCGTCCGTCTCACCGTTCCCGGTGTTGACCACCTGGAAGTGGAAATCTTCGCAGACTGGTACGACGAATTCGCCGAACTGGTAGACGAAGCTTCCGAAATCATCGAAGACGATCCCGTCGGCGCTCTGGAAGAAATGCAGGCCGCATTCGACGAAGCTGAAGCTGCAGCCGAAGCCGAAGAAAAGGCAGCACTCGAAGCCGAAAAGGCCAAGGGCACCAAGAAGATCGCAGCTCACCCCCCGAAAAAGGCTAAGTAATATCAGACTAGCGAAGCTTTAAAGAACGACCGGTTTATGCCGGCCGTTTTTTATATTGGTTATCATGAAATCCGTAAGCACAATCTTGTTTATTCTCCTACTCGCATTAAATTCGTTTGCGGCCACCCCTATTGTAACGCATGAATCTAGAATTGTGCAATCCATTCCAACGAATATTGAGAATTACGTCCACGACACAAATTACGACGGAGATTATTCCGATCACAGCCCTTTTTTGAGATTTATGGGTTACCTTTATTCTGTCGCAGGAATACTTGGCGGAATTATGGTGATTGGTGTTGACGTAGGTTTAAACAGTGGTAGTGCAACAGGCATCGGAGTTGGAGCAGGTCTAATCGCCCTTGGTACCACAGGAATTGTTTTACTTTCATGGTAACTAAAAAGTCTCGGATTACTCCGGGACTTTTTTAATTGAAATCTATGCGACGATAAGCCGCAGCTTTTAAGTGTGATACAACTTGCTAGTCTGATAATTCGGTTCAGAGGTCAAGTTCACACCCAGGCGGCGGAACACGCCTACATCAACCTGAGAGAGGATGACGCTGGCATGGACTTCGCAGTGGCGGAGTTCCGGAAGCTTTTCCAGAGCGATCTTTGCGTTGTAATCGGTCAGGGCGCAAACAGAGAGTGCCACCAGCACTTCGTCCATATGGAGACGGGGATTGGTGTGGCCCAGCTGCTTGGTCTTCAGGCTCTGAATAGGTTCAATGACCATGGGAGAAAGCAGACGGACTTCATCAGGAATACCAGCCAGGTGCTTGAGGGCATCCAGAAGCATGGCAGAGGATGCGCCCAGCAAGGAGGATGTCTTTGCGGCAATCACAGCGCCATCCTGAAGTTCAATAGCAACGGCGGGGCCGTTAGTTTCTGCGGCACGCTTGAGAGCGGCGGCAACAACCGGACGGTCGGCGGTGCTAATGTGAGCCTGTTCCATGACCAGCTGCTGCTTGTAAACCTGATCCTGATCAGCGTTGCCCTTACGAACATCGCAGAGGGTGTTGTAGTAGCGGCGGATGATTTCTTGCTTGGCGGCTTCGCTAACAGCGTCATCATCGATGATGCAGTTACCAGCCATGTTCACGCCCATGTCAGTGGGGCTCTTGTACGGAGATTCACCAAGGATGCGGGTGAACAGAGCGTTCAGAACCGGGAACACTTCAACATCACGGTTATAGTTGATGGTGGTCTTGCCGTAAGCTTCCAGATGGAACGGGTCAATCATGTTCACATCGTTCAAGTCAGCAGTGGCAGCTTCGTAAGCCAAGTTCACCGGATGCTTCAGAGGAATGTTCCAGATGGGGAACGTTTCGAACTTTGCGTAACCGGCCTTGACGCCGCGGGTATTTTCGTGATAAATCTGGGAAAGGCACACAGCCATCTTTCCACTTCCCGGACCCGGAGCGGTCACCACTACCAGTTCGCGAGTGGTTTCAACAAACTGGTTCTTGCCGTAGCCATCGTCGCTCACCACCAGCGGAATGTTGTTGGGGTAACCGGCAATGGGATAATGGCGGTAAACCTTCAGACCTAGACCTTCCAACTTCTTCTGGTAAGCAAGAGCACTGGGCTGGTCCTGCCAACGAGTCAGCACCACGCTGCTCACATAGAGACCGTAACCGCGGAAGGCGTCGATCAGACGGAGAACGTCCTGATCGTAGGTAATGCCCAGGTCACCGCGGACCTTATTCTTTTCGATATCGTTGGCATTGACGGCGATAATAACTTCGGCCTTGTCCTTCAGCTTTTCGAGCATGCGGATCTTGGAATCTGGGGCGAAGCCAGGCAGTACACGGCTTGCGTGGTGGTCATCAAAGAGCTTTCCGCCAAATTCAAGGTAAAGCTTTCCACCGAACTTTGCAATACGTTCGGCAATCTTCTCGGACTGCGTTCTCAAGTACGCGTCGTTATCAAATCCAACTTTGAACATATATGCTCCACATGCATAAAATTTATCGGGTCAAAAATAAAAAATTGGAGCCGTCTCCCCTAGGGTTGTAATCTAAAAAAAAGACGCAATTCACAAGGAATTGCGCCTTTAAGGTCAGACATTTTACATAGAATGAAATAATTATTTCTTATTCCCCACAGTCATCAATCCACCACCATGGTGGCAGATCCATAGGCCTTGACAGGGCGACCATTTTCATCAAATTCCGTGGTATAACGGACATGGAACGGGATCCTCTTTTCGGTCAACGGAATGATGCCTTCCACACTAGCGAGGCCAGCATCAATCTTTCGATGCCATTCACGGTACATATCCGCAAAATCCGCAGGGAAAAATCCATTTTCAATAACAGGCTCCGGATAATTACGAACCAAGGGAGGCAAGCCAAGGTCACGCTGACAGCGGAAACAGGGGCGCATTTCCTTGGTAGCCACAGAGTACTCCCAGAAATAAATATTAGCCTGTTCACTGGCGGCCTTAAAGCGACGCTCTGCAGCCTGCATCTGGAGCAGCATATTCTTTTCGACTGTAATGTTTCTTATCGTCACAAAGAAGAGACGGCTAACCTTGCTCACGCCAATCAACTGAATGCAGCTACGCACGCAAAGCCGTTCAAAGCCGCAGCAGGCCGAGCGCACATTTCTCCAGGTTTCACATTCCTGTTCCTCTCTCTTTTCTGCCGCCTTTTCCAGACACTCCATATAGATCTTCATGTTAGAAGCATCCATCGTCTTGACCGGATTCGAGTTCACCAAGTCTTTTTCAGACAAGTTCATACCCATTTCGCGAAGGAACTTAGGATTCACCCGGAGAACTTCCAGAGAATCGCCACGCTGTTCAAGAATAGCGGCGGCTCCCACAAAGTTGCTGAAAATCAAGGTTTCAAGAGAATCAGGATCCCAGAATTTACCCGCATCCAGGACACTGTTCAAATTCATCTGCGGTACAATGGAGCCCACAGAATTGCCATTCAAAAGTTTCTCATATTCAGAGATAGGAACAGGCTTGGAGTACAGAAAACCTTGTACGTAATCGCAACCGACACTCTTCAAGAAATCGGCCTGTTCAACGGTTTCAACACCTTCGGCAATTACAGGAAGCTGCAGCCACTTGGCCATACGCACAATGGAGCTCAAGATCGTTCCGCCGCGTTCGTTACCGATACTTCCCGCAATAAATTTCAGGTCCAACTTGAGAACGTCAAAATCAATATCCTTCAGCACATTCAGCGAAGAATACCCACTGCCAAAATCATCCATTTCGACAGTGTATCCCAGTCGATGCAATTTATCGATGGTATCAATGATAATCTGGGAGCCCGAAATTGCAGCCGTTTCTGTCAATTCCACATGAATGAGCTTTGTAGGAACATCATACTTGCAACGGAGGGCTTCCATTCTCTGGATGTAATCCTCCCGCAAGATATCATTTCGGGACATGTTCACCGAAATGCGAACTAAAGGCAAATTAGAATCTATGCTATGGCGAAGAAATCTGCAGACCCGTTCAAAGACATAGAGATCAATCTCGGGAATACGTCCCTGCTCTTCAAGAACAGGAATAAAATCAGCAGGAGAAATAAAACCGAACTTAGGAGACGCCCAACGAACGAGCGCTTCCGCACCAATCAGCATCCCAGTAGAATGGTTATACTGCGGCTGAAAATAAACTTGAAACTCCTCGCCGGCTATAGCCGAGTCCAGATTCTCCAAAATTTCTTTTGAACTGATCATAGCACTTAACCCAAAAAATTCCCTATGGTCTAAACTACAATAATCCCACCTAAAAAAAAATAGTGCACAAGGACTTTCTAAAGGTTCTTTATATTCCAATCAGGAATATACGTAACCAAAACGAAACAAAAAATCCCGCTAGGCAAAACCTAACGGGACATAAAACAGTTAACAAACGAATGTTGGTATTACACCACGCGGGTCATACCACTCATTCTGGCTCTCAGCCATGCACCGATTTCTTCAACCGGGTGCTTGCGGATGCTTGCATTGACCTTGATGAGTTCTTCGTTATCAACAGCGGTGGACTTGCCTTCGCCGAAGATAGCGCCGATATCTTCCTTAGTGACTTCCTTAGCCATGAAGTCCTTCAGCAGAGGCACGCACTTGTTAGCGAACAGGTAGCAGCCGTATTCTGCGGTGTCGGAGATAACGCGGTTCATTTCGAACAGCTTCTTACGAGCGATGAGGTTTGCAATGAGCGGAGTTTCGTGGAGGGATTCGTAGTATGCGCTCATGGGCTTGATGCCGACGGAGCACATGGTTTCGAAAGCCAGTTCCACACCGGCCTTGATCATAGCGACCATGAGGACGCCGCGGTCGAAGTATTCCTGTTCGGAGATAGCCTTATCGGTAGCTGCAACCTTTTCGAATTCCAGTTCGCCAGTAGCTGCACGCCATGCCAGGAGGTCCTTGTCACCAGCTTCCCAGTCGATCATCATGGTAGAGGAGAACTTACCGGAGATGATGTTGTCCTGATGTTCCTGGTAGAGGCCGCGCATGATGACCTTCATCTTTTCGGAGAGTTCGTTTGCACGAACCTTAGCCGGGTTGGAGAGGCGGTCCATCATGTTGGTGATACCACCGTGCTTCAGGGCTTCGGAAATGGTTTCCCAACCGTACTGGAGGAGCTTGGTTGCGTATGCCGGTTCAACACCGAATTCCTTGACCATCTTGTCGTAGCAAAGGATGGTACCAGTCTGGAGCATACCGCAGAGGATGGTCTGTTCGCCCATGAGGTCGGACTTCACTTCTGCAACGAAAGAGCTTTCGAGAACGCCCGGACGGTCGGCATGGAGACCAGCGGCGTAAGCCTTGGCATAGTCCCAACCCTTGCCTTCGGGGTCGTTTTCGGGATGGACAGCGATCAAGCAGGGCATACCGAAACCGCGAACGTATTCAGAACGGACTTCGGAACCCGGACCCTTGGGAGCCACCATGATAACGGTGATGTCTTCTCGGATCTGCTGGCCTTCTTCAACGATGTTGAAGCCATGGCTGTAGGAGAGAGCTGCGCCCTTCTTCATGAGCTTCATGACAGCGGGGATCACGTTGTGGTGCTGCTTATCCGGTGTGAGGTTGCAAACCAGGTCAGCAGTGGGGATCATTTCTTCGTAGGTACCGACGGCGAAACCGTTTTCGGTAGCGTTCTTCCAGGACTGACGCTTTTCAGCGATTGCTTCCGGACGGAGGGTGTAGGAAACATCGAGACCGCTATCACGCAGATCGAGACCCTGATGGAGACCCTGAGCGCCGCAACCGACGAACACGATCTTCTTGCCCTTGAGGGCTTCTACACCGCGAGAAAATTCAGAAGAATCCATGAAACGGCAGTGACCGATTTCTTCCAGCTGACGACGCAGAGGAATGGAATTGAAGTAATTGATACCCATGATTATTTAACCTCTTTTGAGTAGTATTTAAAGTTTTTACGGGGGTAAATATAATAAAAGGCGAGTGATACGGCAAAAAGCATTACGTTTTTTGGGCGTTCCAAGCCGATTCCTCTACTTTATTTTTTAAAATCTGCGTTCCCGGCCCGCATTCCCCATATTTTTTCCTATAAATGGGTGAAAGCAAAAAAGGACTGCATACAATATGGAAAACAAAGAGGAAATTCGGGAAATCAAGGTCCACGGAATCTATAGGCACTTCAAAAACCGTTTTTACATCGTAGAAGGGGTGGCCAAGCATTCCGAAACTCAGGAAGATTACGTCATTTACCGCAAACTTTACGGCGACAACGCCATGTGGATCCGCGAAAAGTCCATGTTTTTAAGCGAAGTGGACCACGAAAAATACCCGGAAGTCAAGCAGAAATACCGTTTCGAGTTGGTCGACCTCTCTGAAAAATCATTTTAACTTCAACAAACTTGCTTTTCTACAAATTATTAGATAGTTTTGGGAGTCAAGAGGACAAAAGATTATGGGAAAAACTTTACTTTGTATCGCAGTATTGGGATTAGCTCTTCTTTGCGGATGTAGCGAATCCAGTTCTTCAGCATCTGCCACTGGAACGCAAACTTGCGGTAGTGGCAAGGCTTCTGTCACCATGACCTGCGACTTCGACCTTTGCGAACAGTACGACGCCTACCGCAAGGAAGCCAACAACTCCTTGCTAATGCAGACAAGTCCGGACCTGTTCGCCGGCCGATTCATGGAACGAATGACCGCAGCCGGTTGCACCAACTAGGCTTTTCTAATTCTTATCCAGCACATGGCGCCGCCACTTGCCGCTCTTCCAGCGCAAGTAGAACAGGACTGGCGCCGTGCTATACACGCACACCACGATAATCCACGCATAATGGGGCGGCACTTTTATGATATAGGCCGCTACGTATAGGGCTATGGTGTTAAACCAGTTCATAACGGCACAGGCGCACATGACCCACACCGTGTCTCCAGCGCCGCGCAGGGCACCACAGTAAACTACCAGCAGTACTTCCACGAAGATATACAATGTTGCAAAACGCAGCATAAAGATCCCCATGGGACGGGCAGATTCGAATATGGCTATAGCCTCTGCAGAGGCGGTCACGTCGGGCCTAAACACGTCGGCCAGAACGCCTGGCAAGAATATCAAAAGGACAGCAATCAGCAGGGAATACCCCCACCCCACCTTTAGACCTGAATACGTAGAGCGGGAGGCCGCGGCAGCACTTTTTGCACCAACATAACGTCCGACCAAACTGGTAGACGCAACTTCCAGACCCATCAATGGCACATAGGCCACCATATCCCAGTTAAACATGATGGAGGCCGCCGTGGCCGCTTCGGCACCAAGGCCGTGGAACAGCAAAATCATCAGCTGGAACGCCGCCATATTCAGGAACATTTCTACGCCTGATGGCATGCCTCGTTTAAGCAGTTCCTTCACCTGAGCCAGATTAAATTTTAGGTTCGACCTTGTTCCGTAAAGCGAATGGTACCGCTTGCCAAAATAGACCACAAACAACATCACCGTCGAGACGATATTACCAATGACTGTACCATAGGCCGCTCCCGCCACACCTAGACGCGGACACGGGCCCACACCGAAAATCAGGAAATAGTTACAGACGATATTTACCAGCATACCCGCAAAGGCAGCCTTCATGATAATCTTCGTCTCACCGATTCCGCTAAAGAAACAAGGAGCCGCATTTCGAACCAGAGAAACAATTCCGCCGATCATCAAAATATTAAAGTACAGTTTCTGATAAGCCAGCTGGTCCGCCGCCAATCCCTGCTGTTCAAAAATCAAATGCCCCAGGGGGATCATCAAATAGAGAAAGGGCACGCAGGCAAGGGATAAATACACGGCCTGCATGAACACGCTTGCGCATTCCTGCTTCTTTCCGGCACCAAAACGCTGGGCAACCATTGCCGTCGTATAGCTGATCATACCCGTGAAAAAAGTGATCAGGACAAGATTCATGCCGCCCGCACCAAGGCTGGCGTTCATTTCGGCAGGACCCAACCGACTCAAGAAAAGACGGTCTACAAAGGTCATCAAGGTATCAAAGGACATGGAAAGCAGCATGGGCAACGCCACCACCAGCACATCCTTGATGTCGCCGTTCTTTCTGAACTTGATCTTTGGAGTTTTTTCGATATGTCCGGTAAATTCATCAATCATGAGACCGTCTCAAAGCAGGTGCACAATTTAGCAATAAACTTTTGAACCAACCATATTTTTTCTAAAAAATCAGATTTTACCCTCCCCCTCTCTCGTAATTCGTAACTCGTAATTCATCTCATAATTCATAACTCATAATTCATAATTACTATATTTGCCCCCACTATGTTTTCACAGTTGACTGATTCTCTAGAAAATACCCTCAAGAACCTGCGTGGCCAGGGCAAGCTTACCGAAGAAAACGTTGCGGAATCCCTTCGCGAAGTCCGCCGCGCCTTCCTGGAAGCCGACGTAAACTTTAACGTAACCCGCGACTTCGTGAAGGCCGTCAAGGAAAAGGCCCTCGGCAGCGAAGTGCTTACCTCTGTGACCCCGGGTCAGCAGATTGTGAAAATAATCCACGACGAACTTGTTGCCGTCATGGGTGGCGAAACTAAGGAAATCAACCTTTCCGCCCCCGCTCCCGTGGGCATCATGATGGTGGGCCTTCAGGGTTCCGGTAAGACCACCTTCGCAGGAAAGATCGCCCTGTGGATGCGAACCAAGAAGAAGCGTAAGCCTCTCCTGGTGGCAGCCGACGTATACCGCCCCGCCGCTATCAAGCAGTTGCAGGTGCTGGGCAAGTCCATCGGCATTCCCGTTTACGACGAAGGCCAGGGCAATCCCGTAGAAATTATCAAGCATGGTTACCAGTACGCCAAGGACAACGGCTTTGACCTGGTAATCTACGATACCGCAGGCCGTCTGCAGATCGACGAAGAACTGATGCAGGAACTGGAACAGGCCCAGGAAGCCGTCCACCCCGACGAAGTGCTCTTCGTTGCCGACGCCATGATCGGTCAGGAAGCCGTAAATGTCGCCGAAACCTTCTGGCAGCGACTGAAGTTCACCGGCGTCTGCCTTTCCAAGATGGATGGCGACACCCGCGGCGGTGCAGCCCTGTCCATCAAGAAGATGACCGGCGTACCTATCTGCTTTATCGGTGTCGGCGAAAAGCTCCCCGAAATCGAACTGTTCCATCCGGACCGTATGGCTAGCCGTATCCTCGGCATGGGCGACGTGGTCTCTCTCGTGGAAAAGGCACAGCAGGTCATCGACGAAAAGGACGCCAAGGACCTCAAGAAGAAGATCCT
Source organism: Fibrobacter sp. HC4 (assembly GCF_023373925.1). Taxonomy (NCBI): domain Bacteria; kingdom Pseudomonadati; phylum Fibrobacterota; class Fibrobacteria; order Fibrobacterales; family Fibrobacteraceae; genus Fibrobacter; species Fibrobacter sp. HC4. The sequence goes on along the minus strand of NZ_JALCZV010000003.1, from coordinate 138,752 downwards.
GAACAACACCTTCGACCTGAATGACTTCTTGAACCAGCTCCGCACCATCAAGAAGCTGGGCCGCCTCAAGGACATCCTGGGCATGATCCCCGGCCTGAACAAGCTGCCCATCGACCAGATTGACGAAAAGGAACTTGTCTACGTAGAAGCCGTCCTCAGTTCCATGACCCCCAAGGAACGCAAGAACCCCAGCATCCTCAACGGCAGCCGCAAGGACCGCGTGGCAAAGGGTTCCGGCACCGAAATCGGTCGCGTGAACGCCGTGCTCAAGCAGTACGAGACCATGAAGGAAATGTTCAAGAAGGTTGGCGAATTCGCCAAGAGACAGAACGGCGGCGCCCAGATCGGCTCCAACTACACTCCCCCCAAGGATAAGAACAAGAAGAAAAAAAAGCACTAAGGTGAGAGAAGCGAAAATGAGGTAACTCATTTTCATTTCCGAGCCGACGTTTTTGGGTCCGAAGGACCAAGAAACACTAATCTTTTTCTTTTAAAGTCTGACTATGTGAAAAGGAAGTCGCCTAGGGCGACTTCCTTTCTTCTCAACCACCAAACTTGGCTAAAGGCGAGTCTAATTAAACGAGGAAGATGTAGGAGCAGAAGCCCACTACGACCAAAGCTCCCCAAATGGTTTCAACAATAGGAGCATACATCTTTACAGTTTTCTTTTCCATATCCAAAACCTCGTTTTAAAGTTTACCGCGGCACCACCCGCTTACACTTATAATTTACCCACTGGTGTGAGAATTTTCACACAGACAAATCCATGTCTTGTTGATAAAAAATCAACGAGTACTAACCGTTGGAATATTACACCGGGTAATATTACGCAATGGAAAATTCCAGCCTGGAACAATGGTTTTCGTCAGAAAAGCAAGGTCAAACCATAAAAAACATACTGAAAACGCACAGAAAAACGTCTGAAAAGAAGTCCTGCGGCTAGTCCGACAGCAAGGCGTTTTTTTTCACACAAAAACCCAATTTTTGAGCGAATTTCGCCAATTACCAGCTTAAACGCCTCAAAATCAGCTCCATCCAATAAATACTTTGTATGCAAAGAACGGATTTTTTTTCGTTGCCGTCCTTTACACACAAAAGCAATGTTACTATATTTGGCCAAAACAATTGAACAACCCCGTTTCGGCAGGTTCATCCCCGAGACAATATTTAAAGAGGTTAAAATGGCAACCGCTATCCGTCTTTCTCGCTTTGGTAAGCGTCACAACCCGATCTACCGCGTAGTCGTTATCGACAGCCGTAAGGCACGCGACGATAGCTTTATCGAACAGGTCGGTTTCTACAACCCCAACACCAAGACCCCCGAAATCAAGTTCGATCAGGAAAAGGCTCTCAAGTGGCTCTCCACTGGTGCTCAGCCCTCTGACACCGTTCGTAACCTGATGAAGCAGGCTGGCATCATGGAACTCTTCCACGAAATGAAGGCTGGCCGTTCCATCGAAGGTAAGGTTGCTGCTCCCAAGGCTGTTAAGGAAAAGAAGGCAAAGCTCGGTCCTAAGGCTCTCGCCAAGATCGAAGCTGAAAAGGCTGCCAAGGCTGCTGCCGAAGCTGAAGCCGCTGCCGCTGCTGAAGCACCCGCAGAAGCACCTGCAGAAGCTTAATTCAAACATTTTGAAAGGGTCTCGTGCAGTGAACCTGCGCGAGGCTTTTTTAAACGGAATCGAAAGGTTCCAGCCCCTTTGCAATCACCTTCCATAAACAGTATCCGCTTTTTAGTTTACTGTAGTCAGATTCCCACCCACGTCTTTAATGTCTGAATCCGAAGCACAAGAAGAGTTCATCACCGTCTGCCAGCTCATGCGCACACATGGCGTAAAGGGCTATATCAAGGCGATGCCTCTGACTCACGACCTTACCCGTCACGAGAAGCTCAAGGATGTGATGCTAAAAAAGACCAATAGCGAACTGGTTAAACTGACGGTGGAAGATTCCAAGCTGGCAAACAACTTGTGGTTGCTGAAATTCAAGGGGTACGACACCCCCGAATCCATTACTCACTTTGTCAATGGCGACTTGATGATTCCTGAATCCGAGCGCATTCCCGCCCCCGAGGGCGAATATTACATTGACGACCTGGAAGGATTCCGTGTCAAACTGGAAGATGGCAGAGAAGTTGGCGAGGTCATTGAGGTTCAAGAACTCCCCACCGTCTATGCCTTTCAGATCAAGTTTGATCTGGAGTACCAGAAAGAGTTTTCCGCTCAACCCATTCTAGCCCCCTGGGTCGACGACTGTGTTGTAGAAGTCGACGAAGAGGACGAGAGCATTACCTGCGACGCAGACTACCTCAAGAGCATGTGTCCGGGGGAAAAATAGTCCAGTTATGAAAATTGACTGCATCACCATTTTTCCGGAAATGTTCACCCCCATGAAAACTTCTATCATGGGCAGGGCTCAGAATAAGGGGCTTATGGAATTCAATACAGTCTACCTGCGAGACTTCGCAATCAACGATTATGGTCAGGTAGACGACGTCCCCTACGGTGGCGAACCGGGCATGGTCATCCGACCGGAACCCCTGGCAAACGCAATCCGCAGTACAGGCGTCAAGGAAGACGGCGGCAAGGTCATTTACTTGACTGCAGACGGCGTTCCCTTTAACCACAAGATGGCCCAGGAACTTTCGAAAGAAAAGCACCTGGTCCTGATCTGCGGACACTACAAGGGAATCGACGACCGCATCCGCCAGTCCGAAGTGGATCTTGAAATTTCCATAGGCGACTTCGTTGTCAGTGGTGGTGAATTGCCCGCCATGCTGGTAACAGACGCAGTTGTCCGCCTGATCGACGGCGCACTGGGTAACAGAGAATCCGGAGACACCGATTCTTTCGCCCAGGGAGTCCTCGGCTGGCCGGTTTACACGCGTCCAGAAGTTTTTGAAGGGAAAAGAGTTCCAGATGTGCTTCTCTCGGGCCATCACAAGAACATAGCGGCTTGGAGGCGTCAAGAATCGTTAAAAAGAACGGAAGAAAGGCGCCCAGACATCTTTAAAAATCTCGAAAGAGATACTAAATTTGGCATCAAATAATTAACGAGGTACATTATGTCCCTGAATATCGAAGCAATCCAGAATGAAAACGTGAAGACCGACCTCCCGGCATTCCGCTCTGGCGACACCGTCACCGTGAACGTCAAGGTTATTGAAGGCACCAAGGAACGTATCCAGCCGTTCAAGGGCGTCATCATCCAGGTCAAGAACTCTGGTATCTCCAAGACCATTACCGTCCGCAAGATGTCCAACGGTGTTGCCGTTGAACGAATCTTCCCGGTCAACTCTCCCCGTATCGCTTCCATCCTTCTGGATCGCCCGGGTAAGGTTCGCCAGGCTCGCATTTACTACATGCGCGACCTCCGCGGTAAGGCTGCTCGTATCGACGAACGCCAGTAATCGCAAGGCGTATTTAAGGCGCGTATAGGCGGTTTTCTCCATGAATTCCAAGAAATCAGGAGATTCCCGACAGCAAATCATCCCGCCCACCCGTTTAAACGTGGAGGCGGGATTTGTTGTATATACTCCCAACGGACCCAATCAAGTTAGCGTTGCCGCAGGCTCTTCTGACGTAAACCCTAAAAAGGAACCCGAAAGGAGCATCGTCATCCTCAATGACGGGGAACTTATCGCAAGAGAGAAGGACAGCCCAGAAGACATCGTATTTACAATGCATCCAGGTGACCTCGTTGGCGTGGCCGCCCTTTTGGAGCGTGAACCGTTCAAATACGAAATCGCCGCCACCAAAAAGTCCGACATCACTCTAGTGAACGAAGAGTGTATGGAATCAGAACTAAAACGCCTTCCCCTATGGCTCCTTGCCGTAATCAAAAGTCTGTCAAGCAAGACTCGACGCCTTAAGCAGGCCGCCCAGCAGCCCCGCGTCGAAAACTCAATAAAGAGTCTCGCCCTATTCCTAAGCAAGAAAAAATCAAAAAGTTCCAACGGTCCTATTTTATACAACGTTGCAGAACTGATTCAGGAATTTTGCTGGATTACAAAATTAGACTTTACCACGGTCCAGCTAGACTTTAAGAGCCTCTTCCGTCGCCACCTCATTGAAATTTCCAAAAAAGAGGGAGTCGTCGTCTGCAAGATTATAGACGCCGAACTTTTGAGGATATTCGTAGACTTCCAGGAAGTAAGTGACGCAGGTCAGCCATTTGAGCCCTATAAACTGACTCTGTACCAGAAAAAGATGCTGGTTCTTCTTTCGGCCATGTCCGAAGACACCCTTATGGACAGCCCCGGCTGGCTTGCGTTCATCAGAAAGCACGACACCAACGCCGACGTTTCGGGATGGATCCGTCTGCAGAAGTTAGGCTGGTTCAAGCCTGCAGGCAATCAACAGTATAGCATCAATTTAGGGACGATTAAATACTACCTGAAGGCCCTGCGATACGAAACCAATGTTCGAGGAGTTCTATAATGATTCTGAACGCTGGCGAATATCTATGCACCGAAGGCGACAAGAACAATACCCTCTTCATTGTCAAGAGCGGCGAATTGGAAGGATCGTCTTCTAAAAAGCCCAAGATCCGGCTATACGGACCGGGTTCTATCATTGGCGAATTCAGCCTGTTGGAAGGAGCCGCAGCCAAGGAAACCCTCAAGGCAAAAACACAGTGTGAACTGCAGGTCATCAACCCTGCGGGACTGCAGGACGCCCTGGCCAAGGAACCCAGCTGGCTTATGTCCATCATCACCTTCCTGGCCAGCAGAACCCACATCGCCAAGAACAACCTTATAAAGAGCAATAAGGTAAAAGCTCTCCCCGCATTACTTTATCTACTAAGTTCCCGAGGTACTGTCACACCGGTGCAGGAAATCTGCGAAGAAGTCCACCAGCTTTTCAATATCGATGACGACGAAACAATGGGACTACTGCAGACTCTGCAGAGTATAGATGTCCTCAAGGTCTTAGGCGACGAAATTCGTATTGAGAGCCCTCGCGTCATTTCTCTGCTGTATAAGACCATCTGCTACCGAGCCATCCATAAGAAGGTTTCGCCTAGCATCCTATCCATGACCGAACAGATGGTTCTTACCGCAGTTACCAAGACGGTCCAGGAAAGCAGAGACCCGCTGAAAAACGGAACATTCACCGTACAGACCGAAACACTGATGTCTATCGCCAAGAAGTCACTTCATCTGACCTTGACCTTGCGGACCATACAGCCCTTGATTCAACGCGGTCTTCTCATTCCCTCTGCACAGGTAGCCTCCCCGAATTCCGACGACCCCCTGGAAAGCATCCAGTCCTTTAGAGGGGACTTCGAAAAGGTTCTGGATTTACTGGAACTCAACCGCATTTTCCCCATGCTAGACAAACATCTAGTTTCTTAGTTTACTATCTTTTCAATGAATAATTCAACCATCAAGGAAAGGTTTCAAAAATGAAAATTTCTGCTCTTCTCGTTACCCTCGCTTCCGTTGCCGCATTCGCACAAGACGCCGCTGCAGAACAGCAGCAGGGTGGTCTCGCCGGTTTCCTCCCCCTGATTCTTCTCTTCGTCGTAATGTGGCTGTTCTTCATCCGCCCCAAGAATAAGGAAATGAAGCAGATGGAAGCCATGCGCAAGGCTCTGAAGAAGGGTGACAAGGTTATGACCACTGCAGGTATCATCGGCGTCGTCACCAACATCGACGAAACCTCTACCACTGTTACCGTACGTACCGGTTCCACCACCCTTATCGACTTCGAAAAGGCAGCAATCATGCGCGTTCTGAACGCCGAAGCCAAGCCTGTCGAAAAGACCGAAGAAAAGAAGTAATCTATGGCATTGCTCCCTATTAGAACTTATGGCGATCCGGTGCTTCGCAAGAAGTGCACCCCCATCACCGAAATCACTCCGGAGCTGCGCCAGTTGGCAAAAGACATGCTGGAAACCATGTACAAGGCTCCCGGCTGTGGTCTTGCCGCACCGCAGGTCGGTCTGAACATCCGACTGGTGGTTATCGACACGTCCATTCCCGACGAAGAGGAACCCAACCCCTACATCATGTTCAACCCGGAATGGGAAGCCGAACCTGACGCAGAAATGGTGGACTATGACGAAGGTTGCCTCTCCGTTCCCGACATCTTCTGCAATGTGGTTCGCCCCAACAAGGTGTGTGTCCGCTTCTTCGACATCAATGGAGAAGCCCAGGAAATCCATAACTGCGACGGCCTTTTCGGACGCTGCATCCAGCACGAAGTGGATCACCTGAGTGGCGACCTGTTCGTAGACAAGATTTCTACAGCAGACCGCACCATGACCCAGTCCAAGCTGAAGAAGATGGCCAAGGACACCCAGGCAAAGCTCAAGGGCAAGCATTAAATAACAGAGGGTTTGTTGGCCAGACTGTTGACATCCCTCTGGTTTGCAGCCAGCCTGCTAAGTTCCGTTTATGCGGAACCGCAGGCTGTTTCTGTATCCGACGGTTTCGATCTGCCAGGAGATGTAGAAGAAACCGAAGTCATACGCTTTGTTCCCATCGAAGCCTCCAACACTGCGGAAGCCCAATTTTCTAGTTCAAGCCTCGCTGCCAACTCGGCAGGTAGTTCCGCAGCAAATTCTATCGCCAGCTCAGCCAACATGGTGGCCAGTTCAGCCAATGCCGTCAGCAGTTCCGCCAGCGTAGCAACAAGTTCCCCATTCGTCCCAATTTCCGCAATTTCCACCGAAGGAACAGATCCCCTTCAGGAGACCGCGGTAAAATTCGAAGAGCGCAAGGTTCCCCAGGATTTAGACCGCCCTCTCCGAGTCGGGGTGCTTATTGGAGCCAAGGAAGCCTACCTAAAATACGCCGACGACATTATCAAAATTACCGCCAGCGGGAAAAGCATAAAACTTTCCAGCAAGGGCCAGTCCATGGAAATGGAATCCCGTGAATTCGGCAACGAAGACGGATCCTGCATCGCCTTTGCAGCAGATACCAAAAGTCTTCAGCGGGCATGCTATCCGGGTACAGTCCTTTTCAGGGCAAGCAACGGCAAGGTAGATGCAATCAACTCCGTAGACGTAGAAGATTACCTACGCGGCGTCATTCCCTACGAAATCGGCAAACTTGACAGCGGTCGCATCGAAGCCCTGAAGGCCCAAGCTGTCGCAGCCCGCACATACGCCTACAAGCATTACAATAGCCGCGAAGCCCAAGGGTTTGACGTCTATGCCGACACCAAGGACCAAGTCTATAAAGGACTAGAAGGCGCCACCCCCCTTACAGACGCCGCCGTCAAGGCCACCGCAGGCGTTACCATGATGTACAACGGAGAATTCATAATCGCCTATTACCATTCCACCTGCGGCGGAACCACAGAAACCCTAGCCACCTGGAATCGTCCAAACCTCCCCTACCTCCAGAGCAAGCCAGACCGTCGTAACGATGGCACCCCCTTCTGCAACGAATCCAGCTACATGAAATGGGAACGCCGTTTTGCAGACAAAGAAATCGCCGACCTAATCAAGCGCAATTTAACCGAATCAAAAGCCAAGCTATCCTCCGTCGCAACCAAAGATTTCAAGAAAGTCAAGGAAATCACGGTCAAGAACAAACTAAAAAGCGGTCGTATTCAGACCTTGGTTGTAAAAACCGACAAGGGCGACATCGAAGTTCTTACCGACAGAACCCGCTGGCTCTTTAAAAAGAACAACTCCATCCTCCCTTCATCATTCTTTACCATCAAGCAAAGCGGCAAGGAATGGATCCTCACAGGTACCGGTTTCGGCCACGGAGTCGGCATGTGTCAGATGGGAGTCCGCGCCCGTGCCCAGGCAGGACAATCCTACCAGGAAATCCTCACCCACTACTACCCGGGAATCACCCTTGAAAAATTCGACCGATAAACCAACCCTTTCCGTCATTAGCCAGGGATGTGCTGCAAATTTTGGAGAGGGCGAAAAAATCGCTCGACTTTTTGACAACGAATTTAACGTCACCTTTGGCCTCCCCAAAGAAGGCCTAGAACCAGCCGCATTTATCCTGAACGTATGCACGGTCAAGGGGAATTCAACGGCACTAAAATTACTGCGCGAGGCAAAAGCCATTGCACCCCAGGCAACTTTCTTTGTAACAGGCTGCGCCCCTAGGGATCTGCAGGAAGAGGTTCGCAAACTTTTTGAGGACGTCAGATTTACAAGCCTCAACGAATTAAGCAAAGAAAGAACATCCCAAGAAACACTTATCCTCAAGCCGGGAACCGTTCTTCGCGAATCCCCTCTCGTAGGTATCGTCAACATCGAAGAAGGCTGCCTAGACGCATGTGCCTACTGTTCCACCCGCCTAGTCAAAGGGCGACTGCGTAGCTTTTCTGCAGAATCTATCGTAGAGCAGGTACAGCGACTCGTTTCTGACGGTTGCATCGAAATACAGCTTACAGGCCAGGATTGCGGTTGCTACGGATTTGATTTTGCAGGGAACTCCCGCGCAGAATTTCCCGCCCAAAACCTTGCTGAACTGGTTCAGCAGATACTCGTCAAAGTTCCAGGCAATTACCGCATCCGCCTAGGCATGGGCAACCCGCGGCACATCAAAAGCTACCTGGAACCGCTCATGGAATGCTTCCAGGACGACCGTGTCTACAAATTCATCCACCTTCCCGTCCAAAGCGGATCCGAGCACGTTCTGCAGTTGATGAACCGCAAACATACCGCCAAGGATTACCTGGAGCTGGCAAACGAGTTCAACAAGCGATTCAGCTTGTTCACCCTCAGCACAGACCTTATTGTCGGCTTTCCCGGCGAATCGGACCAGGACTTCAAGGACACCTTAAACATCCTCCAGGAAACACACCCTACGGTCTGCAACATAACCCGCTTCGTCAGCCGCCCAGGTACGGTAGCAAGCCGTCTAGAGCCAATCGTGCCCGACACCGTTAAACACAGTCGATCTGCAGAACTGGCCGCCGCATTCCAGGCCATCGCTACAGAAAATAACGCCCGCTGGATTGGTCAGACAGAGCGTGTGACCGTAGAAAAAGCAGGCTATCGCCAAGGCACCATCATCGCCCGCAACGACGCCTACCGCCCAGTTGCTCTGAGCGAAGGTCTTCAACCAATAAAAACTGGCACCCGCCTACAAGTCAAAATAACGGCCGCCGAACCATTCGCCCTCATTGGTTCTATAGTTTAATTCCAACATTTTTGCATGTCTGCCAGAAGGCTTTTACGGAACTACCGGCTACGCCGGTAGTTTTCTCTATACAAAAAGCCTCGGCATTGAGCCGAGGCTTTTTAAACTTTGCTAACCGCTATTACTTATTCTTATGACGGCGGTAACCGAAACGATAAGTATCAGAGGTACGCTTGTAAGTGTTGGTCTTGATCTGACCAGCTTCGTCAGCATCGCCGCCCTTCACGCAGTACTTGTAGTCTTCCTGAATGAAGGTAACCTGGTAGATGTACGGGCCAGTTGCAATCATACGGCCGCTCTGAGAAACAGGATACATCTTGATAGTCATCCAGCCCAAGCCAGTAGAACCGTACAGCGGATATTCCTCGCCGCAGGCGCCAAGCTTAGCAGTTTCGCCACCCAGAGCCTTATGAATTTCGTCAGCACTCATACGCTTCTGGTACTGGCTAACAAAATGGCCCATATGGTCGAACACGCGAACGTTAAGGCGGAACGGACCAGAAACCGGATAAGAAATACTTGTGCAGCTTTCAACACCAGATTCATCGCTGAAGCACATAGAAGATGCGCTTGCCTTACCACCGACGTAAGCCACAGAACCGGCACCAACAGTACCATTAGCACCAGCCTTAGAGAAGGAGCTCTTATCTTCGTTGGACAGCACCAGCGGGTTACCATTACCAGCAGAAGTGGGGATAGAGGTAATGATCAAGTCAGCGGTAAAGTCAGCAGGCAATTCACCACTGTTGTTCTTGGCAACTTCGGTCAATACAGCAGCCTGCTTATCAAATTCAGGACGGTCAATATTCTTGTCAAGAACGAAGGTTTCGACGTTGGGGTTACCCACGAACTGAGTAACAGACCAATCGCTAGGAGTATCCGGGAAACCAATCACCTTCTTTCCAGAAGAAGACTTGATATCGAAACCAGCGGCGTCCATCTTCTTGGTCCAGGAAATCATCTGATTCCAAGCATCAAGACCCACAGTAGACACATAAGCAGCCTTCAGTTCTTCGTCGTTGGCAATTTCGTTTTCAGGATCGCGGAAATTGAATGCAATCTTGTCGTTACCGGAAATGCCAGAAGTCATAACATTACCATCAGCATCGACCAAGATACCTTCCATATCGTACTGAATACCAGAAGGACCAAGGTTAATACCATCAGAAATAGAGGTAATGTAGTAGCCATAAACCTTAGTAGAAGAAGCACCGGTAGAATCATAGACCGTTCTCATCACCAGCAAGACCGGAGCGGTGCCTGTTGCGGCAGCGTTTCTGATATTAATCAAGGAGGATTCATCCAGAGTAGTATTCAGGGTCACGCTGACGGTCTGCTTACCAGTACTGTCGGTAGTCACCACAGACTTACTTACAGAGGGCTGACCATAGCGAGACGGAGCGAGTTCAGAAAGAGAACTGCGGATACGGAGGTTAGAACCATCGGTCTGACGGTCAGCATAGAAGAAGTGGATATGATGCCAGGAGCCATCCTTCCAGGTACCATCAGCATCAAGCTTGATAGAGCAGGAGTCAGCCTGTTCCAGAGGATCGCCCGGCCAGCAACCATGAGCAAAGCCACCTAAACCGGCGACACCAAACTTCTGACCAGAAAGGTAGTCCATGTCAGCCTTACCAGCTGCAGCCAAGTGAGTACCCCCCAGGTCAACCACCAGAACGCCGTCCACGTAAATCCACATGTCATCGTCACCAGTGAATTCGAACACTTCGCCAGCACCCTTCTTGTACTTAAATGCGGCGTAACCCATCATGGTAAAGCCATAGTTGCGCAGGTGACGCAGGCCAATTTCAGAAGTGGCAGCAGCCTGATATGCGGCAGCACCAACCTTGGGACCACCATTACGCTTCCAGGCATTGCAAAGTTCTGCAGTATTCGAACCCTTAAAGTCGGTCTGGTCCTTTGCATATCGATATTCATAAGGCGGGCAGAAAATGGAAAGAGACTGAGCGCCGTACTGATTCGGATACTGGGGTTTGGGTCCCAGCCAGGTAAATTCGCCATCATCAGAAATGGAATCCAGCGGGAAGTAACCACCATTGTTCCAGTTCTTATCGATTTCAAAGTACTTCGGATCACTAGGATCCTGATCCAGGATCAAGGTGGTATTGGTACGCAGGTTGACATTATCTACATCCGCATACCACTGGCTGAAATACTGGTTATCACACCCTTCACGCTTAGCGGAAATTATGGGAGAATACATGTCCAGACCGCCGTTAGGATCGTTGGGATCCTTAACGAACTGCAGGTTTCGTTCAACAAGGCCCGGAGTCACGTACACAATCTGTGACCAGGAGTGACCCTTACAGACCTTACCTGCGGTACACTCCTTTTTGCTGTCGGCCATATTGGCGGCCCAAGTCGAAGAAGCGTCGGAGCACAATTCAGACACAAGACCACGCATAGTCTTTAGGCTAAGGGGATTCAGCTTAGCATCGTAAGAGCAATCCTTGAATTCACCGTACCAGGCATAACCCTGGTTTGTAACTCTAGAAATAGCGGTAATATAGTCGGGAACCGTAGAAACGGCACCGGACTTGGTCATCACGGAACCATCGGCGTTAGCCTTGGGATAGCCTTCGGTACCTACGGGGAGACCGTAATCAGGAGTCTGGGTATTACCGCAACCATATTTACCATAGTTAGATCGACGACCAGTCCACGTCGGATCCGTGCTGTATGTAGCCAACCAGGAACTCGGCTTAGCATCATCCTTGCCAGAAAAGATGCTGTAATAAGCTTCTTCCTGGAAGTTTTCAAAGTCGGGATGACCCACGTCAAAGTCGCGGACAACAATATCCAGTTCTCTCTGGTTATCTTCAACAACCGCAAAGGACGAAACCACCCCAGCGAGTCCAAACATCATCGCGGTAAGAGATATCCGTTTAAAACGATCCAATTTCATATAGTCCAATCTCCACCTGTGCACAGGTTATGAATATTCAACGCTAAATATACACCATTTTAGACTATATATTAAAAACGAAAATTGAAAAATATCTGTAAAAAAGCAATAAGGAACGTTCAAAGCCATAAAAACACACCTTTTTTCGCCCACAGCAGGAACTTTCGTTTCAAAAAAGGCATTTTCCCCCTTCATTTTTCTAAAATAGCACCCATTATGTCATTTACCATTATTTTACCCATCATAACCGCACTAATTCTATTGAGAATTTTTTGGCTTCGCGTCAAGGCAGCAAACGCACATAACGAAAATTTCAAAAAGTTGCCTTCTAAAGATCAGCTAGCCGTGCTAAAGGAATGCCTCCTGAACAATCCGTCAGAATCAAATCTGCGTAATCTTGGGAATTTTCTGAAAAAAAACGGTCTAGACCAAGATGTGGAGTCTTACCGTCCCTTCCTAAAAAAGCAGCTGGAATTACGAAATAAGGCAAACGCCCTGGAAGAAGACAACCAACTGTTCGAGCAAGAAGCGGACTGGCTAGACCAGATAACGCCCCCGGAATTCAGCGAAGCCGACCAAGAACGGCAGAACGGCAACAAGGAAGCACACATCTGCCTTTGGCTAGAAGGAATCAACCGGCTCTATTCCGACAAGGCAATCCAGGAACGCCTATCAAGCCTCATCCCCCACTACCCTAAGGCGGAACTCCTGGCAAGGCAGTACACTGAATTAGCCGAACTGAGAGACAACAGCGCCGCAGATGACGCCTCCCTAGAAAAGATCCGCAAGGCTAAGGACGCCTGGATTCAGGAATTATTAAATTACGAACCGTAAAAAATTTGCACTATATAAGAAGAAGGCTCGCCGAAGCGAGCCTTCTTCTTATATCTATCGGATTCTCTAAATATTAGAACCAGCGCCAGGTCAGACCGAAGAGCACCATGTTCTTAACCTGAGCATCTTCATCCTGATCCAGGTCGTAAGCCATATCGAAGCCAACCTGCAGTTCGATCAGCGGGGCAATCAGAACAGTCAGCAAGTTTTCCCAACGACCGTCAATTGCGTTGACACCTTCAAAGTTGGTGAATGCCCACAGACGGCTCTTGAAGCTAACCACATCAGAAAAGCCGTACTTGAATTCAGTAACGGATTCCAGACCCGGTTCATCCTTCACGGTCTTAAGATGGTCGCGTTCGCCACGAGCAATCTTTTCGGCACCGTGTTCATCAGCGTAGCCGTAGCCGTTAGAAATGGTCATGCGGTTTGCAAAACCGAGACGCTGGCTAAACATATCATTGGGGATATAGGCAAGACCGGCAACCTGAGTTTCGTAAGCAGGGTCCATAAAGCTGGAGACAGCCTTCTTGACTTCGTTACCATCTTCATCTTCGCTATAGGTGTAGCCGGCAATCATCTGAGTTTCAAAACGGTTTCCGACGTAGGGCTTCAGCACTTCGGTCATGTTGAAGTCAAGCATGGATTCCCAGAAAAGACTGTCAGAGGACTTACGACGGCCCTGGCCATCGGTCCAAGTCTGTCCGAGATCGATATCCACCAGGTTACGCCAGTTGGCAACCTTCCACTTACCCTGCACGTCTGCATCAAAGGTCACCAACCAAGTGTAGTTGGAAGTACCATCCTGCTGCCAGTTGTGGAAGTTGTAATAGTTATACTTGACACCGGCAACAACATCAGCAGTCCAGTTTTCGGGCAGAGCGCCTTCGAACATGCCACCTTCTGCCATAGCAGGAGCAGCCAAAGCACATGCTGCAACGCAAGACATAAAGAAATTCTTCAACTTCATATGTTTTCCTTTTTTTTGAGCCTGGCATACGCCGCGGCGGTTAAGTTAACGAAAAGATAGAACTTTTATTTTTATTATAAACCCCATTTTTTTATATCAACGCCCTCATTTGTGCAAATAATCACGAGGTTTACTATAATTGTCAGTATGAATCTCCTCCCCAAAATGATAATACCTTTCGGATTAACCCTTTTGGGGGCGGTTCATTCAGGCGCTGCCGAAGCACCCAAACAGCCCTCCGATATAAAAATCGAAGTTGGGATCGGCACACGGAACCAGGCTCCATTGGTACTGGTCGCAGGCCTTGACTTCAGAAGCCTTGCCTTTAGAGTGCAGGGCATGGGCATGCATTACGGCGAAAATGATTTTTGGGCCAGCATCAGGGGAAGCCTCCTCTGGACTTGTTTTAGCGAACTCCCCTTCAAATTCGATGTTGGCATTGGCGCAGGCTACGAATACGCCGAAGCCCCCAACAAGATGCACCAGGCCATAAACAACGCCAACAAGAAAAAGTACGTGTACCCGTTCAACTACAAGGAAGAACTGGACATTTCCATGGAAATGTGGGTCCACATGTACGGTCTATATACACAAATCAGCGTGCCGTTTTACCAGTTCAAGGATCACGACGCCCAAAATGTACTGTGGGGCGTAGGCTTTACCTACACCCTTTAAATATAGACGAAGCCTCAAAAGGACAACGCAAACTTTTTGGAAATAAAAAAAAGAGACTCCCAAAGGGAATCTCTCTTTTTTTCGTTGAGTTACCAGGATTCGAACCTAGACAAACAGAGTCAGAATCTGTTGTGCTACCGTTACACCATAACTCATCGTTGGTGAGCCAAAGTTAACTAATAAAATTAACCTTGGCAAGGGGTTTTATTCATTTTTTTCAGAAAAAATGCTGAGATTGATTGGACTATAGGTCATCCACTGTACCTGTTGGACACTTCCCTCGGGCAAAGACACCGCATTCTGGGTCACATAGTACATCATGGGGACCTCCATCTCACGCAATTTTGCCACGACCTTGGGGTCGCCGGAATAGAGAATCACATCCTGTACGCCCATAGGCAGATCCACTAGAGAAGCCTCATCGTAGCAAGTGACGTCGCGAACAAAATGGGATGTACCCTTAATACCCACAACAACGCTATTCAGCATGCAGTCACTAGACTGGGTCGTATCTTCGCGGTCAACAACCAGGGCAACACCATAAGACAGTCCCGACGGCTTGCTCAACGTGTCTACACCGACATCCAGCGTGTCCTTCAGATTCTTGACTTCACCAGCCATCACATAGCGGGACACGCCAACCTGGACCGGGAAGCCATCCATCATCAATCGATATTCAACTCTGAAGGAATCTTCGGGAACGGATTCCGGAACAGGCAACCACCAGCGGCCAAGGCTATCCGTCTTCGCATTTACAACAAATTCAACAGAATCACCTTCGACAAAGTCAAAGCCGTACAGATCCGTAATCAGCATGACTTCCACACTGTCACAAGGCTTACCGCTCTTGCAAATAACGGTACCGCTAATACGGGATACGACCTTAGCGACTTCTTCCTCTTCCTTGATCAGGGAATCCACGTCAGACTTAATGCTCCAGATGAACGGTCCCTGTGTAACGGTATCTCCGGCAGCAACAGAGTCCTTCAGTTCCCAGCGGCGATAAATCAGGCTGTCCGCGACACCGGAATCCTGCAGCTTGGCAACAATCTCCGGGTCCCAGGGGAAGAACGACATCCAGCCAGTACCAGCGGGAATCATCAAGCTGAACGAATCGCCAGCAAATACGCTCTGGAAGAAGGGCGTTCCTGTCAGGCTAACAATAAAGTGGGAGCCAACCTTCACTGCAGAATCGGCTTCTTCATAAAGGAGAACGCCGTTAAACAAGGCGGCCTTTTCTAGCCTGATGGAATCGTAATCGTCAGACTTCGAAGTCGTATACGGCAGGTAGAAAATTTCAGATGCCAAGGAATCAAAAACAGCCAACTGGAAGGTGTCAGCCATTGCAACGGCAAAGGCGAACCGACCTGCAGAGTCCGTCACAGTATCCCTAGACTCGGGGATTTCATAAGAATCTGCCTCAGAGCTTGCCAACCTGGCCATCCTGACAGTAGCGTTCACGGCAACAGAGCCATCGGCACGATGGACCACGCCGGCCACTTCAGCTTCAGTTGTAGCAATGGTATTGCCCGTATCGGTCACAGTTCCTGCAGTACTGGAGTCACTGGAACAGGCACTCACGAAAGCGAGCCCGGCGACGCAAAACGCCACCAGCATCAAACAATTCAAAAAGCGAGTCCTCATGCATCCTCCTCATCAGGTTCCGGAGGCAAGGCAACCTTTTCCTTACTCAGCGGAAAGAACTGAATATTCATCTGGGCAATCATAGTCTCGCCTTCGTCGGAACGGACTATGTCGACAACTTCCTTGCGGAACAAGTCAATCTTGCTGATAATACGTTCCAGACCTTCGGCAGACACGCTCATTGTCATGCAAGATACATTTCTACGTTCGGTGCTGTAGTGATCCAGGGCATCTTTACCCAAATCAATCATCTGTTTCTGGAACTGATGAACGAACAGCGGAGCGATTTCGGACCCACTGAAGATGGCCTTGTTCACAGAACGATAGCAACCGGTAATATCCAATTCGATCAACTGCAGGTTCAACAGGAGCTGAATAGCCTGTTTTGCCTGCGGGAGCGTGATCTTCGGGTTCAGGAACAGCGCCAGTTCCTGAATATTCTTCTCGCCAATATTCAGCACGGAAAGGGCTTCGCGAACAGCCACATAATACCACTTGCTGTAGTATTCCTGCTGGTTCTTGGTCAAAGACTTGATGGCACTGGGCAACAGAGCAGACATCTGCTCGAAGATAGCCTGCTTGGATGCCGGAGTAGTAGCATGAGTAAAATCAACCATCAAGGTAAAATAGCGGCCTTCCTTCTCGTTCAGTCCCAGCGCCGCAATAAACTTCGGCAGCATCTGGGGCGTAAGAGACTTACGGCCACGAATCAGGTCTAGATAGAATCCAGAAGACGAATACCCCGCCTTCTTGGCAAAAGACCTATAGGAAAAATACCGCTGGACAGACTTCCGGTAGTCATAATAGTCCTGCAGGTACTTCCTGTAATTGTAATATGCATAAACGTTCATCAGCAGGAAATATAATTTTTTCGGACATTTTTGGGAACACCTTCTTTGTAAAAAGCACCCCCTTGACGATGTAAAAAAAGCCGCTTTACTACTAGTATCAGCCTAGAGAACACCTAGAGAACACTTTCGTGAACACCATGCATTTTTCCTATACCCACCTTAAAAAAATTAGCCTATATTTAGGGAACACCCAATCCCATCCCTCGGACTTCCGCTTCACTCCAAGCGGAAGTCCTTTTTTTCTTTATAATTTTCCTTGTAAGATTCCATACGGGAACAGTCCACGTCCGTATACAGAACTTTATAAGTTACTTTTATTATTTCATCCTTATTTTTCTATCTTTGTATACATGAATTCGTTCAAACCATCATCTATAAAGGGCTTTTTCCTTAGAATATTACGACTTTTAGGTGCTCTCGCCCTCATTTACTGCAGCATGGTATTCTACCTTGCACTTACAGAACGCCAAATCGCATTTCCGCGGGCAATTACCCACAAAGAAGCCAACGCAGCGATTCAGGGCAAGGCAAAACAGATTTCCTGCACGCTGGAAGACGGCAACATTTTAAGCGGTTGGCAGCTCGGCTCGGATAACAAGTCCATTCTGCTCTATTTCCCCGACACAGATGAAGATGGGGCCCAATTTCTCGCCGAAGCGGGAGAAAATGCACAAAGCACGCTAGTCACATTCAATTATAGAGGCAGCGGAAACAACAAGGGAACCCCCTCCTCAGAGAATTTTCTAGATGACGCCAGGCAAATCACCGCTTGCGCAAGCCAAATTACCGGCAGGGCGCCTGAAATAGTCGCCGGAAGGGGAATCGGAGCTATTTTAGCCGCAGAACAACTTAAATACACAAAAAAAAGCAGTTTATTTTTAATTGACCCCATCAGCAGCATTGCCGACAAGATCAACGAAAAATACAGACTTCTTTATCCCAAATTTTTGATACGGACAAAAGTCGACATGCCCGACTTGAACGAAATAGCTATTCCAGAACAGGTTATTCTCATTCAGGATAGACAAAATAGGCAAGAAAGCAACTTGATTTTCGAAAAAGAACACCCCAATTTCAAAAAAATCAAGGCTCAAGGCAGTCCCTTAAGTAATAAATTAAACCAAGCCTTACAACATCTTACTGCCCAAACAAGGTAAAAAAAGGCATTTTTCCCCAGTTATCTATGTGATTTACCTTACATAATGTAGCCTTCACAACAGGCATTATTGTTTTTTTTCTTATAATCATTGCATTTAAGGTTTAAAAATTGTTAATTTACAAGCAAAACAACAAATAAAAGAGGTGTAATAATGGACGGAATTATTGTTAAAATGGACATTCGTGGCTTCATCCGCTTCCCGGCAGAAGCTATTCGAACCATGAAACTCGACAAAATGGCCAAGCAGACAACTGGTCCCCGTGGCGAAACAATCGATGTTGGCCCCTATGCAGATATCGAAGTTGACCCGGTAGGCAAGCGCGTGGCTATCACTCCCGTTAAGGAAGCAAAGGCTACTTCTTTCCGCTTCATTCTGGGTGTCAACGGTTCCAAGTCCAAGTTCCTGTATTTCAAGGGTGCCCTTAACGCCATCGGCGAAAAGATCGTAACTGGCCCCTACATCCTGGAAAAGGAAGGCAACAAGTACATCTTCACCAGCAAGAACGCCTCCTCCAAGAAGAAGGGCGAATGGAAGCTTATCGCATGCCGTAACTCTGTTGCAAACAAGACCATGCTCTCCATCGACTCCCGTGGAACCATCATTTTCGACCGCAACTCCAAGAATGCAGTCAACACGGCCGTAAACAAGACCATGGTTGCAGAATACGACAAGACCAAGAAGGTGTTCTCCCTGACTTTCAGCAAGGACAAGGGATTCATCAACGTTCGTACTATCGCTAGCCACGCAAACGCCTCCTTCATGGGAACTCTTTCTTCTCATGGAATCGCTCTCCCGAGACAGAGCTACCGCACCGAATGCAAGATCGAAGGCAAGGTCCTGTCCTTCAGCGTTGCCTCCCTGGTCGCAGAACAGAGAGCGGCAGCAAAGGCTAACAAGAAGTAAGCCTTAAGCGAGGGGATCGTCATGATAGATGTTCTTAAGGCATTTTATACCGTACACTATAACTTTGGAGCCATTTGCGTGCTCCTCGCGCTTCTTTGCATCTTTTTTCTCACGAAAAAGAACTTTAGAGGCGCACTTATAGCCCTCGCGGTTATTATCGCACTGAATGTTTTCATTTTCAAGAGGACCGACGGAAACGCCTGGACCATAACTATAGAGCTTCCCGAAGAAACCAACAGTTATGGATTTTCCAGCAAGCCCGATCCGATTGTGATGACTTTTTCAGCGCTCAAGAATTGGACTATCACCGACGCCAAGGGCGAAGTTCACCATTGGTGCTGGGTAGACGCTTACTGGGATAGCTTTGCTAGCATGGATCTCGTCGCCAAGATTTGGGGTTCAAACTCTAGCAAGAAGATGATGCATTCCACAGAGAGTCGCGCAGACGCCTTCAACGGGAACTAAGCCCCTACAAAAAATCCTTTAAAACTAACTCACCTGCTTCCATCTGGACGTAGGTGAGTTTTTTCATCCAGTCCCCGGCAGAAGCGACAACACCATTCTTAACAGGCCATACTCCCGCTATATGGTGATGCCCCAGAACGCAGTAGTCACAGCAGTTCTTTTTCATAGCGCCGCCGGCCCATTCCAGATACTCGTCCATATTGATGACTCTTGTTTCGCCAGCCTTGCGGCTACTGCGGCCAACAAATCGAGCGAGACTCATCCCCCAATCCGGATGGATCAACTTAAAAAGTTTGCGGTTTAGCGGAAAATCAAGGATTTTTCGCATGACGCGATAACCCTTATCAGACTTGGCAACGCCATCGCCATGGCAACAGAGGACCCTTTTCCCCTGAACCTCAAGAATAACCTGCTTATGGACTTGAACGCCCAGCGTTTTGGGGAAGAAATCCTCATAGGCAAAATCATGATTTCCCTGAAGAAGATGAACTTCCACACCGGATTTCACCAATTCCCGAAGAGAAAAATACAGTTCAAAATGGTTTCGGCAAACGTAATCTCTATACTCAAACCAGAATTCAAACAGGTCGCCCGCAATGACCAAGTGAGAAATTTTACCGCGTAGCTGATTTAAAAACTGCACAAGTTTCTCTTCGCGATTAGCAACACAGAACGGAGTGTTCACACCCAGATGGGCATCAGATATAAAGACTACTGGTAAATCCATATCCGCAATTTAATAAAACAATAGGAACTCCCATACTTTTGTATCTTTACAAATGATGTTTTACACGAGAAGCAAAAGAAAAATCAGCGTTTTGATCGCTACGATACTGTTGGCCTTTTTATCGGGCTGTTCCGTAAATCTGCAACAAGGAAATCTAGAGAACATTCCCTTAACTCAGGAAAAGTTCAGTTTCTTTGGAAATATTCCCTTCGTTTATGGCGGAGACAGCCTGGAATTAAGCCAAGATTTGCTACGTGCTTACACGGCAGCGGCAACGCCAGAGGATTATCCAAGAAATTCGTGCCGAGGCAACGCCGAAATCATCGCATCAGTCAAGCAGGAATCGGCCCCGAGTTCATGGACTTTGGGAGCCGTGATTATCCCCTTTTGGCCAATCCTCCCTGTAGATGAAACCTTAAGCTTTACCCTCCGCGCCCGCATTTTCTGCAATGGCACTCTGGTCAAGCACGTTGAATTTTCGGAACAGGAACAGATCAAGGCCACCGTATACGGCCGCATGCGAAGCGACCTGATTAACAACGCCGCCAAGGAAATGCACCGCAAATTAATCCAGAGGCTCCGCTTCGAGTTACAGGGTTCCCGTCAGGCAGATTTAAATTCCGTACTCAGCTACAACACCTCATTATAAAGATTTTTACCATGGCTCATACACTATACATTGTCGCGACTCCCATCGGCAACATGGAAGACATCACCTATCGAGCAGTCCGTATTCTCAAGGAAGTTCCTCTGGTTCTGGCAGAAGATACCCGTCACAGCCGAATCCTGTTCGATGCCTACGGCATCAACACGACCATGGAACCTTATCACGATTTCAACAAGGAAAAGGTCACGCCCAAGTACGTTGAATTTCTAAAAAACGAGGGCGACATTGCGCTGATAAGCGACGCAGGAACCCCAGGCGTAGCCGACCCGGCATTTAACCTAGTTAGAGAATGTGTCCGTGAAGGAATCGACGTTCGAGCCATCCCCGGCCCCTGCGCCATGATTACCGCCCTGATCAGTAGCGGTATGCCTACCGACCATTTTGCATTCCAGTATTTCTCCCCTAAGAAGAGCGCCCAGCGCATCCACTTACTAGAAAAACTGAAGGATGAGGAAGCGACCCAGATTTTTTACGCCAGCCCCCACAACATCGACAAGTTCGTCGAAGAAATCAAGCTCGTATTCGGAGACATCAAGATCGCCCTCATGCGAGAATTGACCAAGAAGTTCGAGGAACATCTTATCGGGACGCCGACAGAAATTTCTGCCCACTTTAAAAGTCATCCGCCCAAAGGCGAATTCGTATTAGTTTTCAACCCTCAGGACAAGAGCGGTCTTTAACGAGTTTTTTCATGGAAAAAGTCAAACGATATATTTGCGAATTGCCGAAAGCCTACAAGTTTTACGCTGCGGTAACCTTCATTGCTGAAATCATTATTTTTGCAGCAAGGGCTGACGAACCTGGACTCTACACCCAGAACATCCAGTGTATTCCCTTTATATTGGCACTTCCGTTTCTTTTTGTCAAAACAATCCGAAAGAACTTTACTCGTTGGATTTACACGTACAGCGTCCTATCCTTTTTAAATCTGGCCATAGACTACAATACTGCCAACTATAATGGAGCCGGCCATGCTGGTATCGTCCAGATCGCCATGACGTTCTGCCCAGTCGGCCTGTTCTGGCTAGTCAATTTTTTCCGCTGGAACATACGCAGAATCAAGGAACAGGATTCACGAACCGCCTTGATGCTATGTACTTTCTCCTGGGGACTTTATGCGTTCGCCTACCCACCCATGCCCCTTGGCCCGGCAGCGTTATTGCAGCTAGTTCCCTGGTTTATAGTCCTTAACCGTTACGGAAGGCAACAGGCCCTGTTCGCCACATTCTGGTCAGCCATCCTATACAATACAATCAACTACTACTGGATTTACAATGTAATGCATGTAGAAACAGCTCCGTCGGGATTGATATTGTTCGGACTGTTCCTACTCATCGCCTACTTCAGCATATACAACGTTCTTGCCGCGTACGTCTACACTCTAGCAGCAAAGGCCTCCATCAAAGGCCATCGTTTACTGCTCCCCCTTTTCCCCGTATTTTACGCAGGTCTTGAAATGACTCGTACCCGAGGGGATTTCAGTTTTCCATGGAGCCACCTAGGTTACACCTTCGGAAACCATCTGGAACTTCTGCAAATGCTCCCCTGGGTCGGCATCTTTGGTTACACGATCATGGTCGTTGCCTCCAACCAGGCCGTCGCCCATGCCTTGGCCAACTGCAAAAATTTCAAAAAGGCACTTCCCATTTTCTCGGTTCCCGCAGTCATTTTCATACTGCTTCTAATTCAGGGTTCAATTGTTCTTTCTTCAAAGGAAGCCCAACCTTTCAACAACGCTGATTCCCCCGAAAATCCATCAATTGCCCTGGTCCAGCCCAGTATCGCCCAAGGTGCCAAATGGAGCAAGGACCGTTTTGACTCCATCGTCAACAAGACAATCGGCATGGTAAACGACAGCGTGCGTGCGGGAGCAAACCTTATCGTCCTCGCAGAGACCGCCATTCCCGACCACATCAGAAGGCAGCCCGCAGTCATCCGACTCCTCAACAAGACGGCCACACTGAAAAACGCACAACTGATGACCGGAGCCCTAGATTATAAAAGAAACCCTCCTGGCAGCATTCGCAAGTTTGACATTTATAACGCCTCTTTCCTGTTCAGACCCGGCGAATCGGGATACAGCCGATATATCAAGAAGCATTTGGTACCTTTCAGCGAAAGAATCCCCTTTGACGATATATTCCCCATTTTGAATTATGTGGACCTGGGCGAAGGTGATTTTGTTCCTGGCAAGGAAACCCCCGTATACGGACCTTACGACTGGACTCCATACATTTGCTATGACGCCATTTTTGGTGATTTAATTCGAGAAGCCATCCGCAGCGGTTCCCGCCTTATGGTGAACATCACCAATGACGGTTGGTTCGGCAGAAGTACGGCCCCCTACCAGCACTTGAACCTGGTTCGCTACCGCGCCATAGAAAATGGAATGCCCGTAGCAAGATTGGCCAACAGCGGTGTTTCTGTATTCATCGACCAATATGGGCACTTCGATCTAAACACTAAACTTTTCACCGATGCCGTCATACAGAGAAAGGTACCTCTTAAGACAAGAGATACCTTATATAGCCACATCGGCGATCATGTAGAAACAGGCCTTTTAATATTCTTCCTGGCGTACTTGATTATCGCCCTGACATTAAACTGCCGTTGCTTTCGTAAAATTAAAGCATAAGCATCGGAGGCCAATGGCCGGCCTTGGGGCGTTCCTTAAATTCAGCATTGGGCAAGAATTCTTTCAAACCCAACGTCAAACTAGGTAAGACGGCCTGGTTCATACGTCCAAACAGGACCTTTGTCTCTCCGTTATCTTCAATTTTTGAATCAATTTTATTTCGCACAAGATAATTCAAGCCATCACCAAGTGCGTTTTTATCCATTTTCAAGGCGGCACTGAACCATTCATCCTGCCATTCGCCAAACTCATTTTCCAGGAACTCCATAAAAGCATTCAAGGTCGGTTCAGCAGCATTTCGAACCTGCCTGGCCATAAAAGTCAAAGTTTGATCGGTCCAGTTGCTTTCTTCATCACAAAAATCTGCATAAGGCGACAAAAGAATCCACTTCTGACCGCAAGGCTTATTCTTGGCATCCTTAAGCAAAGCCAAGGCGCCAAGCCCCCAAGCGACAACAGTTGTCGCCTCGGAAAGACCCTTTAGGCCATACATTCCGTCTAAACAGGAAACCATGTCTCCATACGAGACAAAGACGTGTTCAGCCTCCGGATTTGCACTGATAAGATCATCCTCCCACAGACTCAAATCCGAAGCCCAGTCGGGAAGCCAAAACCATTTTTCCATTATAGCATCCTCATGCAACGTCTTTATTAAACCATTAAACCTGTTTTAAATATATAGTGTTTTTAGGGAATGGTATACTTGTCATTAAAAAAACGCATTGTTCATTAAAAAAAGTTTACTTCCACTTTGACATATGCCAAATGATTGGGTAATTTTATTCATATGAACTTTGTAAATTACGCAATTGGATTTCTGGTACTTTTTGCATCGATTGCCGCAGCAGATAACGGCACGGTTTCTACACGTAAGAACGCGAATTCCGCATATAAGGAATTAGACGGTTCCTCAACCGCCAAGAAAAGCGGTGGAGAAATCAAGCATACAGATCGCTATTCCCAATATGAGGGAAAATACGCTCCCAAGGATCAACCCCAGAGTCAGCCCCAGGTCATAACATCCATTCCCGAAGATTTTCCACATCCGGTCATTATGGTCATTCCCGCCTTAAATTCTAAGGGGCTAAGCGGTCTTCAAGTTGTAACAAACAATCCCCTTGCCAGGGCGGCCATGGACGGAATTAACGAATACTTGACTCAACGTCGGTATGAAGTCAAGTATCTAGAAGGAAATGAAGCGCTAGATAAAGTCATCCAGGTACAGAACAGTCTGGCCAGTTCCGATGAGGATTTGGCCTACTTGGCCAGTCTCGTGCTCAATGCCGATGTCTACATCAAGTTTTCAGGCTCTGTAGACCGCCGTGGTATTGTTACCGTAGAATTGAACGCCTACGAGTCTTCAACGGCTAGACTTCTAGGAACCCAGAACTCCACAATCGACAGCCACGGCAGAATGGAAAAAATTGACCAGCAGGCAAATTTGAAAACAGCCGCGAAAAAAGCCATGCCCGGACTGGAATCCAAAATTTACGCCTACTGGGCCGATGACCTTCGAGAAGGCAATAAATACAAGGTCATCATGAACATCCGCGGCGATTACGACGACAGCCAAATTGAGGATGTTGAAGAGGACATTGTCCAGAACGTGAAAGCCAAGTTCAAAAAGGCAAAAGTCAACACCATGACTGCCAAAACCATCGACATGGTTGTCTACAGCGACTCTGACGACGTAAACGACGTCTATAGCCAAATTCGCAAAGCCGTAAAATCAACCGCCTCCACAAAGAAGATCAACATCACCAAGAAGCTGATCATAATGGATGTTCTATGAAGACTCTTAAAATGGTAGCGCTGTGTACTATGCTTGTCGCCTACGCCCAGGCAGGCAAGATTATTACCTATACAGCCACTTCGCAGGAATCCCAGGAAGAGGCAAACAATGCCGCCATCGCAGGCGTTGCAAAGCAAATTTCTGCACAAGTCAAAGTCAATCAGACTTTAAACAAGGAAGAAATTACATCTGGAAAAGAGAGTTCCTTCAGCGAAAGTTTTCTCTCTAACAGCAAGGTTTCCAGCGACATCCAGGTTAAGGGAGTCGTTGTAAAAAAGGAACCTGCCGCCAAAGGTTTCAAGGCTACGGCGACACTGGACCTTGATGAATTCACCGCAGACATTCAATTCAAGATGAAATCTATCCAGTTAGATGTTACAAAACTGGAAGAAACGGCAAGGGACGCCCTAAACAAGGGAGGGTTCGATAGTGCAATCGAGGCCATCGAAAAAGCAAAACCCCTTCCTGCGCAATACAATGTCCTGGTCAATGAACTGGGCAAGGTATACCCCATAAACGAAAGCCATCGTTTAAAGCATGACCTCCAGGGAATAAAATCAGACATCGTCCGTGAACTTTCCAAATTAAAATTTGAAGGTCCTAGTCAACCGCTACAACTGTCAAAACCTGAAATTTCGCCCCTTGAAGTAACGGTATCTAACGAAAAAGAATTCATCGAAGGTTTCACGCTCGTCGCAAAACAGGGGCGAACAGTTCTAGATGAAAGACAAACTCAAAAGGACGGAACCGCAAGATTCAACATAAAAAACATTGACATCGACAAAGGTCCCTTTGTCATTGTAATCGAGCCAAACCTGCCTGAAGATTACCTCACCGCATCTGGCTTACGCAAGAAAATTGAAATCGATTTCAAGGTTTCCCAGACCCGCTGCAACATAAATGTTCAATGTAAGGAAGACGCAACGATTTGCAGTGCCCTTGAAAAAGGGTTGGCCAAAAAATCAATTTTTATTGATTCCGATGCAAAATCACCCATTCTAAAATTAAACATTTCAACAAATGCAGGAAAACCCATAGAATATGTTCCGGGAAAGTTCACAACACCTTATGACGTGAATCTGTCCCTAAAGGGAGACAATATTACTTTCCTTACATCGGGCCATGAAAACGGCAAACGAGAAATGGATGCCACTATTGCTGTCATAAAGAAGATCAACTTTACGCCGTTAAAGAAACAATTAGACGATTATTGTAAATAAGATAAAAAACACATTTAAACGCAAAAATACACCCTACATTTTTGAAAAAAAAAGTTCATGGTCTAACATCAGTCCATGAACTTTCTATTTTCAAACCAATGAGAAAGAAGAGTTCCGTTTCATCAATAGCAATGTGGGCGATACTTTTATGTATAGCCCTGGCCTCAACTGCTTTTGCGGGGATTGGCTTAAAAAACGGCAGCGATAAAGAACTGCCTGCCCGTCCTGTAAACAGCTATGTCTACGACGAAAATCGTTTAATGAGCGCACAGGAAGTGCAACAGTTCAATCTGATTGCAGAAGAATTATACAGGAAGGCCGGTGTAGGGTTAGCGGCCGCCCTTATGAACGACATTGGGAACAACGACTACAGGGACTTCGCAGTCCGTACGGCGCAGAACTGGGGCGTCGGTGGAAAATCCAATGAAGGAATTTTGATTTTCGTCGCCCAGAAGCAACGTCGACGTAGCGTGGAAGTCGGTTATGGAGCCGAAGGATACCTGCCTGACGCCCTTGCAGAAAGGTTGCAACAGGCAACACTAGTTCCTGCATTTAGGCAACAAAAATACGGAACGGGAATTTTAGCTCTAGCCTGGGAAATTGCACAAGTCATCGCAAAAGAAAAGAACATCCAGCTAAATATCGGCGAAAACCCAGTTCCCGAAGAAAGCGGAGTTCCTGCACGCATGGTGCTGTTCATCATGTTTGTCGCCTTTATGCTGATGATGGCCAAGTTTAGTGGAGGCCGCGGAAATGGTTGCCTCTGGTTTATGCTGGGCAATGCCATCGGTAACGCTAGCCGAAACAGCGGAAGCCGCGGTGGCTTTGGCGGAGGATTCGGCGGTCGAGGAGGCTTTGGTGGCGGCTTCGGAGGCGGAGGCTTTGGTGGCGGCGGTTCCGGCGGAAGCTGGTAATAATTTAGCGCGGCACAGGCAAAACGCCCCATATGATTTTTTCAATCCGTAAATGGATATAACTTGAATTTTTAAATAGGCATTTGATATATGAAAAAGAACTTGAGCGTCATCGAACTACAGAATTCCGACTGGCCCCGCCTTCTGCAGGAAACTTTAGGCGACAACCTGATTTCGGCTTTCGCCCACGGCGACTGTCTGATGGAAGGTTTCAATTCCATGGAATCCCCCTGGACTATCAGCTTCATTCTGAGGGACAACTCCAGCGAAAAGATCGCCCCCCTGCAGAACCTGCTGAAAAAGGCCAAGAAAGAAAATATTGAATTCCGCTATTACTTCACCCTAAAGGAAATCCAGTCTTCAGAAGACGTCTTCCCGTTGGAATTTCTGCACATCGCCCATCGCAACGCAGTCATTGCCGGTGCAGCTCCCCTCCCCAATTACGAGCCCAACATGGAATGTCTGCGTCTGGAATGCGAACGCGAGTTGCGCGGTTTGCTAGTCCATCTGCGCAGGGCCTTTACCTACCTCAAGGAAGATCGCAACCCCCTGGGATTCTTCGTACGGGCAAGTTCCACCATGCTTCCTACCATGTACGGAGTATACTACCTGAACCACAGGGAATATCCCGAAAATCACCAGCAGATCTTTAACGACTACCCAGCCTTGCAGACTCCCATCAGCAGCAAAAACGAAAAACTGTTCCTGGACAGCGTGAATAGCTATATTAGTACCGTCACAGAAATAGTCAACCTCGTCGACACCATGGAGGTGGTATGAAAAAGGTAATTATCGGCACTCTCGTTTCCGTCATCTTGCTTGCAGCAATCATTGTTGGCAAGTCCGTTAGCGTCTATAACAATATTATCGCCTTGGACGAAGGCGTAAAGGCCCAGTGGGCTCAAGTCGAGAACACCTACCAGCGCCGTTTTGACCTGGTTCCCAATCTTGTGGCTACCGTGCAGGGTGAAGCCGACTTTGAAAAGAGCACCCTGACTGCCGTTGTGGATGCCCGCAGCCATATGGGCGGCGTCGTTAAAGTTGACGAAAACGTCCTGAACGACGAAGTGGCCATGAAGCGCTTTCAGGAAACCCAGGCTACCCTGGGCGGCGCCCTGCAGCGTTTGATGGCTGTCAGCGAAAACTATCCGAACTTGAAGAGCAACACCAGTTTCCAGGAACTGCGCGTGCAGCTTGAAGGTGCAGAAAACCGCATTGCCGTGGAACGTAAGCGTTACAACGAAGTGGTCATGCAGTACAACACCACCATCCGCATGTTCCCCAACAGTCTGATTGCCGGATTTGCAGGAGCCAGCCCCAAAGTGCAGTTCTCTGCAGACGCAGGCGCAAGCACCGCTCCTACAGTAAAGTTCGACACCAAGTAATTCGAGTTTTGCCCAATGAAATGTACCCGAATTTTAGGCACAACCCATCACGGCAGCTATAAGAAAGTCATCGACGTCCTCTTTACCAAGGAAGAACTGTCGATGCGAATGAATCGCAAGACCGCCAGGGACGGAGTAGAAATCGAAATTGAAGTTTATGAAGACCTGCAGGAAGGTGATATCATTGCCGAAAACGACTCCTACGCCTATGCGGTAAAGCTATACGTGCCTAAATTACCCAAAGAAAATCTGAATCCTGAAATAAGAGTCAAAAATTACCTCTAGCACAAAAACTCCCGCGGATTAAATCCATGAAGAGGCCTTTTTTGTAAATTGAGGTACAGGAGTTGTTTATGGAAAAGTCTTTTCAGAAAAACATTTTAGTCAAATGGTTCCTGGCAATAACCTTTGCACTCATGACCTTCTCGGGAAGCGCCAAGGCAGCAGACTATTCCGCAGAGGAATTGGATACATTGGTCGCAACCATCGCACTTTATCCAGATCCGCTGTTGGCCCACGTTTTAACGGCATCAACCCACAGTGACGAAACTCCATCGGCAAGCCTCTGGGCAAACGCCCACAAGGGTTTCAAAGGTGAAGCACTCACGGCGGAAATGCAGCGCGCTGGCCTTGATTACGACGCCAGTGTTCTAGCCCTGATTCCCTTCCCGACGATTCTTGCCACCATGGCAAAATACTCCACCTGGACATCTCAGCTGGGCAGAGCCGTAAAGAATCAGAATGGCGAAGTTATGTTTGCAGTCCAGCGTATGCGCCACGCTGCTTATGACCACGGGAATCTGAACTCTGACCAATACATAAAAGTCGAACGGGATGTATACATTACAATTGAACCGGTGAAAAAGGAATACATTTATGTTCCTGTCTATAACCCCTCTGTAGTGTATTATGTTCACACAGACCGTTATGTACCGATGCACTATGGCCATGTGGTCTGGACTGGATACTGGTATAACGATTGGGTTTGGGGCGACACCTGGTTCGAATGGCATAGCCACACCATCCGTCACCATCCGCGTCCACCTAGACCGCGCCACCATTACAATGCACAGCCCCCAAGGCATGGCGGACATTCCTACGCACCGGCCCCATCCCAGCCCCAGAGCCATCATCGCCTTCCTGTTAGGGAAACTAGTCCCAAGCCTTCAACAAAACCGCAGCCTGCAAAGCAGGAACAACAAAGACCTACATACACGAAAACAGAAAATGTACATCCTCAGGAAGAATATAGACCTGTCAGCAATCCGCAGAACTTGACAAGAAACAAGAAGACGAATTCTTCCCAGAGTTCAACCTATAACGACGACCGTAAATATGACGATCGCCGCAACGGAGATGATCGTTCACGAGAATCAAACAGCCAAGGTAATGGCGGTTTCCGCAGAAGCATTCGTCGTTAGATTTTCCTTTTTCCCAATTATCACTTGGTAACCAGATGTCACTATACAACAGCATTCTTGAAACTATCGGTAATACCCCCCTTGTCCGCATAAACAAACTGAATAAGGGAGATGCCGAAGTCTACGTCAAACTTGAAATGTTCAACCCCCTGGGCAGCGCCAAGGACCGTGTGGCTCTAGAAATGATTGAAGCCGCAGAAAAGGAAGGCAAACTGAAACCCGGCGCTCTGATTATCGAACCCACCAGTGGAAACACCGGCGTAGGCCTCGCCTATGTTGGAGCCGTAAAGGGTTACAAGGTTGTGCTGACCATGCCCGACTCCATGAGTGTGGAACGCCGTATGCTTTTGAAATCCTTGGGCGCAGAAGTTGTGCTTACCGAAGGTGCCAGGGGAATGGCCGGCTGTATCGAAAAGGCAAACGAAATTGCGGCAGCAAATCCTGGGAGCTTTATTCCCCAGCAGTTTGAAAACCCCGCCAATCCCGACGCCCATTACAAGACCACCGGTCCCGAAATCTGGAGAGATACCGAAGGCAAGGTGGATGTATTTATCGCTACGGCAGGCACAGGCGGAACTGTCAGCGGAACCGCAAAGTACCTCAAGGAAAAGAATCCCAACCTGCATGTAATCGCTATCGAGCCTGACGACTCCCCCATGATTTCCAAGGGTGTTGCTGGCCCCCATAAGATCCAGGGGATCGGGGCAAACTTCATCCCCAAGATTTATGACCCCAAGGTGGTGGACGAAGTCTACCTGACCAGCACCGAAAAGGCTGGCAAGGCCGCCCGCGATGCAGCGGCAGAAGAGGGAATTTTTGTGGGTATTTCTTCCGGTGCAGCCCTGGAATGTGCCCTTACCGTGGCAAAGCGTCCCGAATTTAAGGGAAAACGCATTGTGGCCCTGCTCCCTGATACCGGCGAACGCTACCTCAGCACCTGGCTGTGGACAGAAAAGTAAAGGGATTTTTCTACATTTTTCCCGTAAAATTATGGCAAAAACCTAAAAGGTTAGAAAATGGATATTCCTGAATCTTCGAATTTTATTCAAGACATCATTGTCAACGATTTGCAGACCGGTAAGCGCAACAAGGTGCTGACCCGTTTCCCGCCGGAACCTAACGGCTACATTCACATTGGCCATGCCAAGTCTATCTGCCTGAACTTCGGCACCGCTCAGAAGTTCGGTGGCTTCACCAACCTCCGCTTCGACGATACCAACCCCACTAAGGAAGATGTGGAATATGTGGATTCTATCCGCGAAGACGTGAAGTGGCTCGGTTTCCAGTGGAAGGAAGAATTCTTTGCTTCTGACTACTACGACCAGATTTACGCCTTTGCAGAAAAGATGATCGAAATGGGCAAGGCTTACGTTGAAGACCTGACCCGCGACGAAATGCAGGAATACCGTGGTAACGATGCTGGTAAGCCCTCTAAGCCCAGCCCCTACCGCGATCGTAGCGTTGAAGAAAACATGAAGCTGTTCCGCGAAATGCGTGACGGCAAGTATGCCGATGGCGAAAAGTGCCTCCGTGCAAAAGTTGATTTGGCTAGCCCCAACATGAACATGCGCGACCCGGTGATTTACCGTACCAAGCACTGCACTCACCACCGCACTGGCGACAAGTGGTGCATCTACCCCATGTACGACTTCGCTCACCCCATTAGCGACTGGATCGAAGGCATTACTCATTCTATCTGTACTTTGGAATTTGAAGCCCATCGCCCGCTGTACGATTGGTTCCTCATTGAACTGGGTCTGGAAAACCGCCCCCAGCAGATTGAATTCTCCCGCCTGAACCTGACCTACACCATGATGAGTAAGCGTAAGCTTCTTGAACTGGTGGAAACCAAGGCTGTTCTTGGCTGGAACGACCCCCGTATGCCCACGGTTTGCGGCTTCCGTCGTCGTGGCTTTACCCCCAGCTCCATCCGCGAATTCTGCAGCCGCATTGGCGTGTCCAAGGCAGAATCCATGGTAGACGTAAACTTGCTCTACTTCTGCATCCGTGAAGAACTGAACCAGAGCGCCAAGCGTGCTATGGCTGTGATTGATCCGGTGAAGGTTGTCATCGACAACTGGGAAGACGGCAAGGTGGAAATGGTGGAAGTGGAAAACAACCCCAACAATCCTAACGCAGGCACCCGCATGGTACCGTTCTCCAAGGAACTGTACATCGAAGCAGAAGACTTCATGGAGGAACCTCCCAAGAAGTATTTCCGCTTGAAGCCGGAAGGCGAAGTTCGCTTGAAGGGCGCCTACTTCGTAACTTGCAAGAGCGTCGAAAAGGACGCAGACGGCAAGGTGACCGTCATTCACTGCGAATACGATCCTGCCTCCAAGGGTGGCGAATCTCCTGACGGTCGTAAGGTGAAGGGCACCATCCACTGGGTGAGCGCCGCTCATGCTGTAGATGCAGAAGTCCGTCTCATCGACAACCTGTTCACTCTTGAAGATCCGTCTGATGTTCCCGAAGGCGAAGATTGGCACAACTACCTGAATCCTGAATCCATGGTCATTAAGCAGGCTAAGCTGGAACCCAGCCTGGCCGACGCCAAGATGGAAGACCGCTTCCAGTTCCTGCGTCTCGGCTACTTCTGCCTGGATTCCGACGATTCCAAGCCGGGTAAGTTGGTATTCAACCGCACCGTTGGCCTGAAGGACAGTTTCAATCCTGCAAAGTAATTTGCGGAACGATTCTACGTTCTTGAAAAAAAATATAAGAGAAGTCCATCGGCTTTTTCGCCGATGGACTTTTTTTGTTGGAAGAAAAATCCGTACAAATTATCTGGAAAGCATCTTCCCGTTAAGGATAGCGATCCAATGCTTATTCTGAGCCTTGGCAGGAACCTTCATGGATGTAGAGCCCACCTGAATTCTAGTCTTGTAAAGAATAGCTCCGTTCAAATCCATAATGGCGAATGTGCCGCCAATATCTGTTTGAATTTCCAGGTTTGATCCGTTTACGACAAAGAAATTCGTGGGAGACAACCGGCTGTAATCCACAGCCAACGTCTGCGAAGATACAGTATCCTTCTTATCTTCGATGGTGGGAATATGAATCACCGGTTCCGTCACAATGGGATTGGCGGGCTCGGTGAAACCGAGCTGTTCATCCATCCAGGCCATACGTTCCTTCATCTTCTTGCGAAGGTGCTCCACTTCACCGTCCCAAGTGTCAGCGTTGTAACCACCCATGGCCATTCCCATGCCTCCGCCAGATTGATTGCAGTACTTCATAGGCTGAGGATCATTATCGTTCTGACCGCTAGACTTTCCTAAATTCGGCCAACGTTCAAAGTTACGGTCGGCAGCATTTTTCAAGTAGACCTTCATGGAATCCAGATAGGCATCCATAGTCTTGGTATGCCATACGCCACTACGCAATTCGGCCCAGCGTTTTTTCAATTCGCTTTGGTAACTCTGATTTTTCCACATGCTGGTAAGCCAACGAGGAGCCTTCAGGGAACTTCCTCCGAAGCCACCCCACATGCCGCCACCGCCATTTCCGTCGGCAATTTGCTTACTGCTGTTTTCGATTTGCCAGCCCGTGGTTCCCGAACTTCCGAAACCACCCATGCCACCGAAACCACCCATGCCACCGAAGCCGCCCCACATACCGCCGCCATTGTTCTGGCCTTCGGGAGAGGTACCGTTGCTCATCGCCAAGTTGAAGTCCCAGGGAGGACCTAAAGTGACCTTGCCGCCCTTGCTATCCTTATCTTTATGCAAGAAGAAGCTACACCAGTAGGAGTCGGCATTGTTCGTAACTTCTTGATGAAGGACGTAATCGACAGCGGACCCTACATCCACGTAGTTCTCGTAGCCAGAGCCACTCTTTCCGTCCTTGAAAAGACCTTCAAGATCGTTCAGGTACTTCTTCAGGTAATTTTCCTGCTGCTCCTGGATATTGTCTTTTTTAGGATAGTGGAGAATGACATTCAAACCGTCTGAAGTACTGAAACCTTCGTTATTGACATCACCGCTGCCTGCGCCGCCGGTGTTAGTGCCGGTCTTGTCGAATGCCCAGATGTAACCACCGGTCAATTCATCACCTTCAATGTCTTCTTCCTTGAGTTTGGCCACATCCACACGGTACTTACCACGCTTGATTTTTTCAATTAGCACATACACACCGCGGTAAACACCATTGATATACAAGTCAAAATGCATGGTACGGGGGCTATAGCGGCCGGCCTGCCTAAAAAGCCAATGGGCCAGGGAGTTACGCATCATGCTCTTGTCCACGTAGGGACCATGGAACACCCAGTCGTCTGCTGCGGGGAGACCTAACATGCTTACATCGATTTCTCCACCAATGGAATCACGAACTTCAACACTATAACCCGGCTTTGGGAACAGGGCGGAAGATTGCCCTCTCACCTTAATTCCGATATCATAGAGTTTTCCCTTGGCGCTATCAGCTACAGAATTTGTAGCAGCATCCAAAACCCTCATAGTGGCAGGAATTTTTTCGGAAACGTTCTTGTCCAGACATTTTTGCTTTGTATCCACAAAGATAATGGGCAAGTCGTAGGTCTGGGCTATAGCCGCATTAGCAACGACCAAGCCAAACATACCTGCAAGAATTCGATTCTTGAAGTCCTTTTTCATTTTATTCTCCCAATAACAACATTCCTACCCTAAATTTAAAGTTTGTACAAAAAAAAGATTAATCGAATTTCGTTTTCGCGTTGTAAGGAGAAACAACAGCATTTTTGGAAAAGGAAACCGTACTTCAGCCATTTTTCATGGAAAAATACCCTATAATGTCTAACCAATCACTTTCTGTAAATTTCTAGTTAAAAAATAAGCTACATTAACTTTGAGTATTTTTTTGAGTTTGAGGCTGCCCTATGGAAAGCGCAAGAAAAATAATTAATCAGTTTTTGAAAGGTAAATTCAGCGGAAACGAACTAAAGGCCGAACTGTATAAGGCCGGTGTTGCCGCCATGGAAGAAGAATGGACCTTTATGGACGCCAGCTTCCAATTGGGTGGCAAAGCTCGCGATGAAGGCATGGATGGCGACGAAGTCGAACAGACGCTCCGTCGAGCATTCTCTGCAGAAAAACGTTCCTCTGAACGCCCCGCAGAAGCGGCACCCGCAGCAGCTCCGGTAGCACAGGCCCCTGCAGTGGAAGGTGGAGCAGCACCGGCCACTCCCCAGACTGTAGCCATGCCCATAATCTCCCCCCTTTCGGCGGGAATGATTTCCATGGAACAGATGCTCGCCATGGGTCTGGACACCCAGTCTCTTGAACTTCTGCAAAACTTCAAGATTGACCCCGAAGCCCTTTCCATTCCCTGGCCTGCAGCCGACTGGCGAAAAGACTTGGCCAAGTTGCTGGAATCTACTTTCGAACAAGATGAAACCATCGAGTTCAAGATTTCCAACACCTCCAACAGTACCGAAGAACTGGTGTCCAACATCGTTGGCCAGGATGACGCCATTAAGAAAATAATGAAGAGCCTGGACAGTCCTGAAGGCGCTCTTCTGTGCATCAATGCCGTTAAGGGTGGAGAAGATGCCTCCGATGAATCTTGGCATTACCGTTATGTCGTCGTCGACAACCCCAAGATGAGTCTTGCCAAGCAGTTGGCTTACTACAAGGCCTTGAACCTGCCTTGTGCCGCCTTGGTCAACACAGGCGCCAACTCCGTGCAGGCCTGGATCAAGATTTTTGCAAATGACGAAGAAGAATATAACGAACGCGTAGACTTCCTCTTCAAGACCTTGGATTCCCAGGGCTTTAAAGTAGATTCGTCCAACCGAAATCCCCATATGATGGTCCGCATGCCGGGCGTACTTCGTGGCGGTAAGCAGCAGTACCTTATCGGACTGGAACAGGGCGCCAAGAACTTTAAGGAATGGCGTGAATGGGTGGAATATTCTCTGGATGGCAAGCCGCTGATTGAGCTGGCTAGCGACAGTGAAGAAGCGCCGAAAAAAGACCAGACCATCGTGGAAAACATGCTCCGCGCTGGCGAATTCTTCCTCTTTACGGCACCTCCCAAGAGCGGCAAGTCTCTTGCATTGATGGACCTTGGTCTGTCCATTTGCTACGGGGAAGACTGGTTCGGTAATACCACCACATCCAGTGACGTTCTCTTCATTAATTTCGAACTTACTAAATCGGTGTTCCTCAACCGCCTTCACCTGTTGGGATCTAAGCGTGACCTGAATGCCAGCACCCCGAAGTTCGGTTTCCTGAATCTTCGCGGAACTGCACTTTCTCCGATTGAAACAGCACAGCTGATTGCCAAGAGAATCCAGGGGGCCAAGAAACTGGAAAACCACGATTACCGCGTTGTCGTGATCGACCCGATTTCTTCTGTGTTGCACAATCCCAAGTCTACCCGACTGAGCGGCTCTCCCCATCAGATATTGATGCAGATGATCGATACAATCATTGCACTTACCGGATGCGCCGTTGTATCCAGCTGCAACATTGACGAATTCCCATACCTGGAAGCCCGTGCAGACTCTGTCATGAAGCTGACCCCGGTTGAAGGTAGCCTCAACTTGTACCAGATTAACGGAAACTTCAGAGAATTCCCCAAGATGGTCGCTCGCGAATGCTCCTGGATTTATCCGCGATTCCTGGTATAAGCTCCATACTTTATAGAAAAGATTTAACAAAAAGATATTGACATGTACAAGCCGCAAAGAAAGCCCTTTAAGACAAATGAAAGACGCGAAACCGTAAGACGTCCTGCCGCGCCTCTTGCCAACAAACGTGTTGCTGCCAAGGCCACGGTTGACGAAGAAGTAAAACCGGCAAAACCCGTCGAACGAGTCATTCCAACTTTCGAAGATCTTAAGCGTCAACTCGCCGCCTGGGCAGAAACCGAAAAAATTCCTGGAAAAATCCAAGCCTGGTATACTGCGGAAACTCCTGCAGAAAATTGCGACTGGCGCATTGTAAAAATCATCAAGGGCGCAAGCGAAAAACTCGTTATTGAAGCTCCCGTCAAGGACATGGAACGTCCTGAAGTCGTTACACGAGTTAATGAACAGCTGAAAAAGGACCACCTCCGTATTTTCGGCAAGGCCCTCCGTCAAATTTGCTTTAGGGCTACAGGAGACGGCCAGTTCGCCCTCTTGGTCCAGGTCAATCTCAGAGGTAGAAATTCCGCACACGGCTACAAGACATTTGTAGACTTCCTGGAACGTTCCTGCCCGGAAATTATCAGTTGTCACCACGTCCAGTGCACTCCGGATTACATGTTCGATCCCACCGGAACCACCCCCATGAAAGTTGAAGCCAAGAGCGCCTTCGGCAGCGACTTCATTTCTATTGGCGGAACCGGCATCTATATGCATGTGCTCGACTGGGCTCCCAAGGCAAGGAATGCATGGATTGGCCTTCCCATGCGAATCGAGAGTGCCATTCACCCGAACCAGGACGACTGTTTCTTTGAATTCTACTCGGGTTGTTCCTTTGTCAGTGCCTCCCTGGCAAACCGATTCAAGAAGGTGGCCTCGCTGGACTGCCGCGAATACGCCATGCAGTCTTCACGTTTGAATGGTCGAAACGTCCCCGACGAAAACATGCGATTCTATCGCGGTCATGTGGATGCGGATTTTTTCACCAAGTTCTTTAACAAGGAAGAAAACGAAGGTCGTTGGACGTTCTATTTCAACCTGCCCGGAGACGAGTCCCTGGCCTCCAATGTGGAACAGATGGCAGCCCAGTCCAGGCCGGAACGAATTCTTCTGCAAACATCTAACCTGGAAGTGGCAACCAAGGAAATCAAGCATTTCCGTCGTGAAGGTTATATGCTTCGCAAGAGCATCCCGCTGTACCTTGAACCGGGAAGCGGTAAATTCGAGATACTGTTCCTGTTTGTGCCCGACAGAGCCGGAATTCTTGGACAGAACCCGGCACAAAAGGCAAAATCTCGTAATGTTCAGCGTCCTCAGGAACGTGTAAACCGCCAAAATAGCGCAGAAAGGCCGCATTTTGCCCAAAGTGCACCCACGTTCAAACAGAGAAAAGGTTAAATTTCAATAAAAAGCTATTTCAGCCTGCAGGGTTTTATATGCGTTTTTCAAATATGCGTCTTTTGAAGTATCTAACAATCGGCTTGGGATTTTCAGCCCTTGTTGCATCCGCCTATATCGTCAAGGAAGGCGACACCCTGTGGGACTTGAGTGACGAATTCCTGAAGGATCCCTTTGCATGGCCCGATCTCTGGGAAAACAACCGCCACATCCAGGACCCGCACTGGATTTACCCGGGTGACTCCATTTACCTCGGCGACAGCACCCGCGAAGAAGCGGTTCTCCACATTGACCCTGCAATGAAAAAGTATCCCTGCGACGCTGCAGTGGCCGACTCCAACCTGCCGAAGGGAATTACTTCTGCAGGCTGCGATGACGGTGACGAAAGAAACGCAGACTTCGAAAGCATGTTAGGCGATCTTCGTAGCAAGAACAAGAAGGAAAAGAAGCAGAAACCTACAGATTCCTACTACTACAAGCAGCGCCCCGAACCCAAGCTGTTCAATGGATACTACCAGATTCTAGCACCCGAGATCTACACCCTGGACTCCCTTAAGAAGGACAGCGCCTTCTTCTCTATCCGTTCTGGAGAAAAGAAAGAACCTCTGATCCACCTTCCCGAAAGCGAAGTTGTCGTAGGAATCGGTAAAAAGACCAATAGCAATCTCAAGAAGGGAGACCTCATTGAAATTGTCGATGCCAAGGCTATTGACGTTCCCGCATCCAAGGGAAGAAGTTTTGACAAGTTCGCCTTGTTGAGACTGTCAGGCATTGCAAGAATAACCGCTATCGGCGACACCTTGTCTCGTGCCCAGATTGTACAAAGTTTCCGCGAAATCAAAATCAACCAGTCTAAAGCACGTCTGAAGCAGCCTCTTGCACCCATTAACGTAACAGGTTATACGGCAGAAAAGACAGCCCAGATGGATTCCCTTGCCATTATTCGTTATTCCATGGACCCCATGCTGATTATCGGAGCTTATTCTTACGTTCTGATTGATGGTGGTTTCGCAAAGGGATACAATACCGGCGATGCTGTGGCAATCTGGGAAGAAGACAAGTCTGATGCAAGCATGCCTCCTCGCCTTCTCGGTAGAGGCGTCATCGCTCGCGCAGCAGAAAACGAGTCCTCGGTGCTGATTCGCGAAATTTATTCCAACAATCGCCGCGTCGAAATGGGACATAAGGTTTC
The DNA here is from genome assembly GCF_023373925.1 of Fibrobacter sp. HC4. Classification (NCBI taxonomy): domain Bacteria; kingdom Pseudomonadati; phylum Fibrobacterota; class Fibrobacteria; order Fibrobacterales; family Fibrobacteraceae; genus Fibrobacter; species Fibrobacter sp. HC4. Next base: position 99,245 of record NZ_JALCZV010000003.1, on the reverse strand, counting down.
TGTTACCCATAGGGCAAACGTAATCAAGTGATTCGTCCGCTATTGTCCATCTCCCTTATTGCAATTGCCTTGCTGCTCCTGCTAATGGCAGGAAGCTTGGTCGTGTTGCAGTTCCCGGGATTGTCAGTATACCTTCCGCTATAAAAGAAGCTTATGCAGGTTTCCCGCAATAATCTGCTATTTATCCTCTTATTTGTCGGAGGCATCATTCTACCCACCGCCATCCTGGCGGTGCTCAGTTTTCGTAATATTCAAAACGAAATCTTTCTGGCGCAAAAGAATTTCAACGAAAACAGGACTGCATTTCAGAATGACGTTGAAGAAAGCGTTCTAAAAGAGCAACACAAGGTCTTTCTAGAAACAAAGAACGCATCACTTTTTCTCTATGAACAGCCCCAGCGACTTCTAGACTTTGGTCATGCGTCCGAATTCAAGTCTGTCGACGGAATTGAAGCCATATTCCTTTTCAATCAAGGTGCGCTGATCTATCCCGACATTTCGTCAAGGCACTTTTTCAAGTCCACAAATTTCTCAAACAAGGTCGCCACCTTAAAAGAGAAAAAGTTGTTCAGCGAAGAATTCTCCGGACTTACAGAAGAAAACAGCCGAAAGAACTACATCAAGAAGCGTTCAAAATCGCTTAGGCCCAGCCTCTATTTGTTCGACCCCTCCGAACAGACCCAGGATTTATTGGGTTTGATCCGACTGTACTACAAAGAAAAAAAATATGACGACGCCTTAAAGCTAGTGGAGTTTTTGGAACAAAATCCCCACCAGCAGGGCTACCTTCACGCCGACCTTACATGGTCGGTCCGACTGTTGCACTTCGAGATTCTTGTCAAACAGAAAAAGCATCAGGAAGCCCAGGACTACTGCCTTGCCGTGCTGGCAGAATTCTTTGAAGGGTCTAGTCTAGAAAATATTGCATCATCCAGATTTTTCTTCGAATCCGCCTTTACACAGATTCTGTCATTTGAAAAACTTCCCCAGGACAAGCGCGAAGCCTTCTGGAATTTACGTGAAAATTTCAACAGGCAACTTGGATACATGGACATCCTCTACAAGCACAAGGACCAGTTCCAGGACATCCTAGAGAATACCCCCGCAAGTAAGGACGGCATATCGTTCAAATCCAATGAAGATATCATTCTCTTCAAGATGTCATACCCCTACCTTTCTGGGGACCAGGTCGTCATTGCCAAAATTGACAAGGAATCCTACAAAGACAGAATCCTCGGCAAACTCAAAAGCGTAGCTCAAAGCTGGAAGAACATCCCCTTCTCCGTTATTGACAAAAACGATCTTGTCCTTCTGGGAACCGCCCTCGACAGCACAACGATAATCAACCAAGTACACCTGGAAGACGCGCTCGGTCTTGAGTTGATCCTTTACGAGAAAGACATGCAGGATATTCGAAAGGAAACCCGCCATCGGATGTTCCTAATGTATGGTTTGATGCTATTCGCCCTGATTACGGTAATATTCGGATCTTTCTTCATGTTTAAGTTCATTACACAGGAACGAAAACTCCTGTCCATGAAGGCAAACTTTCTCTCCAGCGTTTCTCACGAACTGAAAACACCGCTGACCTCCATCAAGATGTTTGCCGAAATGATGGCCAGGGGACGAGTTCAAAAAGTGGAAAAGGTACAAGAATACTCAAACCTTATTGGTAAGGAAGCGACCCGACTAGAAAACCTCATTGGGGCTATTCTCAACTACACCCGCATGGAACATGGAACCGGAGCATTCAAATGGGAACGGTTAGACTTTTCTATTTGCGCCAGAAAAGTCTTTGACGCCGTTGAAGACATCGGAGTCGAGAAGGGACTTACGTTCCACACCATATTCGACCCTAACGTATTCGTCATGGGCGACTACACCGCATTATATAGTCTCGCACAAAACTTGATCGAAAACGCAATCAAATATACGAACGCTCCCGGAGACATCACAATAAAAACCTACACAGAAGATTCATGGTCCGTTTTTTCTGTAGCAGATACTGGTGTCGGCATCGCTAGTTCAGAACAAAAAAATATATTTAATGATTTCTATAGAGTTGGTGACGAAATGACTCGCAGTACCAAAGGCTCTGGCCTAGGTCTTGCCATTGTAAAAAGAGTGGCAGAAACTCATCGAGCCACAATTTCTCTCGTCAGCAAACCAGGGAAAGGATCCACATTCACCATAAAATTTAAAAGGGCGGAGTAAGAATGGCACAAAATTTTAAAATTCTCATTGTTGAGGATGAAGAGATTATCCGATTTGGTTTGCAAGACAACTTCGAAATGGAAAATTACGAAGTAGAAACAGCCTGTGATGGAGAAGAGGCCATCGAAAAGACTGATTCATTCCAGCCGCAGTTGGTTCTGCTTGATTTGATGATTCCCAAGAAAAGCGGCTTTGAAGTATGCCGCTATATCCGCAACAAGCATCCGGAATGCTATATCATCATGCTCACGGCAAAAACCGAAGAAGCCAGCAAAGTTGCAGGCCTGGAAATGGGCGCAGATGACTACGTGACCAAGCCGTTTTCTATTCTGGAATTGCTGGCTAGAGTCAAGGCTTTCCGACGTCGAATCGAACCCCAGGCCGGTAACGGAAATGTGGTGCCGGACGTTCTTGAATTTGCAGACTTGAAAGTGGATATCAAGAAATTCTCGGCCGTCAAGAAGGGCGTACCCCTGGACCTTACAACCAGGGAATACCAGATTATTAAATATTTCTGGATGCACCGTGGTGAAGTTGTTGAACGAGAAGACCTACTCAAGGACATCTGGGGTTATACAGATGAGAACATGCCATCTACAAGAACGATCGACAACCATATTGGAAACCTGCGTAAGAAAATCGAAGACGACATGACAGACCCCAGAATCATAATTTCTGTTCGAGGAGCAGGCTACAAGTTCGATGTTGAATAGATTCAAACAATTTGCCGGTTCCGCACTCATCCTGCAGCTTATGGTCATACTGACCTTAAGTGTCTTTTCTCATGCAAGTAAAATGGAAAGCTTGATACAAGAAGCCGTTTACATGTTTGAAATGAAAGGGGACGTGACGGAAGCTATCCGCATATTGGAAAATGTAGCCGCAGAAGGTGATCAGGAAGATCAGGAATCCGCCTACTTCTATTTGGGAAAAATCCAGGAATTGTCCGGAAACAATTCCTCGTCGAACTTCTATTACAAGCAAAGTCTATCAAGAACCAACGAAACAACTAAATCTTATTGGCTAGCCGAACGTGATGCAGCCACCAGCAAACAGATTGAAAGTTTCCTACTCACCCCAATCAACTTAAGAACCCGCATCAAGAGGTTTTTTGGAGAGGGGCCAACTTACTGTCTATTCCAGGACGAAACGGTTGGCAGAATAGACAACGGGAAGATAATCCCTATTCCGACAACACTGCCCGGCGCCTCTCAGATACTATTTATTACCGGCAAGGGTATTTGGTATCAATCCGCAGATGGAGACAGCCTGCATTTTCAGAAATTCCACGCAAGCGTGCCTCAAGTCAGCTACGGCATAGCCAAGGCAACAGACTACCTGTTCCTTGACAATCACGCCATCATTCAAACCAATACGCAACTGTACATTATCAATAAAAAAGGTATTGTTGCCAACATCGCTGAAAAATACTCAAACTGCACTATTGAAGGCTTCTACAAACCGACAAACGATTTCATACTCAACTGCGCCGACAATGCGCTTCATTTTGTGTCTTCCGAAACCGGAAATGAAAACATCAGCATAGCCCAATTTGACGTTATTAAGCAGACTATCATCAGTAGGGACTTGCTATTCCTCGTTTCAAACGGAAACCTTTATTGTTACGTACCCAAAAAAGGAAACAATCCCATTTGGAAAACCTCCATTAACAACGTGGAGTCCATGTTCAGCTTTGAACGCAACATTGTCGTACTGGAAGCTTCAGGCAAGGTTTCCCTTTTTGACCAATTAAGCGGCTTCACCCGGGCGTCAATCCGTAGTGACGCAACCAAGATTTATCCCCTCGCCAAGGGAACCTTAGGATTATTCAGCGAAGAAGGTACAATTACAGCCGTAGACACTTTGTTGTACCCTCTTTGGAATTTTAGCTTCACCACCCCGATTGACGCACCCCCCGTCCATACTGAAGACGGAATCTTCCTTTACTTTGGCGAACGAAAACTGTACCCCATTCAACCCCGTTACTACGGTAAGAAAATTCTTCGTTCCGAAGTATTCGCAAACAAAGCCATCGGCCTTTACGAAAGGGGCATGTGGGATTCCCTGGCCCCCGTGCTAGACACTCTATTCAGCCTGGAACCCGGCAACGCAGAAGGTTGGTTCCTAAAAGCCCTCTACCTCGAAAACAAGAAGAGCAGCAATAAGGAAAAGCAAAAAGCCTGGTCAGAAGCAGTACGACTTTCGGCCAGCAATCCTCGCGCTACAAACCTTATTCTGAGCCAGTACGGGAAATCCATTGGAGCAAAACACATCAACCTGCTTCCGATTTCACCGAAAACCCGCTACCCCCAACTTTTCGGCAACAAGAAGGACCTATTTACGATAGATCCTGCAGCCGATAGACTATTCTGCATCAACACCGAAAACGGGGAGCTGAAGTGGTCTAAGAAAATCAGCCATCTTGAAAATACACCTGTCATCGCAAGCGATGATAGGAACCTAGTGGTTGCCTCCGGCTATACAGTCAACTTTTTCGAGTTCAGTAAGGAGTCTGTACCCACAAACATCCAGCTTCCCGGAAAAGCCTTCGAAGCCAAGATTCTCGACCAGGCAACATACATTACTACATGGAACGGATTTATTCTCAAGGCAATGAAACCCGACAATAAGCTGGCCTGGTCAAGAAAGATTTATTCCACCCCCTTCTTTGCCGTTAAGGATCACAATTACCTATACACCTGCAATCTGGAAGGCGAGTTCAACGCTTTGGATGACGCATCGGGGCAAATCATCAGTGGATTCTCCAGACGGATCCAGGGACCTGTTTCCCATATGGTCACCGCCGATTCAATAATGGCAATAGCCTCTAGCAACAATAAGCTGATCCTTTTCAACCCCCATCAAGGAGAAAAACAGCCTGTCCAAATTTTGGTGGAAGCCCCTATCGTTTCGCTACAATCGATAAGACATAATGATGAAAGCAAACTGATTATAGGTTTGTCAGACCAGACTCTAATGCTTTATTCCAAGGAGGGCGCACCCATATGGAAATACAAGGGTGAAAACTCCATTTTCACGACCCCATTTGTCAAAGATGGAGAAATATGGATCGACCAGGGAAATGAAATTGTTTCTATTTCGTTAAATGACGGGAAATTCATCCGAAAATTCAATACCCCCGGAGGTGCAGGAACCCCGTTTGTCATGAATCAAACCCTGTTCAGCGCCTCCCCGAAACGCATATTATACGGTTTCTCTCTGTAAATTTTTTAGAAACATCCTCTAAATAGCCCAAATTTTAGGACTTGTAAACAAAATTTGATAACTTTTTCATAAAAAACTCACTAAATTTCTAACGAATATTTCTTATGGGCATTGGAAGATGAGCAAACTTTTTAAAACTAGCGTTTTCTCTGCATTCGCAAAAACGATCATGGCAATCGCCGCGGTCGGTTTGGTGGCTTGCAATGAAGACAAGAATGAAGTCGTAGAAACAGAATCCTCAGAATACCCCCGCAGCGAAACGCTCTATATCGGCGGCTTTGACTGGGCCCCCCCGTCCACCTTCAATCCGCTGGATTACGACCCCAACTTCCCGATTGACGGAAACTGCAGACTTTCCTACGAGGCCCTTCTAGCCTATAACCAGCTTAGCGGCGAACTGGAAGCCATGCTTGCCGACAGCTATAAGAGCAGCGAAAATTCCATTTCTGTTCACCTGGACCCCAGGGCCAAGTGGAGCGACGGTACACCGGTTACAGTCGATGACGTGCTCTTCACGTTCCGCATCGACTCCCTGCTGCCCACTCCTAGACACGGCAACTGGAACTTCCTGAGCAAGATTACCGCAGACGATAAGAACAATGTGACCTTCCACTTCGGCAAGAACAAGAACCCGCTCATCATCTTGAACGCCATTGCGGAAACCTCCATTCTTCCCAAGTCCGTATTCGAACCTCTGATCAACTCGGCTAAATCCGGCAAGGATTATGATATGGCCAAGATTACCGAGTTCAAGAATGATGATCAGCCTGTTGTTTCCGGACCGTACAATCTGAAGGCCTACTCTCCCGACCAGATTGTCCTGGAACGTAATGACAACTATTGGGGCAACGCCAAGTATAACAACCAGAAGCCCACGCCTCGCTATATCATACATTCCCTCTACAACGGCAACAATCATTTCAACAGCGCCATGACCAAGGGCAACCTGGACATCTCGTCTGTGTTCCTGCCGCGCATTTGGGATAAGGCCCGCGATAGCATCCGTGCCTGGAGCAGAAACGAACCGTACCACCAGCCCGGGTCCATCACTACCCTCCTTATCCAGCAGCAAAGCGCTCCGTTTAACGACGTTGCACTTCGCCGTGCCATGATGCACGCCATCAACTTTGAAAAGATCAAGTCCAGGGCAGTTTCCAACTATACCCCCGCCGTTCAGCCCGGTTTCATCCTGCCTTTCGGCACCGAATCTAAGTATTTCTTCAAGGAAGACGCCGACAAGTACGGTTACTACTACGATATCGAAAAAGCCAAGGCCATTCTCGCAGAAGCTGGTTACAGCTGGGACGACTCCGGCAAGTTACTGGACAAGAGCGGTCAGCCCCTTAGAAACTTCACTATCGAATGCCCCCAAGGCTGGACCGACTGGGAAGACGTCATCAAGGTTTCCGTGGAATCCCTCAAGGAACTGGGTCTGTCTGCAGAAGAAAAGTTTGTGGACTACAGCACTTGGGACAAGGACCTCCGTCTCGGAACCTTCGACCTGGCCATGAAGACCCAGACAGCAGAAATGTCCGCAGCTTCCCCCTGGAACCGATTCGACCAGATTATGGGTAGCGTTTCTTACAAGCCTGTGGGAGAAGAAGCCTTCGCCAACCAGGGTCGTTACAAGAATGCCGATGCAGACAAGTTAATCAGCGCTATTCCTGCAATGACCGACGAAAAGGAACTGACCGAGGCATACAGAGAATTGAACAAAATCTTTATGGAGACCATTCCCGCCCTGCCGGTTATGTACCGCCCGACCCAGTACTACCAATTCTCCACAAAGCACTGGACCAACTTCCCCAGCGAAGAAAACCCCTACGCTCCGCCCCAGATTCTGGTGATTGCAGCAGGCGTCAAGGCTCTTTGGGGAATCAAGCCCGCCAAATAAGGCGTCAAGTACGATTTTTTTCAGAAAACGTTCCCTCGGGAACGTTTTTTTTCGTAAAATGGATAAAAAATAAGCTATTTTTCAGCCAGCACTTTTATAGTGGAGGATATAATGGGAAAGACTCGTTTCATTTTGCCTAACGCATTCACCAGTATGAATTTTTTGCTGGGAGTATTCGCTGTTTGTTGGGCAACGGGTGCATTCAGTTCCTTTACCACGGCAGACCCTATCCGTATGGGAGGCTATTTTATCGTTCTTTGCGTTCTGCTGGATAAGCTGGACGGTTTTGCCGCACGTCTGGTTAACGCCAGCTCCGAGTTCGGCGCTCAGTTCGACAGCCTTGCAGACCTTATCGCTTTCGGCGTCGCCCCGGCATTCACCGTGTTCTTTGCCTATAAGAACTGCGCTCCGGAATGGTTCCAGACCAACGCCGTGCTTTTGATTGTGACTTTCTCTATTTACGTATTGTGCGCCGCTATGCGTCTGGCCAAGTACAACGCTTGCGACTCCGACACGTTCCACCACCACTTCTCTGGCCTTCCCTCCACTTTCGCAGGTGCTGTTAACGCCATCCTGGTGGTCTACCTGAAGTCTAAGGGCGTTTTTGCAGATCCCAACGGCGCTTTCATCTTCGTGCCGATCCTGGTTATGCTCGTTACCGGTCTTCTGATGGTGAGCCCCCTGTTCCTCCCCAAGCTGCAGCCCCGCAAGAGCGTCGCTCTCAACTTGTTCCAGGCAGTTCTGATTGTACTCACCTACATTAGCGGTTTCATGTTCGTTTCTGAAAAGATTCCGTTCATTACCGAATACCTGTTGCTCTTGATGAGCCTCTACATGATTATCGGTTTTGCTCTTGGCCTTGTGCAGCGCAAGAAGATTATTGCAGAAGCAGAAGCACAGAAGTAATTCTTATAAAAGGTTTAATGCGAAAACTGCGAGTCCATGACTCGCAGTTTTTTTTCAATCTAACTTTTAATATTTGCTTTCCAAAAATTCGGCAAGGGACGTTCCAAACCGGTCAAAAAGTCCCTCCAGGGACATTCTAGGCAACTCCAGCGTAACGCATTGTTTCGGGCCGCCAGACGCCATATTTTCTTTGCACCAGGTTCCTAGGCTGCCGGGAGTGGGATAGCCAATATCGGGCATCCAGGGAAGGTTAAAAACGTTGCACAGACCTTCAACCAGAGAAGTGCGCTCAGGTGCATCGACGCAGCCAATGGGCGCATGCATCGAAAGGATTTCTTCCGGTTTCAGCTTTTCTAGCAGATCCAGCAAGCCAAGGACTTCAGGTTCTACGTGAAATCCATCCGCACTGCAAGAACGTAAAAGCGTATCTCGGGGAGCCTCCAGCACGGAACGGGAATAGACATAGCCTTCCGGCTTTACGGATACGGGAAAGTTTCGATTCAGGTCCACGCCGTTATAATTCCCTCGGGTGCCCAAGGTCATGCCATCGGGATTGGCACAGAGGACAAAGGCGGCGCGTTCCAGGGGCGCACTTATCAAGCGCAAAACACGACTGAGCAAAAAAGTCGTTTCAGGTTCTTCACCGTGAATTCCCGCAATGACAAGCAGTTCGCATTTGCCTTTGCAAGGGACATATCGAAGATCCGTCCCCAGAACTGATTTGCCGTAGGTTTCCAGCGGTAGCCTGAAAAAACCGCGAGTCCGTTCATCCAGATTCATAGCACTACACAAAATAGGGGTAGATATATTCTTGCGCCAGCTTATCCAGATTATCTAAAAGAGCGGACTTGCAGGCGATTTCTGTCTTCTCGTAGATTTGCTTGAGGCGGTCTAGGGAGAAATTTTCAAGGTAGCGTCTGGATGTGGGCAAATGGGCGATATGCCACATTTCGGGCTGAATCTTGCCGCGGCCGGGAACGAAAACCCGCTGGAAGCCGGCGGATTCCTCGGAGTCCATCAATTCCGTCAGACGTTTATGGAAGGGGGCGAACATCCCGTTACATTCTGCAGGAGTCAGCTCCACTTCATAACCTGGCGGGCAGGCGTTACCGTCGACAACGTCCAGGTCGGTGCCTAGGTGATGGCGGCTGGCGCCCGGCAGGGCGGACCAGGTCAAGATGGCATACATCAGCTGTTCTTCATCCTGGGGGCGTTCCATGGGGATTCCGTTGGCGTCTAACAGCTTTAATTCGCCAGAGGCCTTGCGGTTCCAAATGCTGAGCTGACGTTCAAAGGGGCGGTATGCGGATTCCAACCGGAGTAAAAAGCCTTCCTTCGCCAGAGTTTCTTTTAATTTATTGTAAGCGGGAAGGACGTTCTTATCCATCACGTATCCTTCCATTTCTATAAAGTCAGACGAACCGGCCTCACGTAATCCATAACAAATTAAATTTTCATTTTTACAACTCATTGGATCGTGCCTCCCATTTTCTCAATCAGGTCCATCCACTGTTTGGTAGTCGCCTTTTTCTTTCGGCTGGTCAGGGATTTCTTCTTGCCGCCGGCACTCAGGATCGCCGTAGACATGGGGCTCGGATTGGCGTGGGTCCAGGCAATGGCCAGGGCATCGGACGCATCCAGGGGAAGGTCACTTCCAGAGATTCCCAGGCGGGCAAAAATCATGTTTGCGACCTGTTCCTTTGCGGCACTTCCATCTCCGGTAACGGCCTGTTTAACCACCTTGGGCGGGTATTCACTGTAGGAAAGTCCACGCTTGCGGCAGGCCACCAAAATTGCGCCACGGATGTGGCCGAGGACAAGGGCGCTGCGGGCATTTTTCGCAAAGAATACGCCTTCCATGCTCAACGCATCGGGGCGATATTTGTCTAGAAGAACTTCCAGTTTAGAGACAATATGCAAAAGGCGGTCTTCTAGTTCGTGGTCTGCAGGCGCATGAAGCACTCCATATTCCAGAACTTTCAAGTTTTTGCCGTCTGAATCTAAAAAAGCATAGCCGGTAGTGATAGAACCGGGGTCAATCCCAAGGATAATCATGTCTTGAAAGTTAAAAAAATCTAGATTGTCTTTCTAGAAAGTAAGAGGTATACAATGCTTATCGATCAAGAACGCATGGGTATGATTATGCGGGCGAAAACTCATCCCCGCCAGCTAGGAATTCCCCTGTCTCGTTGGGGCAGGAACCTTATCGCCTGTTGCCCCTTCCATTCTCCGGAAGAGACATCCCTGTTCTTTTACGATGCCTTGGGTTATTGGCGTTATCGTTGCCTGCAATGCGGTAGCGAAGGAGACCTTGTTGAATTTGTAATGCGCAGCCGCTTTAACGGTTTGGATGAGCAGGCCGCCAGAACTGAAGCGCTAGACTTTTTAGGTACGTTGGAACAGGAACACGAAACCCAGCCTGATGAACACCCATGGATCAAGGAAATCGGTGGCGAGAAATCCAAGGTTCTGGAAAATTTCGTTCGATACTGTCACTGGGCCGCTTGCAAGAGTCCCTCTTCTGCAGAATTTTTAGCTTCCCGCGGCTGGAGTATCGGACAGGCCCAGCTCTATGGTATCGGTTACTATAGTGGCGACCCGGAACCGTTCATCAGCTACTGTATGCTCTCCGGTATCGAAAGACACCAGATTAGTTTCTACCTGGACAATCTGGAAGCCTACCACGAACCCCGCATCACGATCCCGGCCCGCAACTCCAAGGGTCTGATCCATTCTGTTTATGGCCGTTTGATTGATGATGCAGAGGCTACTCACCCGTATGTGTCCTACGCCTCGGGTCCCAGCGACATTCCTTTCAACATCCAGTCGGAAATTTCTAAGCCCGTCATTGTCGAAGGATTCTTTGACGCGCTGACTGCAGACTTGGCCGGCATTCCGGGCGTCGTGTCCACCATGTACCAGGAACTGAGCCTAAGCCACCTCTATAAGTTGAAGGCTTGTGGTGCGGATGCCGTTACGGTTATCCTCCGTCGTGAGCAAGACCGTCGCGAACAGGAATTCCGAATTCAAAAGTATCTGAAGATGGCCGAAGAACTGAATTTGAAGTTCAAGTCCATCGTCCTTCCTGCAGGCGAAACTGTAGACCAGGTGGTACGCAAGAACGGTGCCGACCAGCTCATCTCTCTTGTGGACCAGACTGAAGAAGATACGGTCCATACCCACCGTCGTTCCATGCTCCTGCAGGACATCAAGGAAAACTTTGATACTGCCATGGGTTGCCCGCCGGAAGTCTCCGTCGGCTACACGCTGAATACCTTCCCCAAGCTGACGAGAGAAATCGACGGTATCCAGTCCGGTTGCTTCTACGTTTCTTCTAAGCCCTTCGGTTTGAAGACCACCCTGCTTTCCAGCATCGGTCTAGACCTGCTCCAGAGCAACCCCAACTTGAAGTTGATTTATATCGCCCTGGAAACGCCCCGCCGCCAGATTTTTGACCGCATGGAGGCCATGATGATTGGCGAATCAGTCCTTACCGTTCGTAAGCAAAACGAAGACGAAGCTATTAACCAGAAGATTCTGGAAGCCACACGAGACTTGATGGGATTCGTCCGCAACAACCGTCTGGAAATCTGGGAAGACCAGCCTACCCTCGACAACATCGAGTTGGCAGACATCCTTAAGGACGAAGTAAAGGAACACCCGAACCTGGTAGTCATCATCGACGGCATCGATCACCTGAAGGTTTCTACCCATATGGACCTGTCGGATATTTACCAGAGACGTTCCTCCGTCATTCTGGACCTGTACAAGACATTGGACATTCCCATGTTCCTTGGCGGCGAGCTGATTGATTCCGATGGCGAACTGGTTGGCCCTCGCGCATACCTCCGCGATTCCGATGCGACCTACTGGCTGGAAGAGAAGGGTGCAGACATGGTACTGAGTGTGGATTCCAAGCGTCTCGGAAACAACAAGCTATATCAGGGCAACCTGCACATAGACCCTCTTTCTAACCGTATGGAAGAGGAACCGTGTTTACTGTAGTCGACTTCAACAACTTTTGGAGTCCCTCGGGAGGCGGCGTTCGTCGTTACCATCTGCAGAAGATGGAATTCTACAAGCAGCAGAAAGATGTTCTTCTGGTGTTTGTGATGCCCGATGGGAAAACGTATACAGAACAGGTTAGCGACAGTCTGATTATCGAACATGTGGAAGCCTATAGATTCCCAGGCAACTGGGAATACCGCTTCATGTGGAGACAGAGCCAGATTCAGCCCGTACTCAAGAAGTACATGCCCCAGGTCATCGAAGTTGGCAGCCCCTACATACTGCCCACCGTCGTTCGCCACGCCGCAAAAAAGATTTGCCCCAAGGCAGCCCTTCTCAGTTTCTGGCACGCGGACTTCCCCGTTACCTATGTGGGCCGCCCCGTCGCAAATAAACTGGGCAAGGCTTTAGGTTCCGTTGCAGAAAAGATTGCCTTCTGGTACGCCCGCCGCGAATTCACACGCTTTGACGCAGTAGAAGTTTCTTGCAAGGAAGTAATGGAACGACTGGAACGAAACCATCTGCCGCACCCCTATTGGGTTCCTCTTGGTTGCGACATCCGGATGTTCTCTCCCGAGAAGCATGACGCTACGTTAGCTGCCGATTTTAAAGGCGGCAATTCCGATCGTCTGACCATATTCTTCCCACACCGTTTTTGCGAAGAAAAGGGAATCGAACTTTTACTTGGTGCCTATGACGAATTGACCGCAGAACTTGGTGTGGAACCGGAATTGATCCTCGCAGGAACAGGGCCCTACTTGCCGCAGGTGCAGGAAGCTGTCAAGACCCACCCCCATATCCGTTACGTGGGATTTATCAAGTCTATCGACGAAATGGCCCGCCATTATGCAAGCGTTGATTTAGGCCTAGCCCTTTCTGGCTGGGAAACCTTCGGTCTCTCGATTCTTGAAAGTATGGCCAGCGGGAACGCCCAGATTGGAGCCGCTACAGGAGCCGCTTGCGAGCACGTAAAGGAATCCGGAGCGGGAATCATTCTTGAAGAAAGAACGCCTCACGCGCTGGCCCAGGCGATTATCAAACTTTACAAGTCTGACCTGACAGACAAGAAACTCAAGGCCCGTCAGTACGCAGAAAAATTCAGCTGGAACGATTGCTTTAAACGTCAGCTGGACCTGTATAAAGAAATTTCAACAAATAAGAACAACTAAAAAAAGGAAATAACATGATCAGACATATCGTTTGGTGGAAGTTGAAGGCCGAAGCTGAAGGTGCAACCGCTAAGGAAAACGGCGAAAAGCTTGTTGCCGCCTTCCACGCCCTTGAAGGTAAGATTCCCGGTCTCGTCAGCATCGAATCCGGTTTGAACTTCAACAAGAGCGAACTGGGCAACGGCGACATTGAATACGATATCGCACTGGATACCACCTTCCGCACCAAGGAAGCTCTGGACTTCTACCAGGGTCATCCGGATCACCAGGCTATCGTAGGCTTTGTGAAGAAGGTTGTTGTAGAACGCCGCGCTGTCGATTTCGAATATTAATTCATAAAAAATGGCAATTATCATTTCTTTACTGAATAAGATAAAGAGCCATATCCAGAGTCACAGGAATCTCGTATTCCTGTCTCTGGCTTTTTGGGTGGCTCACATCATTCTACGCGTTTTACTTCTGTTTAGAAGTAACCCCTACGGATTCCCTTTTGTTAGCAAGCCTGACTGGTACATTTTCCATGCCGTTTGTCTGGACTTTATCTGGATTTCCAAAGCCCTTGTCATATTCCTTGTTATTGCAGGAATCCTAAAGGCGATCAAGCCTCAAAAGAATTTTTCAAACGTTCTGCTAGTTATCTACGCAGTTTTACAGTACCTGCTTTTTGACCTGACATTATTTGATAACGAAGTTCAACGATTCCTTGGATGCCACCTGACTTTCGGCATCGCAAATACCTACAAGGACACATCTTCGCTGGTCATGCTCTGGGACTATGTCGCCAACGACTATTCCATTCCCTTTTTGCAATTCATTCTCCCCTTCGCCATCATCCCATTCATTTTTGTCATCTACAAAATACTAGGCCGTAAGGCAGAACAAAAGGTAAAGGGCATTTCCATCGGAATGGTGATATTCTTTATTATGTCCTCCCTGTTCATCAATGTCATATGGACAGGAAACGCCCGCATGACAAAACTTCGCCCCGTTGCAACCTTAATTTATAACGAAATCGTTTCGGACCATCATCAAGGTTTGACGTACAATGACATCAAGGCCTACAGCAGGTTCTATCAAAATTTATGGACACAGGTAGAAGGCGATTCCCTCTGGAATTTCACAAATGACGAAAAGGGCAATCCCCTTTACCGCACCCCTTCTAACGAACTTCTACAAAGTGAAAAGTTGCAATCCCAGCGAGCCCAAAAGCCAAACTTCATCTTGGTCTTTATGGAATCTCACCGTGGTTGGAATACCGGTTTCCTGAACCAGGGAAAAACATCCCCTACCCCCTATTACGATTCCCTGGCACAGCACTCCCGCATTTGGGAAAGAATGCACACTAGCGGGCTTCCCACGACAGGTGGCGTACTGACAACCCACATCGGCATTCCCCACCATTCAACGCTAGCACAGGCAACAGATCTGGCACACATCACCTTGCCTAGCTTCGCCTCGACCCTGACGGATTCCGGATACGCAACCCATTATTTCTCGGCAGCCGACCCGGCCTGGGATAATCTGGGCGTATGGATGTCTAAGTGGTACACAGCACAGCATTACGACAGAAACCGCGAAGACGACTCCACCTTCTTTGATCACGCCACGGAATACGTTCTGGACACACTTTCAAAACAAGGGAAGCCCTTCCTGGCCACATTGATGACTCGATCCAACCACTACCCCTTCAATTTTGCAGCGGGTATGACGGATGAACAAAAGCAGCTGCCTCTAACCGAGCGCATCAACGTCACCATGAACTACGCCGACCGTCAGCTGTCCCATTTTATGCGTGCCGTAGAAAAGCAACCCTGGTTCGAAAACACCTATGTCATCATCATGGCAGACCATGGATTCCCCCTAGGCGAAAACGGAGTTTCTACAATGAATGGCGGAGCCTATTCTAACGCCACCTGGATTCCGTTCCTCATTTACGGCAAGGGCATCGAACCGGCAAGAGACACGGCAACGACAGCACAAATGGATATTGCCCCCACCATTCTTGAATTGGCAGGTATTGCAACGCCAAATATTTTCATGGGACACAACTTGCTTCGCGGTTACGGCGACGGACTTTCTCTTGGAGCCTACGCAGGAGTCGCTGCAGTCGGTTACGAAAATCGCAGACTTATCGAAAAACTGCCCCTGGGCACCGGTGACGTACAGGGCCTTTTTGCAGAAGGCGATACCCATCAAGAAAAGAACCTGGCCGATTCCGAAGCGCAGACGACTTCGAAACTGAAAGCCATGCTGGACTCCCTGATTACAATTTCTGACTACTCTCTGGAACATGGAATTTAACTTGAAAAAACTGAATCCCTTTGTCATTATAACAGCCATAGCTCTTGTAATCCAGAGCTACATGCTGGTACTTTTCTATAGCCTACCCGACCCGCTGGGACTCTCCCTTTCGGAAATGTTTTCGGGTCGCACCATTTGGCAGATCTGCATGGCATTTGGCGCCGTTCTCGTAATGTCATCCATTTTCACCTTCCTGAAGAAACCCCGGGCAATGGTGATCTTTTACGTGTTCTATTTCTTCATAGCCATTGCCGACTACGAGGTTTTCAGATTTTCACACCAGCGACTTTCCTATTCCTTTATACGTACTTATTTTCACCTGTCCAACATCGTTGACGAAACTACAATCACAACCTTGGGTGGCGACCTAAAAGGAACCATCCTGTGGGTAGGTCTGTTATTATTGATTGTGCTGGGCGGTACCGCATACTGTATATACGAAACATTAAAAAGAAAGAAATCCAAGAAGCAGGGAACGCTAGTCGAATACAGTTTTACAAAAAAACTTCCTATCAGTTTCCTTACATCAGGTCTGATTCTTTCGATTATACCGCTCATCTTGTTCCTGACTGGGGCTCGCGGCGAATACACGATTCCCGTCATCAATACAAAGGTGGACATCCGCTTTACCTTAGGCAAGCATACATTAACAGCACCAATCCTTCACATTGCCGCCGTGGAAACCTTTGAATTCGTCCGCGACAACTACAGCATTACAGACGAACTCATCGATAACCTGGACTCCTTTTTGCCGGCAGATTTCTGCAAGTCACGTCAAGATGCAGAATTCCCCGGCTATAGAAAGACGCCAGCCCACGCCTACAAGGCCCAGCACCCCTACAACATCGTTTTCATATTCGGCGAATCCTTCAAGGGCCGCATCATCAACCAGATGTTAGAAGGGGATACAACACTCGCCCCAAGCCTCTGGGATCTCGCCAATCGCGGTAGTTTCTGGTTCAAGAACGCCTTTAGCGGCGGCTACCCAACCGTTCGCGGAACTATGGCAACCTATCTGGGATTCCCCTCCCACCCCAACCGCGACTTGCCCAGTTTCTACGCTTCAAACCATTTTACCGGATTCCCGGAACTGCTGGAAAACTACACCCGATACTACGTCACCGTATCGAACCCTGTTTTTGACCACACGCTACCCTTTGTAGAAAAATTCTTCGGCGACAACTGGAGACTCCCCGAAGACACGAAAATTCCAGGAACAACAGACAGCCTCGGCGTAGACAAGGCCATTGAAGTTCTAGACAGCCTTCCTACAGATTCCCGTTGGCTGCTGACATTCAATACCATCGCCACCCACATCCCCTTCTTTGGCTACCCGGATGAATTCGCCCCGAAGCCTGACGATGCCATGGAGCGTTACCGCAACGCCTTGCGATACACCGACCAGCAATTGGGACGTTTCTTTGAAAAGCTTGCAACTCGTGAGGATTACGAAAACACCGTCGTAATCATTCTTGGTGACCACGACACACCGGTGGACTCCATTGACTACGCTGTTCCCCAGCCTCTGGGCGTTGCCACCACGCGAATTTTCATGGGAATTTTCTCTGCCGACACAAACTTAGTACAGGGTCTGAACGTTCGCGAAGACGTAGCCTCGCAACATGACGTAGGCCCCACCATTATGGACTTG
Source organism: Fibrobacter sp. HC4 (assembly GCF_023373925.1). Taxonomy (NCBI): domain Bacteria; kingdom Pseudomonadati; phylum Fibrobacterota; class Fibrobacteria; order Fibrobacterales; family Fibrobacteraceae; genus Fibrobacter; species Fibrobacter sp. HC4. The sequence goes on along the minus strand of NZ_JALCZV010000003.1, from coordinate 81,877 downwards.
GCCCAAGTTCGCAAGCCCAACCACTACTGGGGTTACGATTTGCTGGCCCAGGAACGCCCCGCAAATCAACCGTCTATGTTCTTCTCCCAGAACTCCTACTATCTGGGATTCCGGGACCATGTGATTATGGGCGGCCTAGATAACGAAGAAGTTTATCGCGGCGAAAAGGAACACTTTGCACAAACCACCGACAAAAACGATTTGGCCTGGAAAACAAAAGCTGTGGGAGCCAGCAAGGTTTTACGTTCTCTGCTGCGCAACGATACGATGCAGCCCAAGGAATAAAGCATACAGAAAATAAAACGTAAAGGGAGCGCCCTAGGGCGCTCCTTTTTTATGTTCTTTTTTACCGTATGCGGTTTACGTTTCTGACTTCAAAATCCAGGAAACAGCCTTTTGCAAATCATCTTTCTGACGTTTGCTCACCTCGGCATAACGCTTCAGGGCACGCTCCGCATAAAGGCCGTAAATGGATCCGTCCAAAAGTTGGATCATGCGGTTTTTCATTTCGCTCACAGAATAAGGATCGAAATAGAGAGCCGCATTGTCGCAAATTTCGGGAATGGACGTAGAACCGCTGGCTGCCACAGGCACGCCGTAACGCATAGACTGCATGGGAGGATAGCCAAAGCCTTCGTTCAAACTGGGGAATATAAAGGCGTAGGCATTCTTGTGTAAAAATTCCAGTTCCTTGGATTCCACGTAACCCAGGAGAACCAGGCGATCCTTGTGCCTGACATTTTTCAGATAGACTTTAGGATTGGTCGCTCCAGTAATGACAAGCTTGAAATCAAAAGCTTCCCCTTGCGATTCCATCATGGAAACCAGCTGGTCGAAAGCCTTTACGGAACGCAAGTTATTCTTTTCCCAGCGGGCACCACTAGTAAGCAAGAAATACTTCTTGGGCAAAACATTCGGCGGCAGGAATCCTTCCGGTTCGTATTCGGTCATGGGGCTGTAGAATACGGGAATTTCCTTATGGAGCAGTTCCGGGAAGAAGGACTTGATAGACGCACGACTGTGTTCGCTGACGGTTATGGTATCGACACCGCCTTCGGCAATGCATTTAGCTAGGGCCTGATATTTAGGCTTATAGTAGTACTTTTTCCACCATTCACGGTAGCGGAAAAGGGCCTCTACCTTCTGGGACAACTTCTTGGCAAAGGCGACACCCTGACATTCGTAAGGCATTTCCAATGCACGAACGCCGTGCCAGGTAAACACAAAACGTTTAACATTCACCTGCCACTTCGGACTCAGAGAATAGAGCGGAGTGTAAAAATCAGTAATGTTATTTTCGTCGATAATCTGCTGAGGAGAGCTGACGCTCAGATCATAAAGCGGAACGCCATTAGATTCGCAGGCGGCAAGGATATCGGGAGACAGGTATTTACGGCTGTCATAAATACAGCTGAATTTTGCACCTCGATTCACCATGGCCCAGAAAATCACTTCGCCATAGGAGCCCCCGCCATGAAACTTGGCGCTGTGAATGGGCTGAACCGCTTCCAGATTGAAAAGCAGACTCATAGGATCTTACCAATCAAGGAAAGCAACGGCAAGACAAAAGGCATCTTCTTGTACACAAAACCCAAAGACTTGGCAAATGCGTAGGAACGGATAATATCGGCACCCAATTTACCGGCATGCTTTGTCTGATAGAGGAAAGCATCCTTGGCATGGGCAATGACGTCATCGTAATATTCGTTGATGGTAATGCTCTTGTCGGCATTGACCTTCACGGGAATATTCTTCAGGTCGGTGTAGAAGTTCTTGCGCAGGATCTTGGGCAGGAACAGGTCCATGCTATCGGGAACCTTACGGCCACAGGTGTTGATAATGCGAGATCCGAAAAAGTGGAACACCTTTCCTGTGGGAATGTAATCGCGGGCATAAGCCATCTGGCAGTTCCATTCACCCGGCATTTTCTTGGTGACATAATTGAACTTGAAGTTGGCTTCGGCCAGAGAGGCCATGTCATAGGGGAAGTTCTTGGTCAGGCAATACAGCCACAGTTCATGCCACTTTTCAAAGAAGGCTCGAGCCTCGGGCGTATCGCTGGCAAACATGACGCCACCGTTGAAAATCTCATCGTTCAGAATCGGAGAGAATCCCAGCATCTTGGCATTGTTCAGAATCTTCTTGCGATTAATGGCCTTATGCAAATTGGTGTGGAAGTCAAGCACCGCATAAATTCCGCCGCGCCATTCATCAGGAATGGAAAGGTCGCCCACAATGGCGATGTCAGAATCCATATAGAGGAAATCGCCATCCACCACGTTACGCATCACCGTCTTCAGATAACGGGAACGCATCATGGGAGTAAATTTTTCATCGATTTCCAGAGCCACCAGTTCGTCTACAGCCTCTTTCAGGGCGGCTCGGGGGCCAACGAGAGTCGCTGCAGTTCTGTCGTCAGTCAGAAGCGTAACAAATGCTCCCGGGTTGTGAACACGCAAAGATGCAATGGCCACCAAAGTCTGTTCGCAGAAGAAATCCTTCTCGGAACTGGTCAAAACAAAAAGATACTTTGTCATAGACTTAATACTTGATCAGGCTCTTAGATTCGTAATCATTCAGGGTTTCTTCGAGAGACTTATTCTTTTTACCGATCTTGCAAATAATAATCGGCAAACGTCTAAAGAATCGCACGATACGATGAGTGAAAGGTCTCCAGCTACCACTGGTTACATGAATCGCATACGGTTTAAAATTCGTTTCATCGCAGCTGGGCAAGAAGACCTTGCTGGGCAAAATCATCATGTTATTTTCAAGCTGCTGCAACTTATCCTTGTACACAAAACCGAAATCCTGCGCCGTATGGGCATACACATAAGGTGCAATATTTTCGATGTTCAGCTTTCCGTTAGGCAAGATGAACTTTTCTCGTTCATAGTAAGCCATGGCCTTCTTCAAGAAGGGATGATTGGCCTCGGCACCAAAAATGGCAGCCTGCAAGGCAAGTCCCGGAAGGGGAATCTTGTTGGGATCCTTTTTCGTGCCATCTTCGTTCAGCATCTTCCAAGACTTATTTCTCTTAAAATGAGACGTAAATTCAATATTGGTAAAGTAGCCGTTACTTAAAAATTCATCAAAGCTCTGGTAGACAAAAACGTCACTATCCAGATACACGCCACCTTCTGTATAAACCGCATAAAGTCGAATGTAGTCACTTGCGAAAGCCCACTTAGACATGCTAACCGCTTCGCGAACAAAAGGAACCGTATCAATAATCTTTTGGCAACGAGCCATATCCCAATGGATGATTTCATAATCGGGACAACGGCGCTTCCAGCTATCAAGGCAAAGTTTTGCAAGAGGAGGCAGCGGATCGTTAGAAAGCCAAATGTAATGTATCTTTTTCGGAATCATATCAACAATATACCTAATTCACGAGGTGGACTAAGATTTCTTTTTCTTACGAGACCCCATTTCGCCAGCAAGACCCTGTTTAAAGAAGGTCAACACAATCAAAAGAATGATGCCTACATAAATGGCGGCCTTTATCCAAAGGGAAGGAGCCCAGACCGTATTCAAGACAACGTAAGAAATAATCAGGAGCAGGATCCAGGCAATCTGAATCAACAGGTTCAGCCTAAAGGGCCAATATCCCATTTTGCGCAGGTACAGACACATCCAGACATTCTGCAGAATTTGATAGGCCATAGAAGAAATGGCGGCGCCAGCAATGCCAAAAATGGGAATACACATACGGTTCATGATCGTGGCAAACACCAGGGAAACCATATTCATGAAGAGCATAAAACGGCTCTTGCCCAAGGCGTTGATTACAGATCCGGTAAGGCCAAAGAAACCATTTATCAAGTTACCGATAATCAGGATGCCAAGTACGGCAACCGGGTTTTCGTCGGTCACAAAAGACTTTCCTGCAATCATCATGGTCTGCTCGGGGAACAGCACAATGAAAAAGCCAATGGTCAACTGGATCAAGGTCACCATGGAAACGCAATAGGAAAACACCGGCTTTAAGTCCGTGTCAAGGCGTTCCTTGGACATTCCCGCGACCACAGGTTGCAAAATAGGATCATAACTACTGCGAACTGTCTTGAGGCCGTTAGAAATGGTAACCATCACCGCATAGACACCGGCGGCTTCAGGTCCAATCAAGGCCAGCACCATCCACAAGTCCATGCGCAAAAGGAAGGAAGCGACAATTTCTGTAACACCCAGGGGAATAGAAAACTTCAGAAGTTCCGACGGAATCTTATCCTTGATAAACCAGCGGATCTGGGTAAACTGTCTATTGATCAGGAAGATGTAGGTTATAACGCCAAACAGGTTAGAAACAAAGAATCCCAAGGGCAGGGCCAGCTTATCCTGGAATCCGGTAAAATGCAAAGCCAGGGCAATAACAGGAGCGAGAGTCGTTACAGCAAACTCATTGATAAAAATCTTGTATTGCGGACGACGGTTCCCTTCGGATGAAGCAGCAAACAAAAGCAAGGACGTGTAGGGAATGATAGAAAGAACATAAAGCGAGATTTCTGCCGACGAAAGCATGGCCAGGCCCGTGGTAATCCGCTGCAGGTCAAAGGCGGCACCACCCCACATGACCACAGAAATCACCAAGGCGAAGAAAAGCGTACGCCACAAGGATTCAATAATACCCTCATGCTCCGGACGACCGCAAACCTTGTTTTGCGGAATGTATCGCAGCATACCTTTATCAAGGCCAATCACCGCAACACGACTAAGGCTCAAGATCAAAAGCTGAGTAGAAACATATATTCCGAATATTTCCTTACCAAAAACTCGTGCCACCACAATCGTGAGGACTGGAGCGGCAACCTTCAAGGCGGAACCGGCAAAGGTAAAAAGGGTACTTTTACGTAAAAATTTTTGATCAGTCTGTACAGAATTCATTTCGGAGGTACAAGATAGCTTTTTGAAGAGAAATTCCCAACGGAGCCAAAAAATTTACTACATTACGGGTCATGGTACAATTCAGTCAGACTTCGTGGCAAGAATACTCTCTCGCAAACCTGCTAGAGACACTTAGTTGCGCCCCTATGAAAGTGGCTGTAGGTACCACTCCCGTCATCTACTATACCCTTCCCGAGACTCTGGAAAAGGGTGATGTGGTCAAGTACACTATGATGGTGGGATTCAAGAAAATCACTTGGACCGGCCTCATCAGTGCCTTCAGCGACAACAAGTTAACGATTCGCCTGGGCAACGGTCCCTTCCGTGGTTTTACGGCAAAGCATGAGTTTGTCGCAGACGGAAGTCTGACCCGCTGTTTCGACAGTTTTGAATTCCAGGGTTTTATCGGCGGTCCCGAAGAAGTTTTTTCAAGTCTGATAAACAAGGCTAACCTTGTATATGCTGTTGCTAGCCGCAAGGAAGCCATCAGCATCAAGGCAGCCATCGTCGCCAAGAAGCAGACCCAGAGTTTCAGCGCACTAAATCAATCCTCTACCGCCGGTTAATACCGAAGATCGGGGTTCCCATGTACAAATCCCTTGAGCAGGCTCTGCTGGACTTAGAAAAGGCCGGCATGTTGAAGCGCATCCACCAGGAAGTGGACCCTAATCTAGAAATGGCAGAAATTGCCCGCCAGGTTTTTGAAAACAATGGTCCCGCCCTTCTTTTTGAGAAGGTCAAGGGAAGCCCTTTTAGAGCGGCCTGCAATATTTTCGGGACCCAGGAAAGATTGGACTTCCTATTCCGCAAAACCATAAAGGGAACCCAGACGGCAGTCCAGTTCAAATCTAACCCCGTCCAGTTCTTCAAGAACCCCAATCCGGTCAAATTGCTGAGAGCGGCCTGCACAGGCATTAATGCCCTCCCCCGCCGCAGCGGATCCATCAAGGATTTTGAAGAATGTACCCTGGCGGACCTTCCGCAAATCAAGAGCTGGCCTTTGGATGGCGGCGCCTTCATTACGTTACCGCAGGTAGCGACCCGCCCTAGCGAAAACGCAAGCGTCATGACCACCAATGTCGGCATGTACCGAATCCAGATTTCCGGAAACGAGTACGTTCCCAACGAAGAATGCGGCCTTCACTATCAAATCAAGCGCGACATCGCCAGACACCACCGGAAAGCCATTGAAGAAAATCGCCCCCTTAAAGTCAGCATCTTTATAGGCGGCACTCCGGCGCAAACTGTAGCCGCAGTCATGCCCATGCCCGAAAACCTTTCTGAACTGGTTTTTGCAGGGATGCTAGGAGGTAGACGTTTCCGGTATTTCATTCACGATGGTTACTTGATTTCTTCTGATGCCGACTTCTGCATTCTTGGCGAAATGGAACCGGAGCTGAAACCCGAGGGACCTTTCGGCGACCATATCGGATACTATTCCGACAAACATGATTTCCCCTGTCTTAAGGTAAAAAAAGTCCTTTGCAAGAAGAACGCCATCTACCCCTTTACCGTCGTAGGCAGGCCCCCCAAGGAAGACACTCTTTTCGGCAGCTTTATCCATCAGATAACAAAGCCTATGGTTCCCGCATCGATTCCGGGGCTTCACGCCATTCACGCTGTAGATGACGCCGGAGTTCATCCCCTTTGCCTAGCATTGGCCAGTGAACGATTCGTGCCCTACGCCAAGGAGCGGGAACCCATGGAGCTGCTGAAAACCGCCAACGCCATTTTAGGGTTCAACCAGGCAAGTCTCAGCAAATACCTTTTAATCGCCGCCAAGGAAGACAACGCCAACCTGAACGTCAACGATGTACCCGCCTTCTTTGCCCATGTGCTGGAGCGCCTGGATTTCAGCAGAGATCTGCATTTCCAGACCGCCACCACAATCGACACATTGGACTATACAGGAGGACGTTTAAACCACGGTTCCAAATTGATTATGGCTGCCGCCGGAGAAAAGCGTAGGAATCTTCGCCATGATATGCAGGACATAGAAATTCTGCAGTTACCAGATGCATTTACCAATTCACAAGGAAAGACGTCAAGAAATCTTATCAAGATGCCCATGGCAGGAGTTCTTATCATTCAAGCGCCTGCGTTTGACGAAAATGAAAGAGAAGCCATTTTCATGCAACTGGAATCCGCCCTGGACAAATGGGCGTTTAGAGAGAATTATCCCTGGATTTCAATTGTCGACCAGGTATCCGAAATCGACAACGAACGTCTGGATGGAAGCAAGCTACCCGACTTCTTGTGGTTAACGTTCACCCGTTCAGACCCGGCCCGTGATATATTCGGCCTACAAAGTTTCATACAAAATAAACATTGGGGTTGCCATGCGCCGATAATCGTAGACGCCCGAGTAAAACCTCATCACCAAAAAAGTCTGACGATTCCCAACGAAATAAAAAAACGTGCAGCTGAAATTCTTAAGCAGGAACTCTAACATGATTGCTAGATACATCGCAACACTTCTGTTTATTGCAATGGTGCTTTGTACATCTGCATATTCTCGTAGTGTCTGCGGAACAGAATTGATGATCAAAAATCGTCATGGTCAAAGCCTTGCAAAACCGTCTGTTCAATCAACATCAATTTCACTCTGCAACAGCGAAGACCTCTACGACAGCGTCTATACAAGAACGACAGACCACTTCCAGATTTTCTACACCCTTTCTGGCCCCCACAAAACAACAGCCGCCTTTGTAGATTACTTGGCGAGTTATGTGGAAGAAGCACGGAAATTTCACACCGAAAAAATGGGGATGCAACCCCCTCAAGGCATTTCAGAAACGCATCATTATCAGAAACCCGTAAAAGAGGGGCTCTATCCCGTTGAAATTTTGGACATTTCTCTTGTGAGAAATTCACATTCCGTTTTCGGGCAAATCTGTAATGAATGCTATGGAGCAACATATTCTCCCGAAGAAAATAACGAGAGCGAATTGATGATTGAAAACGATTTCCGTCATCAGCCTTCCCTCCAGGTTGCTTACGACACCATTTCAAAAGACAATCAAAGTTGCGTCTACCCCCGTCCCACCGTCGAGTTCGAAAACAAGGCTCACGGTTACTCCTATGCCGAACATTGGAAAGAAGGCATCCGGGTTACCGTCATTCATGAACTGTACCACGCCATACAACTCGGGTATCACCCTTTCACAAAGGAAACCTTTTGGTTCGAAGCATCAGCATCGGGAATCGAAGAAATCGCCAACCCCGATATCGATGATTACTTCAGCTACCTTTCCTCCATGTCAACCAAGGTAGGAACGCCACTTAACCAAATGGGCCAACCCTACGGCGCAGGCATTCTACTGATTTACCTCTATAATTTCGTCGACAAGAAAATTGACAAGGCCATATGGGAAAACTACAAGAAAAATCCCAACAAGCTTTTCCCCGAACAGTTCAAAGCGGTGATTGATCAAAAGAAACTTTCTGTAGATTCCTTGTTTCAGGACTTTGCGACAAGACTTTCTTTTGCAGGGAACCGCAGTACATTCATAGACTCCACGGAACTCATTTGCAAGGATGAACCCAGGTGGCCAGAATTCTCATACATCCAGTTAAAAACCAACGGCGACAACAAATCGGTAAAGCCCGCGATCAACGACCTAGCCTATAAATTTTACAGCAATGGCTCCCCCATTTTAGAAGATTTTCTGGGGCAGGTTTCTGCAGTCGCTTACCAGGGAAAGTCCGCTCAAATTGAGAATTTTAAGACAACCAACGATGCAGATCTATTCTACGCCCAAGCCTCGGCAAATTCAAGCATCGATTCTATCGCGTGGATCTTTAGCAATTTCAATAGTCAAGAGTACCTCCCCACCGTCCTCAAGGATTCTACCCTGCGAGCCTATCCTGTTCCCTGGCGAGAAGGTTATCTGTGCTTTACCCCGCTCCCCCACGACAAGCACTTCATAGAAATCCGCAATCGTCGCGGAAACCTGATTTCCCGAGAAAAATATGAAGGTTCAACACTCTGCCTCGAGGAATCCCGAGTGAGAGAGTTGATGGCTCCAGGAGTTTACCGCTTTAGAGTCGGAAACAGCGGGAAAACAAAGGATTTTATTATAATCTATTAATTAAAGCCAGCTAAAGATGCAGTCATCCTTTTCCAACTTGGGAAGGATAGACGAAGGCGCCAGCTTATCAGAATTCTTGAGCACAGCCTTGCAGGCTTCTGCAAACAGGGCATGCCCATTGTTGTAATGTTCATCAAGACGGCGGCGGGCATAGCCTTCCGCAGAATGATTGTGGATCATGAAAGCCCAGTCAGAAGACTGGAACAGCATCAGTTCACGTTCCATCTGCTTGATATAACGGTTCATCAATTTGCCGTTCTTCTTACCAAGGGCACCCATTCGTTCCTGAATAGATTTCAAATGCTGAATCATGGCGCGAAGACGATAGGACTGCGGATAATACTGATCCGTTTCGCCGTTAATCCATACGGAACCAAAGCCTCCTTCACCCCAGCTAGAAAAAGCCGGTTCATGAACTTCGGGATCTGCGGACGAAGTCATCACCTGATCAGCACCAGCAAACTCAATCACATTAGACGAGGCGGCACGTTCCAGCATCGCTTCAAGGAACAAGGGACCTTCAAACCACCAATGGCCAAAAAGTTCAGCATCGTAGGGGCAAAGCATGCAAGCCTTATTTCCTTCCATGTTCACCAGCAACTCAGAAATTGTGGTTTCGCGATTAACTACGAAAAGGTGGGCATGATCGCGAGCCAGACACATGGCATTCCAAGGCCTATAAAGCTCCTTGTTTTCGGAACCCGTAATTCGATTGTACTTAAAACCGGAATCAATGGGTGTTTCACCGGCAAAGAAATAATCCCCGAGATAATCCTTCGGACGTTCCTGAGCGATATCCTTAAAAAATTCGCGGTATTCAGGATGCCCCGGATAACCAGTTCGGCGACTCCACACTTCCATAGAGCTCTTCTGCTCGCGGCCCATACAATACAGGCCCTGAGTGGTTTTAAGCGGAGTAAAAACGCCATACTTAGGAGGCGGAGAAGCAAGCAGGGCACCGTGAGTTTCCAGGAAGAAATAGCGGATACCGTATTCAGCCAGGTACTTATCCAGTCCCGGGAAATAACCACATTCCGGAAGCCATACACCCTGCGGCTTACGGCCAAAGGCCCTTTCAAAACATCTAACAGAAACATCTAACTGTAGACGAATCGATTCAGGATCGCTCTGGTATGCCGGCAGGAACGGATGCGTTCCTACGCAGGTCAGCAAATTCAGTTTGCCCGCATTTTCCAGTTCAAGAAATTCACCCAGCAAGTTACGGTTAATACGGCGTTCCCACGTATCAATCAAAGTTTTCTGACGTTCCAGATAGAACTTCGACAACGATTCCTGGGGTTTACCTTCGTTAAGGCGAACTTCTTTCTGAATGAGTTCCAACTGCTTGTTGAGATGTTCCGAAAACTTATCTATGAGACGTTCATTGGAAAGCATCTCGATCAGCGGTGCCGAAACACTCAAGTTCAAAGTCCCGGGAACCCCCTTTTCCAGAAGACGACGCATAGCCTGAACCAATGGCAGATACGTTTCTGCCATGGCTTCAAAAAGCCAGTTTTCTTCAAAAAAACGATCGTATTCAGGATGATGCACGTAGGGCAAATGAGCGTGCATCAAGAAGAGGATTTTACCAGGAGCAGACATAGACAAGTACGAGTTATAAGTTATGAATTACGAGATCTTATAAGGCGGCTAAACCACCGTTACAAATCTCATAATTCGTACTTCTTAATTCATAATTAAGCCGCAGGCTTACTCCGTGCGCTTTACAACGATAGGAACGATTGTTGTGGGGAAATCGCCATCCTTATCGGTAGCAAAGACAGGAATAACCTTGGTCACATCGGGCAGGTCTTCTTCAAAGCTGAAGGTTCCATCCGGATTCAGGGGGAAGTCTTCGCCGCGAACCTGGAGATGGGCGTCGGGACGAGTGCCACCGTAAACGATGAGACGAGTCTTTACCCACAGGAAGAAATCCTTACCGTAGCTAACGGAATCCTTAGGAGCGGCAATGGAAAGAGAACCGTTGCTCTGGAGGGCAGCACTGGAAAGTGCGCCAGAGAACATGGATTCAGAGGAGCTACCAAAGTTTTCGCTCAAGGACTTGAGCCAGGATTCAGCAGTCTGGCTAGAGAAGCCGGAACTCATGAAGTTGCCCAGAGTATTGCCGCCCAGGGAAGCCTTGGCAAAAGCATCATCAGAAGCGGGAGCTGCTGCAGACTTGTCGAAAGTCATGACCGGAGCAGATTCCACGATAGGCATAAAGTTGTTGCCCTGAACAGCGCCAAGAACGGCGACGCAGGACTTGTTGGACGGATTTTCCACGTACCAGCTGCGAGCATCAGCAGGAACTTCGATATCGCGGAACTTGCGCTTCTTGCTACGCTGGACAGTCAGGTCGGAAGCAATGTCGAACAAACGGAGGACCAGCTTTCTCTTGCCCTTCTTGGCCTGCTTGATACGGTTTTCGGAAACTTCCCAGAAGGCATGCATCCAGTTAGGATCCTTCTGCATGAGAACCAGGTATTCAGCGTCAAAGGACTGAGCCATGGAAGCAACGTCAGCAGACTTTTCAGAAGCGTTTTCAACTTCTGCAGAAGCGGCCTTGGCCTTTACACTTTCTGCGGCAGCCTTAGTTGCCTTAGCGGTCTTTGCAGTGGCCTTAGTAGTCTTTGCAGCGGTCTTGGCGGTTGCAGCCTTGGTAGTCTTGGTAGCCTTTTCAGTCTTTTCAGTCTTTTCTGCCTTAACGGAAGCCTTAACAGCCTTCACCTTAGTTGCAGCAGCCTTTGCCACCTTGGAAACCTTTGCCACGACCTTTTCAGCCTTGGCTTCAGCTTCCTTCAGGGTATCGACGGTAGCCTTGGAGGCAGCCTTTTCCCCTGCAGCCTTCTTGGTCGTACGAGTTTTCTTAACTACTTCAGCAGTCTTTTCAGCAACGCTCTTCACAGCGCTCTTGATCTTAGACTTTACTTCTGTTTCTTTCTTAATTGCCATTTTCGGCCTCCTTCATAAACACTTCTATCTGCGAGTCTGACCCCAGTTTCCAATACCGGTCAATCCAATTCGAATGGCAAAGAACGTTTCGTCCCATTCGTTATTGGAGTCAGCAAATCGCATGCCACCCTGGAACGCCAAATCTAAAGTCGTTCCCTTGCGGCCCAGGGGGAAACCTGCTCCCAGAGAGCCCCCTGCTTCATAAACATCCTTAATGTACCAGCTCTTGTACCATGCACCTACGCGATAATTGATACGTGTCCAATACGGGTCATAGAACAAAGGACTTCCATCACACTGATAACCTACCGATGCCATAAAATCACTCTGGGTATCGGTAACCTTTGTCATGTCCCAACCGCCAGCAAGATTTTCAATTTCGCTATCCCAGGCGCGCCACTGCAGGTCGAACATGACATTGTGGCGCTTGTTCAGACGGTAGTTGATACCCGTGGCAAACATAGCCGGCACGTCAATTTCGCGAGTATAATGGGTGGTTGCCAAAGTGTCGTTTTCATTGAATCTGAAATCATATTCCAATGCATTCGACAAGGTGTAACCGGTCGTATAAGAGAAGAAATAGGATGCGACACGACCACGATACTGCAATGCCATCGTGTAATAGGCCGGATGATCCTTAACTTCCCAGGAGCCTTCGACATAGTCAGTCAGGGTATAACCACGAGCACCCCAGACATCCTTCTTTTCGAGGTCACCTGTATCGGTGTTCAAGGTTAGACTGCGAGAGTTGCTACCCATAACAAAGTGAGCGGATCCACCAAGAGAAATAGATCTCAGGAAAGGCAGTCTAAGAGCATAAGTGGGAACCAGCTCATACACGCTACCCTTGTACTCGATCTTCGCGGTGTTTTTATCATCATCCGTATATTCTTCATTCATCGTGGCGGCATAGTGCTGCCACAAAGAAAGGCCCATTGCGCCAAAGCCTCCCATGGGGAAAGACAAATTGAACGAGGGCATAGAAAGATTTCTGCCGATGTAGCTGGCACCGTCGTTACTTGCGGCATCCATTTCCAGGAGGAAGTTCAAGTTGAAGACAACCTTGGTATCGAAAGCAAGGCGGGCCGGGTTCACCACAGAAAGGCCTTCGGCGTCACCCGTTTTGGCATTGCCGGCAAAACCACGACCAGCAGCGGAGGCTGTTCCTCCCATAACCTGTTCTTCGCCCAGGGCATCCATACCGATCATGGAACCAAAGGACAGTCCTGTCAAAACGCAAAGTGTACTAATAAGCTTTTTCATTATTCATCCCCCCGCTTAGTAGCCAACCAAAGTTTCAGCGTTGCAGGACTCTTCATAGAAGTTCCAAAATCGTAGCGGGCGTAATCCATGTAAGGCAGATACCTGAAGGAAGTATCCTTTGTAGTCTTGTTGTAGTAATCCAGGTAAGTGGGATCCTTTTCCTGCAGGAACGGATAACCCATACGAATCATCATCTTGAGCGTTCTGCCATCGCTGGCCTTATTGATGAAATCACGAACGCCATAGGAAATCTGCAAGGTCAAGGAATCCCCTTCGTGGAAAATCAAGTTCTGGTGACCACGGTCCTTGATGGTTGCAGAATCCAGACGGTATTCTTCCATTCGACGAACCTGGCCGTCTGCACTATCCACATAGGAGCCAACCACAACCTGAATAGGAAGTCCTAGTTCACTGCTCCCCTTGGAGTCATCACGGGCGAACGTCATACGGGCAAGAATAACAGCTTGACGGACGTCGTTGCTGTCCCCCGTCACAAACGGGAACTCGTCACCATAAAATTCAGACAGTGCCTTGAGAATTTCTGTAGAGGGGTATTCCACCACCAACGAGTCAAAAACACCGCCATGCAGCACAAGGGCATCCTCATCTTCCAGGTTAGAAATCAGAGAAGCCATTCGGAAGGGATAGAAATCCTTGTATGCAGAATCAGACAAGGTCCTTATACGCCAAATCGGAGCATGCTTAGAGGAGCTTGCACCGTAGAAACGATAGATTCTGGAAGCTTCCGGTGCAGAAAGACGGAGCTGCAAGCGGCAGGCAGGGCCGACCTTCTTCAGACGTTCCACAAGGGCAATCGGCAGGTCGATCTTCAACACGGTATCCTTCTTGCCCAAAGAAATGGAATAAGTCGTGTCGACGGTAGTATCGGCATTCCAGCTGGCCAGGTTTTCGTACCATACGGAAGCAGAGACTCCACCGATGCTGTCCACAAACTTTTCAGAAGAACCCTTGTGCAGAATCCAGCTGACATCAAGGTTCAATTTTTCCTTCAGCGGCAGGGAATCCTTCGGGAAATTCTTGTTGTTGTAGAATTCAAGCAAGGGATACAGCGCAATAAAGGAAGCTGCAGAATCCGACTTATACAAATCAGCAAAGAATTCCTTGTTGTGGAAAGCGAAATCAAAAACCAGATCATGAACCAGGTTAGACTGTTTTCCCAGAACGCCATAAGTATTGGCTGAATGGGCAGAGGTATCCAAAAAAGTTTCGAAAGCCACCGGGGACAGGCCATCAACGCTCAAAGTCTTGACCTTATAGGAAGAAGGCATTCCGTGGTCAGACAACCAGCTATTCAACCCATTATCGTCAGATTCAAAAAGGCAGGACGTCAAGACAAGGGCAAGAACACCCAACAATCCGCTAACAAAAATGCTTTTTCTCTTTTTCACTCGGAACTCCGAATACAATCTATATAACATCGGTTATTAAAACTTCGTGACCAAATATAGCAAGTTTAGGGTAAGCAAATAAGAACATCTAACGATACAAGGCACCCATAAAGGGGCTACATCCTGTACGCAGCACCAAATATTTGTTAAATTTGCATACGTTAAAATTTAGAGGAAATTATGACTCAGTTCAACGCTCATTTTAGAAACATCAACGGCGACGATACCTACCCGGTAACCGACGTTATTTACCGTTCCAAAGTCGACAACAGCCTGCTGGAAGTGGAACACGACCGCAAGGCCCTGGCAGAACGCAGCCCCGAAGAATGGAAGAAGCTGTTTGCCGAACGCCGCATGAGCTTTGAACCGGCTGACCAGAGTGGTATCTGGAGCAAGCGCGAAATGGTTCTCCCCGATATGCCGGTGGAAGACATCGTCACCATGCGCGAAGGTTGGAGCCCGCTGTTCGACGCCGCTCCCATCGCCAAGGAACTGGGCATCAAGAGCCTGAAGGTCAAGCTTTGCGGCAACTCCCACACCGGTTCCTTCAAGGACCTGGGCATGACCGTTCTGGTAAGCCAGGTGAACCACATCATCAAGAAGAACATTCACCCGATTGACGCCGTCGCTTGCGCTTCTACCGGTGATACTTCTGCAGCCCTTTCCGCTTACTGCGCCAAGGCAGGCATTCCCTCTATCGTGTTCCTGCCCGCCGGCAAGACCAGCGTTGCTCAGCTGATCCAGCCCATCTCCAACGGCAGCATCGTTCTGGCTCTTGACACCGACTTCGACGGCTGCATGAAGATCGTTCAGGAAGTCACCAAGGACAACCGCATTTATCTCGCCAACTCCATGAACAGCCTCCGCGTAGAAGGTCAGAAGACCATCTCTCCGGAAATCTGCCAGGAAATGGGTTGGAAGGTTCCCGACACCGTAATCATTCCGGGCGGCAACCTGGGTAACGTTTCCGCTCTGGCCAAGGGCTTCGAAGACTGCAAGGCAATGGGCCTCATCGACCGCATTCCTCGCATTATCGTGGCTCAGGCCGAAAACGCAAATCCCTTCTACCAGGCTTACGAACGCGGTTTCGACCAGCTGGTTCCCATGCAGGCCAAGAAGACTCTCGCTTCCGCCATCCAGATCGGCAACCCGGTCAGCTACCCCAAGGCAGTTCGCGCTATCCAGAAGACCAACGGTATGGTGGTCAGCGTCTCTGAAGAAGAACTGGCAAACGCAGCACACCGCGGCGACCGCATCGGTCTGTACTGCTGCCCCCACACTGGCGTGGCTCTCGGCGCCCTGGAAAAACTCTGCGCAGCAGGCAAGATCGACAAGGACGAAGACGTTGTTGTCATCAGCACCGCTCACGGCCTGAAATTCACCGAATTCAAGGTGGGCTACCACGAACAGAAGCTGGAAGGCATCTGCAGCAAGTACGCAAACCCCATCTTCAAGGCTCCCGCCGAAATCGGCCCTGTCATGGATATCCTGAAGAAAGAGATGGCTGCTCGTAAGCGCTAATTGGCGAAGGACAAAGTCCGAGCAAATGGCGCTTAGTAAAGCGCTAATTTTTCGCGGACCGGTTCCGCGCAACACAATAAAATTGAAGAAGCCTCGGAGAAAATCCGGGGCTTTTCTATCTAAAGACGTTGCAAAAAGACCGCACTATAGATGAATCAAAATGCCACCATTAAATTCATTCCACCACCAGCATGAGCAAAGTCTATGGTAGGAACAATACTGACACTAACTGCATTAGGATTTCCGGCAGCCCTACGACGCTTGTAGGCATTTTCAGATTTCAAATACTCATCAAGTTGTCTAGCATGAGCACGATGTTCATTCAAGTAATAGATATTATACCCTAAAATCGGGCCACCAACAAGCAACAGCGGAACAGAAGCAACCAAAGATACCAAAAACATTCTGGCCATAGCGGGCTTCGGGAATTTCGTTCAAAACCAGCTGACGATAAATTTCCGTACTATCAATGCTCCAGTCCATTGGCGGGAGTTCCAACACCTGTTCATCCGTCAAAGTGTCTTTTGCGGAGGGATAAACAGATGGTCCATTCCTCCCAACCGCATTCTGCTCATGAGCAAAAACCAACGAAACAAAAAGAAAAGCGAACAAAAAAAACTCGCATAATGATCCTCCTATACGCACCCAAAATACATTCATTTCCAGAAAAACACAAAAACGAGCGCAATGTTAAAAAAAATTCCCAATATACGTACCAGCCGAGTGTCGCGGGAGGTCGCTTGCGGACTCACAGGACCGAGGCGAAGAACAAGCTTCTCTTTTGGACCTTTTGTCCAAAAGAAAAGAAAGGGCTCCCCGAAGGGAACCCTTTCCTAAGAAGGAGAAAATATGAGCGGAATCCGGAACCTTGAACTTACCAGGAGGGGAGCAATGATAGAGTTGTTTGAGGATTTACCCTTTTCCCGTTCACGATTCTAAATATACCATTCTTTATGCAGTAGAGAACTACCAATTATCTTACTTTTAATTACATAAAATTATTAAGAATAAGCATAATTTTTCAGTCATCTTTACTGCAATAAAAAATAAGCCGTTTCCAACAAACTAGTCGTACACGGCTTATTTTAAGAATCGTTTACGCTACAGGATTATTCTTCGCGGAAAATAATCTTGCACTTCGGAACAAAGCGGAAACCGCCGCGGCGATGACGTTCAATTTCGAAGAACTTCTTAACGCCTTCAGTCGGCTTATCCGGATCATCAGAACCGTTAATGTGAGCAATCACGCGGTTCAGACGGCTTTCAAAGTTGGGGCGCAGCGGATCCATGCAGATTGCCGGATCTCGCTTGAATTCACGGTTTTCGTATTCTTCACGACCGGTAGCAGTATATTCGCGAAGCAAGTTGCGGAGGATTCGAGCAGGAACGTTACGCATCAAGTGCTTGCTGTTCACAGAAATGGAATCATCGCTCTTGTAGTAGATAATGGTCACGGAGTCGTTCATGGCATCCAGGAGCTGTTCCTGAGCGCGCTGGATGGGCTGCCAGGAATCAAATTCCTGCTTAACAACAGCGCTCATCAGCTTGTTGAAAGGCTCCGGTGCAACAACGTTTGCCTTATAGTCAAGGAAGACCACACTTGCCGGACAGCCGTAGTAGCAGCCCTTGTGGATCAGTACAGCACCAGTCTTTTCGTCCACCACGTCTTCGATAGCCTTGATACAAGCCATCTTAGTTTCGGCTTCGACTTCCCATTCCAGTCCGTACTCGGACAGGCAGTCGCCAAAGGTCATGTACTTACCGACCTTGATACCAGAAACGTAGATAAAGCCATCATCGCGCATTTCTGCGGTGGCACGGTTTTCAAGAGCTTCAATGAAGGAGGTCTGTGCAGCCTTGAACTCAATGTGTTCGTAAGCCGGAGTGTTCAGGAGGATGGGGCCTATCTGGACGAGGCCGATAAACCAGCGCATGGGATTGGTCACCAGAACACCCGGAGAGTCAAAGCGGAAGGAGAAGTATTCCTTGCGGTTGCCATCAACGAGTTCACGACGCAGGAACTTTGATTCGTTCAAAAGCGGATAACGCTTGGGAATGATGTCGAGGCAGAGCTGACGGACATCTTCGGTAGCGTAGAACTGGGAAACGTACGGGAGGTAGGAACGGAGCACGCTACGAGCCGGAACAGCTTCGAAGGCGGCGCAGCGGTCGATGATGCGCTGAACGAAGGTATCCGGATTTTCACCGCGTTCGTACAGCCAGCTCACCACATTGTTCATAACCAGGCGATGTGCACTTTCATCTACGAAGGAATCTTCAAAGTAGATGTCATTAAGCATCTTCACGTTAAAGCGAGAGTCCCGCTTAACGAGCGTAAGAATATCCTTCACAGGATAGGAAATCAACAGTTCGATATGAGTAAACTGCAAAAATAGATTTGAAAGCACTTTTAACCTCTCTCCAGTGGTTTCTTTCGACTAGATGCACAAAATTCCAGTTGGTTCCATTAAATTAGCAAAAAAAACAAGATTCATCACACAAATGGCTATATTTTGGGCATGAAAACCGCCGAAATCCACTTTTTGCCAGACGAAATCATCAATAAAATCGCTGCAGGTGAAGTTATTGAGCGTCCGGCATCCGCTGTAAAGGAACTCATCGAGAACGCAATTGATGCGGGAGCCACCCGTATTCAAGTCACTATCGAAGAAGGCGGAAAGAAAAAAATCCAGGTTTCGGACAACGGGAAGGGCATGAGCAGCGCCGACCTGGACATCTGCTACCTGAGGCATACTACATCTAAACTAAACAATGCCGACGATCTTTTTCATCTAAGAACAAACGGTTTCCGAGGCGAAGCCGTGGCTTCAATCGCCGCCATTTCTAAGCTGACAATCACCAGCGCCACAGACGATGGCGAAAGCGGACGTCTCATTCTTAAAGGAGGCGAACTGGTAGAAAAACAGGATATTCAGGCAAGTCGCGGAACAACCTTCCTGGTAGAAGATCTTTTTTACAACACTCCAGTCCGTCGAACGTTCCTGAGTAGCGAAACTTCAGAAAGCACTCGAATTTTTGACGTCATCCTTAAGACAGCGATCGCCCACCCGGAGATCCGCTTCGATTATAAGGTTGGAGGCAAATCCGTATTTACAGGCGTCCCCGGAGAGCTCCGAAGCAGAATCGCCGAAGCCATCGGTTCTAAAATTGCAAAGGCACTGCTCCCCGTGGACTACACCGAAGCAGGCATCCACGTCACAGGCTTTGTCTCCCCCACGACCGAAACAAACGGCAAGCGCAACAACCAGTATTTGTTCATCCGCAACCGCCCCATCGAAAGCAAGATGGTCAGCAAGGCGGTTACCCAGTCCTACGAGCCTTACGGTGCCCAGTGCAAACCTGTATCGGTACTCTTCCTGGACATGCCCGACATGGAGTTCGACGTAAACGTTCACCCGGCCAAGCGAGAAGTCCGCTTTGCCAACGGGAACCTAGTCTTTCTGGTCGTCCTCCACGCCATCCGTGAAACGTTCAAGCAGGACATGGAAGCAAATTCCCCGTTTATCGACTTGAGCGATGAAATGAGTTCGCCCGCCCCCGCAGCGTCTTCGTTTGCGGAGACTGCGGCACCGACCAGTTCCTTTGCCCCTCCCTTACAGTTTGCGGCACCTGTCAGCGAACCCACACCCCCTACAAGTTTCAAGGATCCTGGCCCTAAGCAGCCTTACACGCCCTCTTACACGCCCCCTTCGTTCAGCAAGCCCTGGATTTCTCCTAAGCCGGTAAAGCAACAGCGCGAAGACGACTTGAACCAGGACTTGTTCAGCACCCCCGAAGCAGGAAAGGTCATCTCCCTGGAAACAGAGAAGAAGGCCGAGGTCAAGGCTCCTCCCGTCTGGAATCCCCCTGCCTTTTTCCAGATCGCCAACACCTACATTGCCGGCGAAGACGTCAACGGCTTGCTCATCATCGACCAGCATGCCGCCCATTCCCGCATCCTGTACGAACAGGCTCTGGAGACTTTGCGAAACGGTTCCGCCCTGGACAGCCAGGAACTTCTGTTCCCGGAACATCTGGAACTCAGCAAGATCGAGGCCCAGGTTCTCAGTTCTGTCGAAAGCCAGTTCCAGCAGTTGGGCTTTTACATCGAACACTTTGGCGGAGACACTTACCAGATCCGTTCTATCCCCAGCGCATTGCCGCTGTCACGAGCCATCAAGGCGGTACGAGACTTTCTGGACAGCATCGACGGCAACAGCGAAGGCGACATGGTAAAGGTGCAAGACATTATCGCCAAGGCCTGGGCAAAGACCAACGCCTACCAGGCTGGAGACAAGTTGAAACCTGAAGAAATGGCCACATTGATGGGCCAGCTCATGACCACCGACGAACCGTTGAAATCCCCCTACGGAACGCCGACCCTGATGCGTTTGACATTAGAAGAACTGAGCAAGAAATTCAGACATTAACTGTTCTGACGACAGTCCTTCAGACAAATTATTCCGCAATTCTGATTCCAGTTTTGCGGATTTTTTTTCGCGTAATGACATGGCCGACTTTAAGGCTTCGGCGGCCTGTTCGTAAGACGAATCATTCCAACGGTACTTTATAAATTCAGCAGTACTCGCTTGCGATAAAACAATATTAGGGAGAGAAAAATAGGACGTCCTGACAAGACGTTTCCCTAGGGCATAGGTCAATGCATCCGGCTTGGTACAGACGACCAGGGGAACCCCGGACAAGGCAAGTTCCAAGGTAGCCGTTCCCGGAGCAGAAATCGCCCCCTGGGAATTTCTATAGAAAGCACACCGTTCCTGGGGCAGAGAGGGAGCCTCGACCACCTGAATCCAGGAGGGAACCTTTCCGTGGAAATAACGGTTTAGGCAGTTTTGAATAAGGACCACCAAACTTTTTCGGGCCGCGACGAAAGCAAAATTTTGATCCTGGAACTTCGATGCAATCTTCAGGAAAACAGGAATATTGCGCAGAGTCTGCCCCTTACGGCTACCCGGCATCAGCAGGATTTTTTCGTGAAGATTTTTTTGTTCGGAAGAGTTCGTCACTTCTTCATGGGTGGATTCTGCAAAAGGGTGCCGCAAACGAGAAACGGAGCATCCTTCCATCTCATAAGGGGCTTTCTCAAATTCAAAAAACACAGCCAGTCGTGTCTGAGGAACAACCGCCAACTGCTTGGCACGTTTCGCCTTCCAGGCCCACACCTGGGGCGGCGCCACATAAAGGCTTGGTTTTCCGAGACGCCCCGCCAGCTGGACTAGCTTCATGTTGAACCCGGGATAGTCAATGGCCACCAGCCCCTTGCAGGCAGGATTAGCCAACACCGTTTCCAGAGTCTTATAGTCTCGACGAAGTTTCAGATACTTAGGAAGCACATCGCCAAAACCGGATACCGGCAAATCCTCATATTCCACAAGAGCGCGCAGACCCGCCCCTTGCATGCGGGGGCCACCTGAGCCCAAGGCATCAAACTGATGCGCCCCTTTTTTGAAAAAGGCAGAGACTAGGCTTTCACCAATGCAGTCTCCAGAATCTTCACCCGCACAAAAAAGGATGTACGGTTTACCTTCTTGCATTGCTAGAAACCCACACCTTGATAGCGCCGAGTTCTTTACGAAGTTTTCCAAGAAGTTCCGGAGAATAAACCACCTTGCTCTTTTTAAGAGCAAGCACATGTACGTTGCCAGATTCAGATTCCACATGACAAATCAGGTCACAACCCCGTTCTCCTTCTTCTACGAAGGGGGCGTTACGTTCCATCAAGTCCTGCAGTTTCTCGGCAAATTCTTCATCCACCATGTTCGAGAGAATGGCCATATGGATGTATTTCACCATATCGAAGCGGACACGATCCAACTGAATGACTTCCTGCACAACAAGCTGGAGGCCATCAGACATTCGTTGCGGTTCCAGGGAGCCTTTCATCAGAACGCGGTCATCGATGGTCACGGTATCGCGGAACTGTTCCCACATATCCTTCTTGAAGAAGACATCCAGGTCTCCGTGGAAATCCTGAATGGTGCCAACACCAATGGTATCGCCCTTCTTCGTTTCGATGGACTTCAACTTGATGACCACACCGCCAACGGCCACGGCGGCATCACCCACATGATGGCTCAGCTCATCTTCAGCCAGGGAACAGGTGCTAAAGCCCTGAAGTTCCGGACGGAATTCATCCAGCGGGTGGCCCGACAGGAACAAGCCCAGAATATCCCGTTCCTTGTTGAGCATTTCCATGGCGGTCCATTCTTCCGCTTCTTCAAGAACTTCGGCGGAACTATCCATAGCCGGTTCGCCACCGCCCATATCGAACAGGGAAATCTGACCGCGGTCACGGTCTTCCTGCTTTTTCGCAGCCACGTCCATAGCTTTGTCTACAGAGGCCATCAAGGCGGCGCGGCTTCCAGGGAAATCGTCCAACGCACCAGCCATCACAAGGCTTTCAATCAGGCGTTTGTTCATGGGCGGGCGTTTTTCTTTCTGGGAAGCCTGATATTCTACAACGCGTTTGCAGAAACTGAACAGATCGGTATACTTGCCGCCACGTTCACGTTCTGCAACGATGTCTTCCACAACAGCGGAACCCACATTGCGGATACCTGCAAGGCCAAATAAAATTTGACCTTTTTCATTAGCGATAAATTCACCCACAGAAGCGTTGATATTAGGCGAAACCACTTCAATATCCAGGCGTTTACATTCCAAAATGATGGTCACGATATCTTCGGTCTTACCCATCTTGGAAGTCATGGATGCGGCCATGTATTCGGGGCCGTAATGGGTCTTCAGGTAAGCGGTCTGATAGGCAACGTAAGCGTAGGCAGCAGCATGGCTCTTGTTAAAGGCGTATCCGCAGAAGGGAAGCACGGCGTTCCAGACCTTCTGAATCATGGCCTTGTCGTAGCCCTTGTTAACGCACTTTTCGAAGAATTCCGGTTCAAGCTTAGCCATCTTCTCGGGCATCTTCTTGGCCATGATACGGCGGATATTGTCAGCGCCACCCAGCGTGTAGCCACCCAGAATCTGGGCAAGCTTCATCACCTGTTCCTGATACACGATAACGCCGTAAGTTTCACCCAGAACTTCTTCCAAGTCCGGATGGTAACAGTCGATTTCTTCGTTACCCAGCTTACGGGCAATAAAGTGGGGAATCTGATCGATAGGACCCGGACGATACAGGGCGTTCATAGCGATCAAGTCACCGATACGGTTGGGCTTCAGTTCACGGAGGTATTTCTGCATACCCGGAGATTCGAACTGGAACACCGTAGTGGTCATACCCTTACTCAAAAGGTCGAAGGTCGCCTTGTCATCCAGAGGGATATGGCTCATGTCCACTTCAATCTGGCGATTCTGCTTGACCATTCGGACCGTATCCTGAATGATGGACAAGTTGATCAGACCAAGGAAGTCCATTTTCAGAAGGCCGATGTCTTCTGCGTAATGCTTATCGTACATCACCACCGGAGTATCTTCGGGGGCGGCGCGATAAAGGGGAGCCAAGTTATAAATGGGGGTCGGCGTAATCACAACGCCGCAAGCGTGAACGCCTGTCTGACGGGGCAAATCTTCCAACATCAGAGCCGTATCCCAAAGGGTCTGATACATGGCGCGGGACTTGATCAGAGCCTGCAGCGGTTCCGGGCTATAATCATCTTCCAGGTTGTTACCCTTCTTGTCCTTACCGGTCCAGGCTTGCTTCAAACTGAAGTTCAAAGTACGCTGGGGGAACAGTTTCGTAACCGCCTTGGCATCGGCAGGAGCAATTCCAAGAACACGGGCCACGTCCGTAATTACCGCCTTGGACTTCAGCATACCGTAAGTAATAATCTGGCCCACGCATTCCTTGCCGTACTTCTGGGTCACGTAATCAATCACGCGGCCACGGTCACGGTCGGCAAAGTCCGTATCGATATCGGGCATGGACACACGTTCCGGATTCAGGAATCGTTCAAAGAGCAAGTCAAACTTTAGAGGGTCAATGTCCGTAATACCGATGATGTAGGTAACAAGAGAACCTGCAGCAGAACCACGACCCGGGCCCACGGGAATACCGTTGTTACGGGCCCAGTTAATGAAGTCCCACACAATGAGCAGGTAGCCAGCCACGTTCATGTTTCGGATACAGTTCAGCTCCTTGTACATACGGGCGCCCACGTCCGTCGTGTGTTCGGGAAACTTGAAATTTTCTTCGGGGAAGCGCCACTTCAAGAAGCCATTACAAAGATGGATGATATAAATGTCAGAGTCAGAGCCCGGCTTACACCAGCGATGAACAGCCTTGTCCCAAGCCTTGTTATCATCTTCGTTAAAGAATTCGGGAGCCGACAGACGATCAATTTCAGCCTTGTCATCATCAGTTAGAGCGTCAGGTTCGATTCCCTTTTCGGCACAATACTGTTCCTGGACTTTTTTCTTCTTGTCCTTGATGACGCCCTTCAATTCGCGTTCACGAACTACGGGATATTCCGCATCGTATTCGGCTTTCATGATGGCCTTGATGTTCTGATATTCTTCACCTTCCAGGAAGTCCTTGGGAATGGCAAATCGAGGCCAGAATTCATCACCGATACCGGTCTTGACGGTATAGTTACAACGTTCTGCAATCTTTACGGTATTTTCGATGGCACCGGGAATATGGCCAAACTTGGCCACCATTTCTTCTTCGGTCTGATAGTAGAATCCATCGGTAGGGAATCTCTTGTCACCGGCATCATTCAAAGTCGTCTTTGTAGAAATGCAACGAAGGATTTTATGAGCCTGGGCATCTTCCTTGTTGATGTAGTGGACATCACCTACGGCCACAACCTCACGGCCTAATTCATTTGCCAGCTGAACCGTAAAATCGTTTACCAATTTTTGTTGAGGAACACCGTTATCGCACACCCCGAAATACAGATGGTCGTGATCGAAAATCTTATCGAGACTTTCCATGTATTCGCGGGCAACGGAATTACGACCTGCGGCAACACTTTGACCGTACTTACTGAAAAAGTCACCTGCGATGGCAATGATACCTTCCTTGAACTCTTCCACCGTCTCTAGGGGAACAGAAGGAATTTCAGCCCAGCGGTCACCATCTTCGTAACGGTAACTGACGATACGGAGCAGGTTATAATACCCTTTTTCATTTTCAACCAGAAGGGTCAGGCGTTCATATGTCAGGTTATCCTTGCTGGTTGCGCTGGGGGTATCAATATAGACATGGCATCCGTACAGAGTTTTCAGAGGAGGCTGGCCGTCACCCTTGCGTTTTTTGTTAAGCCCCTGTCCACGAGTCTGGAATTCCAGAATACCAAACATGGCACCATGGTCGGTAAGGGCGATAGCCGGTGCGTTATCTTTTGCTGCGGCAGCAAGAATATCATCAAGACGGGCAGATGCCTGAAGAACAGAAAATTCGGAATGGGTCTGAAGATGTACAAAAGCCATAGCCGCAATATAAAAAAAGCAGCCTCCCCTTTCGCGAAGGAATTCGCCGAATATTACTATCTTTAAAACTATGAAAAGAGCATTGATTACAGGTATTACTGGCCAGGATGGCTCCTATTTGGCAGAGTTTCTTTTGGAGAAAGGCTACGAAGTCTTCGGTTTAGTCCGTCGCAAGAGCAAACTGGACTTTAACAACGCCGAGCACCTCCAGGGTAAGGTAACGTTTATCTTCGGTGATATGACCGATTCCGCCTCCCTGCTGAGAGCCATGGAAATCGCCAAGCCCGACGAAATCTACAATCTGGCAGCACAGTCCTTCGTGACTACATCCTGGGAAACGCCCCTCTCTACCGCAGACATCAATGCCATCGGTGTTACAAAGCTTCTGGAAGCGGTACGTCTGTGCAAGCCCGACACCCGCGTGTACCAGGCAAGCACCAGCGAAATGTTCGGAAAGGTCCAGGCCATTCCGCAAAACGAAGAAACGCCGTTCTACCCCCGCAGCCCTTATGGCGTATCCAAGCTGTACGGACACTGGATTATCAAGAACTACCGCGAAAGCTACGGAATGTTCGCCTGCTCCGGCATTCTCTTCAACCACGAATCCGAACGCCGCGGAGCCGAATTCGTAACCCGTAAGATTACCATCGCCGTTGCCAAGATCAAGGCTGGCCTTCAGGATTGCGTCGAATTGGGCAATATGGACGCCAGCCGCGACTGGGGTCATTCCGCAGACTATGTACGCGCCATGTGGCTTATGCTCCAGCAGCCCACTGCAGACGACTTCGTCGTTTCTTCGGGCGTAACTCATACGGTTCGCGAATTTGTGACTATGGCCTTCAAGGCTGCCGGTATGGAATTGACCTGGCACGGACAGGGCGTCGACGAATTCGCCACCCGCAAAGACAACGGCAAGGTCGTGGTCAAGGTCAACCCTCAGTTCTTCCGCCCCGCAGAAGTAGACCTTCTCATCGGCGATTCCAGCAAGGCCCGCAAGGTTCTCGGTTGGAAACCCGAAATCAGCTACGAAGACCTGGTTTCCCGCATGGTCGCAAGCGACATCAAGCTTTTGGCCGAAGGTAAAATTTAATGGGCAGGGCTCTCATTGTCGGAGCAGCAGGTTTTGTGGGCAAATACCTGACCCGCGAACTGGAAGAAGCCGGGCACACTGTTTTTCCAACGGACATGCCCGAAGTCAACCTTCTTGACAAGGCCAGCCTAGAAGCTGCCATCCGCAAGAGCAATCCCGACTACATCGTAAACTTGGCCGCCATCAGTTCTGTTGGTGCCTCCTGGAAAAATCCGACCTTGACAATGGACGTCAATGTTAAAGGTACGCTGTACTTGTTGGAAGCAATCCAGGAACTGGCCCCCCACGCCAAGACCCTCCTGATCGGAAGCGCCGAGGAATACGCCCAACAGGAATCCCCCCTCAAGGAAAGCGATTCCCTGCAGGCATCAAACCCCTATGGAATTTCCAAGATTGCCCAGGAAAATTTTGCAGACCTTTTTCGCAAGAAATACGGAATGCAGATTATCTGTACCCGTTCCTTTAACCACACTGGCGTAGGACAGGTAGAAGCCTTCGCCATTCCTAGCTTTGTCGGACAGGCTGCCCGCATCGAAAAAAGCGGCCAGGAAGGAACCATCAAGGTGGGCAACCTAAGCGCCTACAGAGATTTTTCCGATGTCCGCGACGTGGTTCGAACCTACCGTCTGCTTCTTGAAAACAAGAACGAATTCCACACCTATAACGTGGGGTCCGGAAAGGCCCATAAGGTCGAGGACTTGCTACAGACCATCGTGAGTTTTGCAACGGTCAAGATCAACGTAGAACAGGATCCCGAAAGGATGCGCCCCGTCGACATGCCCTACCAATGTGCGGATAACAGCCGCATTGTAAACGCAGGCTACTGGCGCGGCACTCCCATCCAAGAAACTTTGAAGTGGATGTTTGACAATGAAAGAAATGCCTAAAATCGCAATTGACGCACGCATGGTCAGCCGTTCCGGCATTGGCACCTGCATTCAGCATTGGCTGAAGGACGTCGGCTACAAAATCGCTCTGGGCGACCCCAAGGAACTTGCAGAATATCCTGAAGTTCCAAAGCACATCCCTTTCATCAGCGGCATTTACGGGTACAAGGAACAGTTGAATTTCCCCTATTGCAAACTTCGCCGTGAAAAGCCAGACGTCCTGCACATTCCCCATTGCAATGTGCCCCTGTTCTACCGCGGCAAAATGATGGTCACCATTCACGATTTGACCCACCTGGTCTATCCAGAATTCCTGCCCTCAAAAATTGTCCACCTCTACTTTAAATTTATTTTCTGGTTTGTCTGCAAGCGCGCCAACCGTATCATTGTCGATTCCGAAAGCACAAAGAACGACCTGGTCCGTTTCTACAACGCAGACACAAGCAAGATTACCAAGGTTCTTCTGGCAGCCGGTAAGGAATTCATCCGCAAGCCCAAGGAAGACGTGGAATACCTTTACGAAAAGTTCAACATTCCCCGCGACAAGAAGATTCTCCTGTATGTAGGCAACCTTCTTCCTCACAAGAATTTGAACGGACTCCTTGACGGTTTCGCCCAGATGAAGGGCAAGGAAGATTGCCGTCTCGTTCTCGTAGGCAAGGCCTTTGCCGGGCGCACCAACGCCACCAAGGAATCTGACTTGGGAATCGCTGACCTGACAATTCACGCAGGCATGGTAAGCCAGGACGACCTGGTAAATCTGTACAACCTGGCAGACCTTTTTGTGCTCCCCTCCCTGTATGAAGGTTTCGGCCTTCCCGTTCTGGAGGCATTCGCCTGCGGTACTCCGGTCGCCTGTTCCAACACATCTTCGTTGCCTGAAGTTGGCGGTGACGTGGCCACCTATTTTGACCCCAAGGATCCTTCCAGCGTAGCACAGGCTCTCGAAAAATCCATTGACTCCAAGGGAATGTTTGACGACAAGATTGATGCCTGGGTGAGCCAGTTTACCTGGGAAAAGAGCGCCAGGGAACTTGCAGAAATTGCCGCAGAAGTCGCAGGGAAATAATCCATGCAGAGCCAATCCAACCTAAAGAAAAAACTGCTGAACCTGCTGAAGGTCGTTGTAAGTGTGGGCGGCCTTGGCTTTATCTTTTACAAGGTTCCCTTCGCAAAGGTCAGCAGCCATTGGACGGAACAGGCTCTCCCCTGGATTGGACTTATCCTGATCTGCACCGTTTTTAGCATGGCAATCCAAGCCAACCGATGGCGTTGTCTGCTTCTTGACGAAGGCAAGAAAGTCCCCTTCAGAATTTTTTACGGTTACATCGCCCTGGGCTATTTCTTCAACAACTTGCTTCCCAGCGGATTTGGCGGGGATGCCGTAAAGACAATCGCCTTCGGCAAGCGTTTCGGCAACACGGCAAATTCCGTCGCCGCCGTCGTCATATCGAGAGTGATGGGGCTTTTGGCCATGTTCCTCTGCTTCTTCGCCATGTTCCCCTTTGTCATTACCAGACTGCAAATTCCCGCCATTTACACGGGAGCGGTTTGCGGAGTGGCCCTCCTCAGCATCCTGATCATTACGGCCGGGCTATTTTCAGACAAAATAAAGATTCCCGACACACTAGGCCAGAAGATTCCATTCCTCCTGAAACTGCAAAACGCCTTCAGCATTTACCGCGGTTACAAGAAAGCCTTCATCCTTTCGGGTGTGGATTCCATCTGGCTGCAGATTTCTTCGATTCTAATCCACTACGCCTACTTCCAGGCCGTAGGCTCCCCTGTTGACTTGGCCACCATAACCATATTCATGACCATCACCATAACGGTTTCCATGTTGCCCATTTCCATCAATGGGATAGGACTTCGCGAAAGTGTGAACGTCAGCCTGTTTACAGGTCTGCTGGGAATTCCCGCAGACATCGTCCTGGCCGCGGCCCTGATCGGCTACATCCCCATGATTTTCCAGGCCGTGCAGGGGGCTGTAGCATTTGCAGTCCTCAAAGGGAACAAATAATCGCGCCGGAGGCGCCTGGTTTTATAACTCGTAATTCATAACAAAGCAAAAAAGTCCTGGTATTTCACCAGGACTTTTTGCTTAAGCTTTAGGGTGGAAGTTAGTTCCAGTTTTCGGCCTTCAGGTCACGGCCCCAAATTTCGTCGAAAACTTCCTTCACGGTCTTGCCACCAAAGAGCAAGTCGTAAACAGCATTCACGATAGGCATTTCGACGCCAAGCTTGTCGGCCAGAGCCTTGGTGCTACGGCAAGTGGGGACGCCTTCGGCAATCATCTTCATGCCGCCGAGAACCTGATCAATAGTTTCTCCCTTACCGATGTGTTCACCCACATAACGGTTACGGCTATGCTGAGAAAGGCAAGTCACAATCAAGTCACCCATACCGGCAAGGCCAGCGAAGGTTTCGGGATTGGCACCCATGGCACGACCCAGGCGGCACATTTCTGCCTGACCGCGAGTGAGGAGGGCTGCACGAGTATTGTCGCCAGCGCCAACACCATAAAGCACACCAGAAGCGATGGCAATCACGTTCTTCACGGAACCGCAAAGTTCCACACCGATAATATCGGTAGAGGTGTACACGCGGAGGTAGGAGCAGCTCATAGCCTTCTGCACCAGCTTTGCAGACTCTTCGCTAGTAGAAGCGGCAACGATTGCAGTCAGCACATGGCGGCTAACTTCTTCGGCGTGAGACGGACCGCTAAAGGCAACCATCTTGTCGTCGGTGAGCCAAGGAACATTTTCAAGAAGGACTTCGCTCATGAGCTGATTGGTACCTTCGAGAATACCCTTGGTAGCGCAAACCACCACCGGTTCCTTACCCTTTTCAGGGGTCCACTGACCAAGATTCTTGGCAACACCGCCCATGAACTGGGAAGGCACCACGATCATCACCATTTCTGCGCCTTCGAGGGCGGCATTCATGTCGGTGGTATACTTAAAGTCAGCGGGGAAAATTACACCGGGAAGCTTATCCTTGTACTGATGTTCAGTAGAAAGCAGATCGACTTCAGCCTGGGAATTGGTCCAAAAAGTAATGTCGTTCTTATTTTCGTAAATCACCTGGCCCAGGGTAAGACCCCAGCCGCCGGTACCCAAAACTGTAACTTTCATAATAAAAACCTCGTTTACAAAACAATCTACAAAATTAACGTTTATTGTTTGGGAGTCTTGCGCTTGCTACCAAAACCGTTTTCGGTACCATTCATCAAACGTTTGATGTTGGACTTATGCTTTACAATCACAAAGACAGCAACAATCACGGCAAGAATCATCTGACCGAGATTGATGGATTCCAGATAATGTTCGGGAACCAGGTAGCCGTACACAGACAGAAGACCCAGAACGGCGCAGCCGCCAATGCTCCCCACAGACACATACTTTGTAGAGAAGGTCAGGATAATCCAGGTGGCAAAACCGATAAGCACGGTAATGGGGCTAATGGCAAGGAACACACCCAGTGCAGCCAGAACACCCTTACCGCCGCGGAAACCGGCAAAACAAGTGAAGCTATGGCCAAGAATCACCAGAAGACCAGCAACCAGGGGAACCCAGCTAGACCAGTCGGCACCACCGGCTTCAACCTGGGCCTTGCACATGAGAGCGGCAATGAAAGGTCCAAAGAAACCCTTCAGCAAGTCCATGAACACAACCGGCAGGGCGGGCTTCCAGCCCAAGACGCGGAATGTATTTGTAAGGCCGGCATTCTTCGATCCGTATTCGCGGATATCGAAGTCCTTACCTTTCGCGATTTTTGCGATCCATATGGCGCTGGGTATCGACCCCAGCAAGTACGCTATTGGAAGACTCAGTAAACTGTTCAAGTTCTTCATCCTTTCTAAGGGTTAATTTCATATCGAAGTTCAAACGGAGAGGAGCGCCTTGCAGCTGGAATTCCTCAAAGAACTTCTTCATCAGGTAGCGCTTGTAAGACTCGGCCACCAAATCAGGGGTGCGGGTCTCGATAGCGATTACAGGGGGTTCCACCATGATCTGGCAGGCACGGGTCAGCTGAACCGTACGGGCGTTCTGGCTAGGCACCGGATTTTCTTCGATGAACTTAGCGAAAGCCTGGGCAACATTGTCGCGGCCAAGAACTCGGCGGCAGTTGGCATACACGGTCTGGATAGCCTGAATGACGCGGTTGATGCGCTGGCCTTCCTTGGCACTGATAGAGAGAATGGGAACGTATTCCAGCATGGGTTCGCGTTCCATCATTTCCTTAACCATGTGGTCAAAGGACTTTTCGGTCTTGTTGGGGAGAATGTCCCACTTGTTCAGCAACAGGACCAGGCCCTTGCCAGCCTTGCGAATTTCGGTGATGATGCGGAAATCCTGAATTTCGAGACCGCGGGTGCAGTCCACCATCAGCACAGACACGTCGGAACGGCGAATGCTTTCCAGAGTGCGCATGTTACTGAAGATTTCCACTTCGTCGTCGACCTTGGCCTTCTTGCGGAGGCCAGCGGTGTCGGTAACAACAAACTTCTTGCCATCTACAACAAAGTCGCAGTCAATGGAATCGCGGGTGGTACCCGGAATATCGCTGACCACGGCACGTTCTTCGTTCAGCAGGCGGTTGAGCAAGGTGCTCTTGCCGGCGTTGGGTCGACCGAGAATGGCAAACTTGATGGGGCGTTCTTCACGACGTTCACCGCGAACCGGAGTCGGAAGCACAGCGATGATTTCATCGAGAAGGGAAAGGCAGGCGTAACCGGTCAGGGCACTGATAGTGCGGGGCTGACCAAAACCCAGCTTCAGGAATTCATAGCTTTCCTGACGGTCGCCACCGTTTTCGCTCTTGTTGGCCACAAGAATCACCTTCTTGTCCAGCTTGCGGATCAGGCGTGCGAACTGCTGGTCCAGCTTGGTAATGCCCACACGGACATCCACCATGAACAGCACCAAGTCGGATTCATTGACTGCATTAAAAATCTGGGTGCGGACGCTATCGGCCAGCACATCGATGGTGTCGTCGGGCAGGAATCCGCCAGTATCCACCACGGTAAATTCATGACCCTTGAAACGGGCATTCTGGTAATGACGGTCGCGGGTGACGCCATCACGGTCACTAACCACGGCGGCACGACGGCCGAGAATGCGGTTAAACAGGGAGGACTTGCCTACGTTGGGGCGTCCAATAATACATACGATAGGTAACTTCATTATGGGGGAAAATATAGAATATTTATGCGCCTGTCTTAAGGTACTACAATGCCAATATGGCCTTCACCACCCCCACATCCGCAGGAAGCCAATCCAGACCATGAAGCTCCTGGGGCCCCAACCAACGAGACGCTTGGTGTTCTAATAAAGTAACACTTCCATTCACAATGGAACAGAAATAGCAATGCATGGTCAAGTGAAATTTAGGGTAATCATATTCCACCGTGGTAATGAACTGCCCCACCTCCACATCAACGGCCAGTTCCTCTTTTAGCTCTCGGGCCAAGGCCTGCTCAGGAGTTTCGCCAGGTTCCATTTTTCCACCCGGGAATTCCCACCCGCCCTTTTGATCGCCGTAGCCACGCTGGGTTGCAAAGAACTTTTTCGTCCCGGCGGATTCGTCGCAAATAACACCGGCCACAACTTCTATTGTTTTCATGAGAAAAATGTAATAAAGGTCAATCCTTTACGCAACGGACATTGGAGACATCGCCTTCACGTAGAACTGAGCCAAAGTGAAGAGACGTTCGTTGAGAAGCAAAAACCGCTCGCCAAACGTGATTGGGAACGTCATTTGTTCGAATCGAAGAATCCAATGTTGACGTCAAAAAGTACGCATACAAGCCATCATCCCTTCTCTTGGCGAGAGATGGTTGCATATTAAAACCGCAATCATCATACCCATTAGCAGAGTCTCCAGGGTTCAAAGGAATCCAGCCAGACACACTTTTCAAATGCAAGGCGGCATTCCCTGATCCATCAACACTTTTCCCAAGAATCTGCCATTCATCCATAGATGGCAAATGCCAGCCAAGTGGGCAGCTTGCACTGTCATACAGGTAAAAACGCCCCACAGTATTACAGCCATCCTCTTCAAAGTAGCATACGCTCCATGCCTCAGTCTTGTAATTCAGATTCTCGGCCATCCACACCTGGTCTCCGATGGTCGTGTACTTGTAAACGCGGCCGTCGCGTTCGTCGGTGAAAGTGCCGCGGTTCGGCATGCCATAGGCGTTCGTGCCGATGTCGGGGCACACCTTCTCGGCGCTCCATGCCTCGTCGGAGTCAGTGAGGCAAGAAGAGAAAAACAGTGCCAGCAAGGCGAACAAAAGCGAAGCCATTACCTTTTTCATAAGAGTTTCCTTTTTTCAGTTTCCTAGAATTCAAACAACTTATCCGGAAACTTGGCGGAGCTGCGGAGCGCGAGGATTTTCGTTACCACCTTCGTCTCGATACCCGAAACCATCACGGAGACCACCATGGATTTCAGGTTATTCTCGGAATCGTAGGCGAACGTCGTATGCACGGACTTTTCTGCATCATCGTTTTCAAGCTTTTCGATGCGTTTTTTCTGGGAATTGTAGTAAAGCGCACCCTCGGCACCCTCGATCTTGTATAAGTTTTCGGACACTCTCACCGGGGATTTCCATTCGCCGGCGTCGAGGGGGTTGAAGTTCGTGTACTTCTGGGCCTCCAAAGCCTCTCCGTTGTACGGCAAAATCTGGAACTTATTCGTGTTCAAGTCAATGACCTTCATACGAGAGCCGTTTACGATGCTGCGCTGGTTCATGAACGACGTCTTCATCTCGGTGTAGGTCTTGGAACGGCCCTTCTGAACCATGTAAATGGAAACCACCTGCCTGCCGGCGTGTTCACCGTGGTGCGGATGCTCATTTCCACAGAATCCTGCGAGAGGGCGCGGGACTTAAGGTCGGCACGCACCTGGTCAAGGGTAAGAGCGAAGGAGGAAACGGAAAAAAGAAGGATGGATAGCAAAAATTTTGGCATGATCAATCCTTGAGGCAACGGATGGAGATAAAATTATGCGATGTAAAAGCCATATTCCCAAATTCCATAATCATATTCCACGCATAAAGTTCGTTTTTAGCCGTCGTTGTTGCAAATGCAGATGTAATTGAAAATCGCTGCATTGCGCCATTCATAAAAAGGTATCCATTAAGTGGCACCGAATAGCCACAAGAATTATCTGGCCTTTTATACCATTTTTTCGTTTCCGAATCAAGTCTATCATAGGATTCTTCTTCTAAAAGTCTCAACTCATCATTTTGAACAGATTCCATCAAAACTTCCCATTCTGCTTTGGACGGCACACGCCACCCCTGCGGACATATCGTATCCAACAGAACCCTGTCCAAGAACCCCTCCTTTTCCCCATTTTCATAAAGGTTATAATACCTCCCAAATCGTTCGCAGAATTCGTCGGCGATGCATTCGTTTGTTGTGCAGGTGGTGTTCATGCGTTGGCCGATTTCGGCGAGCTTGGATGTATCTTCAACACATACTGTATCACCAATATCATCAAACTGAAAACGCTGTTTCCAATAACACGTCTTTTTGCCATAACACATGCTGTACGGATAAGGCAGTTCGTACTTTAAATTTTCGGCCATCCACACCTGGTCTCCGATGGTCGTGTACTTGTAAACGCGGCCGTCGCGTTCGTCGGTGAAAGTGCCGCGGTTCGGCATGCCGT
>NZ_JALCZV010000003.1:0-46596 GCF_023373925.1 Fibrobacter sp. HC4 | reverse complement strand
ACACCTGGTCTCCGATGGTCGTGTACTTGTAAACGCGGCCGTCGCGTTCGTCGGTGAAAGTGCCGCGGTTCGGCATGCCGTAGGCGTTCGTGCCGATGTCGGGGCACACCTTCTCGGCGCTCCAGCTTTCACCCTCGTCGTCGAATATGCAAGAGGTAAGGGAAAAGGCCGCAAGCAAAATTGAGAATAGACAAACCAACTTAAGTTTCATCTCGATCCATCTTTTTTTATTTGAAAATCTGCCAGTTGAGAATCACGTTGCCGTTGCGCAGCACCAGGTAGCCGCCCTGCTTGAGTTTGTCGGCAGGGATCACCACCATGTGGGTGCCCTCGCCCCACTTGCCTTCGAACAGTTTCGCCTGCGGGGCGCCGACTGCATTCTCAATTTCAAGGGTGTAGTAGCCCTCGGCGTCGATTTCCACATAGACTACGTCGCCCACGCGGGTCACGCGGCTCTCCGAAACATTTTTCACTACCACGCTGTCCGCAAATCGGGGCTGCGGAACGCCGCCGTAGAGCAGGTTCCCGTTCCTGTCGAGCACCACTATGGAGTCGGCCACGGCAAAATCCCTGCCCAGGCCATGGTGCGACGGGTCGTCATTTGCATTGAATCCGTCACCCCAGTCGGAGTTGTGCAAAGCGAACTTCGCGCCATTGCCGAACGCATTGCGTTCACCCGGATTCAAGACAACATTTTTATACATAAACGAAATGTAGTAAAGGTCGCCGCCGGCCGCAACATGGGATGCCTTCGCGAAGGTGGTATCGTAGTATTCCGGGTCGGCCACGTCGCCCTGGGCATCGCGATAGTAATACAGGACTTCGAAACCATCGACAGCGACGGTGCCGTCATTTTCGACAACTACCTGCACCTCGTTCCTCCTGTTCAGCTCCCAAGACAAATCTTTGGCAAGAACACGCACCGAGGGCTTAGGCCGTTCGGCGGTTTTTCCGTCGTCATGGCAGCTCCAGTCGTTCAGCAGCCCGCCATCTTCGTCAAGGAGCGCCACCCCCTTCGCCAGCACATACCCACTCTCGGCCCCCTGCTCGTACGAAGGGTCGTCCAGGATGTTCCAGGGCTGATAATAGTCGGCACGGTGCAGGCCAAGCTGGAGCTCCCCCTTGCAATCTACGAGGAACTGAGCGCCTTCAAGCTTTACATGCTCGACATCGGACTCCTGGGAGCCATGGTAAATACCGAAGCGTCACAGGTTCTTATCGACGACAGTGTATTTACGGAATACAAGGGCGGCGTAACGGAGCAGTTTATTTATCAGCAAATCAAGTGCGAACTAAACACTCCGACATACTACCACACAACCGATGATTCCAGACTTGAGGTGGACTTTATCGTTCAATACAAAGGGAAAATGCTTCCTATCGAAGTGAAGGCCGGCAGAAATGTTCGCGCCAACTCATTGAGCATGCTCCTCGCAAAAACTCCAGACATGCGAGCCGTACGTTTTTCCATGTTGCCATACAAACAGCAAAGCCAACTGACAAACATTCCCTTATACGCAGCTCCGATTATGGAGTAAAAAAGAAAGCCCCAAGGAAAAAGATCCCTGGGGCGTTTATTTTAAGGTTTTACTTCGCTAGGCCTAGGCTTGGCGGCCCATCTTCAGTGGGTGCCTAGTTAGAGTCCCGGAGACAACGAACAGAGAATCCATTATCCACGCTACATCCCTCAATATTTGGCTCCGCGACATCAACAAACAGATTCAAACGATAGGCTTCGCCGCCATCAGCCGTAGAAGACCAAAAGTTGGCGTTGTTGCCAAGGTTGTTGAACTTCTTGTTGTTGCTGTTGTAGTTGCCAGCAGGGAGAGCGGAACCACAAGCCGTTTGAACGCAGTCGCTATTAAGAGGTTGCAGAAGGTTGCAATCGCCGAACAAATCCAGTTGACCTTGCAAGATTCCACCGCCGTTTTTCTACTCGCCCTCACACAAAACGTGTTTTAGGCAAGCGGACTGCTGGACTCTGAAACGGGACACTCCGGCAAACCTTGATTTACCGGATTCCGCCCTAAAAGGTTTTGAAGTTTGACTATAGCCTGATTTACAAAAATCCACTGCTTCTCGGTGACCTGCTTTAAATCCAGAAGCAAACGCAGCCGGATTTGCAACGTAACCAAAAATCGTTCAAGGCGAACGTATTCAAATGCAATTTTTGACTGGACGACACATTGCAAGTCGGCCAGAACAGATACACATTCCTCCCGCAATTTATCTCCCAGACCGAACTTAAAATTTCGATGAAACTTGCTAGTTAAACGACAAAGGTACAATGTGAGGTCATAGAACTCACGGTAGATGACAAAGAGCTTTTTCAAGGGAACGACTGTTTCCACAGTTGAAGAAAGCTTTGAAACATTCGTGGAGGCATTGCCTACAGACTGAACAATACCGGTTTTCCAGGCATCGTACGATTCTAATTCTGGCAAGCCACTGATTTCTATATGCCGATCATCGGAAATAATTTTCCACTCGTAGCCGGCATCCTGAGCCTCGGCCCTCAAACCATCAAGAACAGAATCAGGGAAGCCGAGATACACGACATCGGCACCGATTTTCTTCACGAACTTATGGTGAACCTTGTACTCACGGAGAAATTTTACAAAACGGAATGCGGACCTTTCGTATGCCTGGAAAAACTTACGATCACGAATCAAGTGAATGCTTGATTCGTTGTCGCTTTCCACGGTGTAAATTTCGTCTATAAGCAATATTTATAACCAAACAAAAAATTTCTCCCCGAAGAACTTTCGCAGCTGCGCTGCGTTGTTCTTCGGGGAGTTTCAAGGCTTTACTTCGCTAAACCTTGGCTAGGCTTCCCACCTTCGGTGGAAGCCTAGTTAGAGTCCTGGAGACAACGCACCGAGAAACCGCCGCCCTTGCCGTAGTAGCGGACGATCGCGTCGTAGCCAATGATGGCCAGGTCGTCGGCGTAGTAGCCGCTAGCGCCCTCCGTAGAAGACCAAAAGTAGGCGCGGCGGCCAAGGTTGTTGAACTCCTTGAAGCTGCTGTTGTAGAAGCCAGCAGGGAGAGCGGAAAAACCGAACTTGTCCGCCCTATAACTAGCAGCACGCAAATTTTCACCTCGTTCCTTACCTGAAGATCCAACATTACTCAAAAGAGTCTCAAATTCCTCCGTACTGGGCAAGTGCCAGCCGCTGGGGCAGGCATTCATTGCAGCCTCCCAGGTGTAGAGGCGCCCGTACTTTTCGCAATTGGCAGGGGCGTTATCGTAGCACATGGAACCTGACACGTTCACATTCAGGTTCTCGGCCATCCAAACCTGGTCGCCGATTTTCACGGTCTTGTATGTTTGGCCATCACGAGAATCCTTCATGGTTCCCGCCATAGAAAATGTAGCTAACAAGACTACGGTCACAAGAATTTTTCCCATAATCATTTCTTTTTTCATTTTTTCTCCGTTTAGATTTAAGGACTTTTGCCATTTCCTTAATACAGTTTAACTTCGCAAATGAGTTCTTCTACGTTCACAAATTCACCGAACAATTTGCTACATACATTTTTGAAAGCGGCACCTCTAAAGGTCATTTCAATCTTTCGGTTACTTTCAAAACCAGCAACGAACATTTTGACTAGTGGAGATTCTTGATCTAGAACGAATTTCGTTTTTGAATCAAGCATAAGAGCTGATGTTTTGTCACCTTTCACAAAGTAATTCAAACAACGTTCATTATTTTTCTCAGTGATTCTATGCAAATAATTTTCACAGCCCAGAATTTCAAATTCAAACTGCGTCCCCATAGAAATAGATTTCACAACACATACAATGCCAAACCGCATTTGCGAAAGCATTAAAGAACAAAGCCTTTTCACTTCCTCTGGGGTTACATTGAAATTAGACTTGTCCAAGTTACAGTCATCCATTTCTTGTATTTTTTCAAGCCAATATTCTACAATGCTGCAATCTCCAAATTCCATTGCACACTCGCTCTCCTTTCCGTAATCAGAGAGTCTTTTTCCAACTTCTTTTTCATAAGTGCTCAATCGAATCTTTGCACTGTTTTCACTTTTTTCCTTCCACTTATCATAGGAAGAATCCGATGTTTTATAGTAATGATACAGGACAAACCATGTCGCACCCATACTACTAAGTTTATCTCCTCCAACAAAATTGAAGGAATGTTTTTCTTTGGTTATTGTCATGACATTCACCTTTTATTTTTCCAATCTCGTTCCTTTCCACATATCCGCATTCCAGCTCTGCGGATAGAGAATTTCCTTCAATTCATTTTCGGTTGCGTCACCCCAGACCTGAGGGATTCCACCGCAGTACGCACGAACATTCTCGGCACCGAAAATGGATATTACACTTTCTATAGCCTTAGCCCCATACGCATCGGCTTCCTTTTCGTAACGATGGGCATCTGCATAACATTTCAGTTCTTCGCCATACATCCATCGTTTTTCACCTTTATACCCCACAACCACGCTACAATACGCCTTTTCTTCGGAGTTTATTCGGCAACGAATGGCCTCTGTAAAAGTCTGTATCCACACAACATCATCTACAGGCAAGGAGTACCCCAGCAGAACCACATGCCGGCATTTTTCAAGGCCCACGCGAACTTCGCGCTGGACTTCTTCAAGGAACGATGTC
The DNA here is from genome assembly GCF_023373925.1 of Fibrobacter sp. HC4. NCBI lineage: Bacteria > Pseudomonadati > Fibrobacterota > Fibrobacteria > Fibrobacterales > Fibrobacteraceae > Fibrobacter > Fibrobacter sp. HC4. Next base: position 41,963 of record NZ_JALCZV010000003.1, on the reverse strand, counting down.
GGCGTTCCCTTGATCATGGTCTGCATAATCATGGGCGAATTACTGGCAAAAGTCTTTGCCCCACAGGAAACACACTCTAGGGCATCCGATTGCAATGATTCGTTACGCCAGCGTTTTTCGTTTTCTGTGCGGTTAAAATTATCGTTTTCAAACAGAGGCACAGGCAAAGGTGGGTTCAAATGTTTTGAGCCATAGCCCCACTCGTCGCCAAGGTAATACATCATACGCCCGCAGGCGGGGCATTCACGCCAGTTGGAACTGCCGTGGGCAAAAAAGAACTTGCCTATACGCCCAACAGGTGACCCGGAAGCCTTGCATTCATTCTGCCTAAAGGCAACCACTTCGTCGTAGGAATAGGAGAACTTTTCGGACTTTCGATCTTCTGGTTTACTTGAAATTTTTCGGCTCTTGGTCTGGAATCCAAAATCCAGCCACTGCTCCACCTTTTGAGCCGTCTTCAAATACTTATCAAAGTGGTTCACTTCGCGGTTCGCATTGAACAGGAGCCACATGAAAACGGTTTCGAAATTGAAGGAGACAAAAGAGGTACTGAACTGGTAAAATTCGCGGCTTGTCAGGTCCGGGTATTTTTCGGCAAAAGCAAAACTTTCCTTTTGCATCAGGCGAGCGAATGTTTCTGCAAACTTTTTGTAGCTAGAAAACATCTCAGCCTTTTCGCCTTCTGCAAGATTTTTCCAAGATTTTGCGAAAAGGATTACCGTAAAACAGATAACGCAGGCGTACGCCCCCTTAAGCCTGCTGTAGTCTATGACAATTTCATCCTTATCGCCGATCGCCGCACGAACCTTGATGCCCTGCTTGGCGTTCATCTTTTTATCGAGCAGGGTATAGACATCACGAATCAGGTTGTCGTTTCCTTCGTCACAAGGGCAAATGGAAATGATCTGCTTAAGGGCCAGCCAGTCGTATGAATGGCGAAGTTCCAGAATCCTTTTTTTCAGGATTTCGTCTGGTGGAGTTACACCTGCGGAACCATAGGCCCTGCGCGCTGCGGCTAGCTCACCATTTGTAATTTCTAGCCAGCAATCTTCGTCTGTTTTGTCGTCCCCAAGCAGAATAAGAAAATCTTCAAGGCGATTCAGGTCGTTTTGCGCAAAATCATTCGTGAAATTCGCCAGGCTCTTACGACCACCGAATTTTGATAATTCTCGAAAAAATTTTGTTTGTTCACTGGTTTGGGGCATGCCAAGCAAGGCCGAAGCTCCGGCACCAATAAAAACGAGGGTCTCCGACCATGTAGAAGGCTGGCTCATAAGGCTAGATGAGGGTGATGGAGATTATCTTGGCTTCTATTTTTTCACAACCAGAAGTACCTGCAGTAGATTTAGACTTTGAGGGAGGTTCTTCAAATTTCAGGCGTACTTTTGTGTTTGATATTTTTGCTTGAATGAGCGATTGCGCAATTCCGTAACAAATGGTCGTCTTAAAATTCAAATCGTTCTTCACATTCAATAAAACAGTCTGTTTGCCACTCTCAATTTTTCCATCATCACAAGATTCATTTTTTTCCAGCATTTTTTCAGGGCAAAACACATTATACTCGTCGCTACCCTGTTTTAACAGATAGCCTTCCGTTCCCTTTACCTTAAGGGACGATACACAACCATTCACAGCCAAACCAACTTCTTGAATAACACATTCAATTTGATAAGCCATACAAACCTCATCTTTTTATTTACTTACACCTAAATGTAAACAAAAAAAAACAATGTCAAGTATTTTTGCCAAAAACGGCAAAAAACTTGAAAATTTTGGTAATCTTTCACGGAGAAATGCGGTTCTCCGCTTCATTTTGACACTTTGTGACAAGAATTTGTGTGTACATTTGATTGCGGCGAAATTCGCGCAGATTTCAAACCGATTTCTGATTTTTAGATAAGCAAAACTGATGCACAAAGCCGTCGCTTTTCAGCATGTAGCGACAGGAGGAACGATGAGTACACATGTAATGCACTTGACACTTTGTATCCGATTAGATACATTTGGGAGGGTAAGATGTTTTCAATAGAGAAAACTGAAACTTTCTCTAAATGGTACGCGAACCTTAAGGACAATCAGGCAAAGCAGAGAATATTCTCTCGATTATTGAGAGTTGAACTAGGAAATCTTGGTGATGTCAAAAACATTGGCGACGGGATATCCGAAATGCGATTCGATGTTGGACCTGGATATAGGCTCTACTACGCCATACGGGGACAGGTTGTAATCATTCTCCTATGTGGTGGAGACAAATCAACACAACGGCGAGACATTGAAAAGGCAAAGGAAATGTGGAGGACGATTCAAAATGAAAACAAGTAAGCTGGATTTATCAGAGCTTTTGGATAACGAGGAGGTTATCGCGGGAGTCATCAGCGACGCATTGCAGTCAAACGACAGCACCGTTTTGTTGAGGACCATTGGATACGTAGCCAAAGCTCGCGGCATCGCACAAATTGCAAAAGCAACAGGCCTCGGCAGAGAAAGTCTTTACAAGGCGCTGAATGAAGATGCTCACCCCCGTTTTGACACCATTTTACGCGTATTGAACGCACTAAATGTTCAAATGATCGCGGTTCCTAAAGTTCCTACAAAGAGAAAGGTTACCCGCAAACTTGCCGTGGCCGAAAAGAAAGCCGCTTACAAAGCTTAGGCAAATGTTTCGCCGAACTTAAACCATTTTTTGATAAATAAAACCGTAGCACAAAACCGTCGCTTTTCAGCATGTAGCGACAGGAGGCTAAATGACCAAAATACCGCTCGCAGATAGTACCATTATGGTACTTTTATATCTATATTTTCATTGTAACAGATTCTTCTGCTTTTGAGGAGGCATTCTGAATGGAACACCTCGGCAAAGCACACTATGACAACCGACGCTGACACAACTCTTTGGCAAGATGTATATCATTCAGTCGACACAAAAGCAGATGGTTCTTGCGTAAAGTTGTACATCAAAATTCAAATAACAAAAAATGGAAACGGAGTTGTCATTTCGTTCAAGGAGCTATAAATGATTATCAAAGAATGTCCCATTTGCAGCGCAAAAGTGAACCGAAAAAAAGTAAAAGAAACCTACACCTACAAGGGTAAATCCATCACAGTAAACAACCTTCCAATTTTCCATTGTACCGGATGTGGAGAGGAATTCATTGACGAGGAACGCGTCGGTCCCATCAACAAAAAGCTAGATGCTCTCTACAGGGAAGCGGAGGGCTTATTGCAGCCCCAGGAAATCGTAGAAATTCGCAAGAAGTTCGGTTACTCCCAGGAAGAATTTGCAGAAATCGTAGGTGGCGGACCGAAGGCCTTTGCCAAGTATGAAAAAGGAACCGTAACACAGAGCCGCTCCATGGACAACCTGCTTCGCATCCTGCGGGATTCCACAGACGCCATGGCCATTCTAACAAGTCAAAAAGCCCTCTGCGCCTGCGAAGCCCAAAGTACTTATCAGGCAAAAAAAGACAAGAGTTCGTCCTGTTCAAAAACATCTCGTTCGTGAAGTTCACTGTTTTTTTCTAAATTTGCCCGCATTAAGAAATTATTTGTGGAAGTAATAAATCATGGAAACACGTTATAATTCTTCAGAAGTTGAAGCCCGCTGGCATGAGACCTGGGCTGAAAAAAATAGCTTTGCACCTAGCGGTAAGGGCGAACCGTTCTCTGTCGTCATTCCGCCTCCTAACGTAACCGGCGCCCTGCACCTGGGCCACGCCTTGAACGACACCCTTCAGGATATTTTGGTACGCTACCGCCGTAAGACCGGTCGCGACACCCTGTGGATTCCGGGTACGGACCACGCCGGTATCGCAACCCAGGCTGTTGTGGAAAAACGCCTGTTCCAGGACGAACACAAGACCCGTCACGACATCGGCCGCGACGCCTTGGTGGAACGCATCTGGAAGTGGAAGGAAGAATATGAAGCTCGCATCACCAAGCAGCTGAAGAGCCTTGGCGTGAGCTGCGACTGGAGCCGTCAGCGCTTCACCTTGGACCCCATCTGCGCCAAGGCTGTTCGCCACGCCTTCTTCAACCTGTTCAAGAAGGGTTTGATCTACCGCGGTAAGCGTCTGGTGAACTGGGACACCAAGCTCCAGACTGCCGTTGCCGACGACGAAATCTATTACGAACATGTGAAGGGTCACTTCTGGACCTTCAAGTATCCTCTGGCCGATGGTTCGGGTTTCATTCCCGTTTCCACCACCCGTCCGGAAACCATCATGGGCGATACCGCTCTTGCCGTGCACCCCAGCGACGAACGCTATGCACAGTTCATCGGCAAGATGCTGAAGGTTCCCTTCGTTGATCGCGAAATTCCCGTGATTGCAGACGCCATCCTCGTGGACAAGGACTTCGGTACCGGTTCCGTGAAGGTGACCCCGGCTCATGACCCCAACGACTATGCTACCGGCCTCCGTCACAAGCTTCCCATGATCAACATCATGAACGACGACGGTTCCCTGAATGAAAACGCCGGCAAGTTCCAGGGCCTTAAGGGCCAGGCTGCCCGCGACGCCGTCGTGGCAGGCCTCGAAGAACTTGGCCTCCTCATCAAGGTGGAAGACCACGAAATGGACGTGGGCCACTCTGACCGTTCCAAGACTGTTATTGAACCGTACCTCAGCGACCAGTGGTTCGTGAAGATGGACGTTCTTGCCGAAAACGCAATGAACGCTGTGAAGTCCGGCGAAATCAAGATTATTCCGGAACGCTACGCCAACAAGTATCTGGATTGGCTTGGCGAAAAGCGCGACTGGTGCATTAGCCGTCAGCTCTGGTGGGGCCACCGCATTCCTATCTGGCACACCGACGCAAGCGAAGAAGAACTGAAGGCCGTATTTGGCAACCGTGAAGACATCTTCTTCTACAAGGCAGAAAACGGCGGCTACCTGGTCTGCTCTCAGGAAGAAAACCTTGCAGAAGACGCAGTTCCGGGTCACGTCCTCAAGCAAGAAGACGACGTTCTGGACACCTGGTTCTCCAGTGGTCTCTGGCCCCACTCTACCATGGGTTGGCCGGAAAACACCGACACTCTTAAGAAGTACTACCCCACTTCCGTGCTGGTGACCAGCCGCGACATCATCACCCTCTGGGTGGCTCGCATGGTGCTGTTCTCCCAGGAAAACATGGGTACTATTCCGTTCCACACTGTTTACATCCACCCGAAGATTTTGGACGGCAATGGCATGACCATGAGTAAGTCCAAGGGTAACGGCGTGGACCCCATGGACATCGAAAAGAAGTACGGTACCGACGCTCTCCGCTTCGTGATGGCCAGCCTCTGCACCGACAACCAGGACGTTCGTCTGCCGGTGAAGAAGGAAAAGCAGGAAGACGGTACCGAAATCAACACTTCCGAAAAGTTCGAAATCGGTCGTAACTTCTCTAACAAGATTTGGAACGCTTGCCGCTTCCTCTACCCGCAGCTGGAACAGGCTGGCGCCCTTGCCGCTGAACTTCCCATGGACAAGAATTTGTTCGCACTGGAAGACAAGTGGATCCTTTCTCGCCTGCAGACCACCATCAAGGATGCTACCCGCATGCTGGAAGAATACCACTTCGCAGAACTTGCCGGCTTCCTCTACCGCTTCGTGTGGGATGACGTTTGCAGCCAGTACCTGGAAATCAAGAAGGCTGTGATCAACCAGGAAACTCTGGATGCCAACAAGAAGAACGCCATGGCAATTCTCAGCTACGTGCTGAAGAATGTTCTTGACCTTCTCCACCCGGTAATGCCCTTCATTACTGAAGAACTGAACAGCATCCTGTTCCAGGGTTCCGAAATGGTGATCAGCCGCCCCTGGCCCACCGCTGATGAATCTCTCATCAACAAGGATATCGAAGCAGCATTCGACCAGGCATTCGCCGTGGTGGAAGCCGTTCGCGGTGTCCGTGGCCGTTACAGCGTTTCCCCGGCTACCAAGCTGAAGGCTGTTGTCTCTGTGGATGACGCCGCAACCGAACAGTCCGTCAATGCATGCCTCGCCATCATTACCGAACTGGGCGGCATTGAAAGCATTACCGTTGGCGTTAAGGCTGAAAAGCCCAAGTTCAGCGCCAGCGCCGTTGTGCCCGGTGGCGAACTCTTCATCCCGCTGGAAGGCATCCTTGACCCGGCTGCAGAAATCGCACGCCTCGAAAAGGAAATCGAAAAGGCCAAGAGCTTTGCCGCATCTATCGAACGCAAACTTTCCAATGAGAAGTTTGTTTCTGGTGCCCCGGAAGCCGTGGTCAACGCCGAACGCGTGAAGCTCGCAACCCAGCAAGATATCATCGCTAAGAACCAGAAAGCTCTTGAAGAGCTGAAGTAATTCAACGCGGTCTTTAATGCGAAAAAGAGGAAGTTCCCAAGGAACTTCCTCTTTTTTTATTTCAGGTTTGCGGTTTTAATTTCCGACTTAACCCATTTTATTTTTTGTCAGATTTTTTTGCAGCCTTTGCTGCAGGTTCCGCCGTTTTTACAGCAGTGGGTTCTGCAGTTTTCACAGCCGTTTCTGCTGGCTTTGCAGCCACAGGCTTTTCTTTCAGCAGCAGGCCTGCAACGCTGTGATCGCGGACGAAGGTCTTCTGGGCGGCTTCCTGCACAGAGGCGGCGCTAACCTTGTTCAGTTCGTCGGCCCAGGTGAGGTACATGCGATAGTCGCCGAACATTTCATACCAGGCCAGATTGGTTGCCACGTTTTCCATGTCGGTAAGGCTACGGACCAGGCCAGCGTAGGCACGGTTCTTCACCTTCTGGAATTCACGTTCGCTAACCGTTTCGGTCTTCAGTTTTTCCAGTTCTTCCCAAACGATAGCTTCCACCTTGGCGGGGTCGGCATCGGGGCGCATGTTCACGGTGACGCTGAATTCAGACACATACTTGTTGGGGCTGTTGCTTGCGCCAGCATTCACCGCCAGCTTTTCCTGTTCCACCAGACGCTTGTAAAGTTTGCCACTGCGACCATTCAGCACGCCCTCGGCAATATCCAGAGGGTAAAGAATCGGGTCGCCCACTTCGGGAGTCTTGAACACCAGAGTAAACAGGTTGGGAGCATCGGGGCGCTTTACCGTCAGGCGCTTTTCGCCAGCCTGTTCCGGATCGCGGATGGTCAAAGGCGGAAAAGCTTCGCCGGCAGGAATATCAGCAAAATACTTCTTCACCATTTCCATGGTAGAGGTGGTATCCAGGTCGCCAGCCAACACCAAGATGGCATTGCGGGGCTTGTAATACTTGCGGTAATGTTCGTCGGCCATTTCGCGGGTCAGGTTGGCAATATCACTGGGCCAGCCAATGGTAGGCACGCGATAGGGGAAGGCCTCGTAAATCAGGGAATTCAGACTTTCGTAGTAGCGGCCCGTGGGCTTGTCGTCGTAACGCATGCGGCGTTCTTCGCGGACCACATCACGTTCGGAATAGAATTCACGGAGCACCGCATTCTGCATACGGTCGGCTTCCAGCCACATGAACAGTTCGATCTTGTTCTTGGGCAAGGTCACAATGTAAGCCGTCATCAAGTCCGTGGTAAAGGCGTTCAGCCCAGTACCGCCGGCGGCCTGGTAAGCGCCCCACAATTCATCCTTCACAAAAATCTTGCGGTGTTCGTTCACAATGGAATCGTGCTCCGCAGTCAACTTGCGGACCGTGGCCGTATCACCTGCATTCTTTGCCGGACGAATCAAGGCCTGCAGACTATCCTGCAGTTCCATAAAGCGGACATCGGCGATGCTATCCGTAATGCCTACCTTTTTGGTTCCCTTGAACAGTTCATGTTCCAGCAGGTGAGCCAGGCCAGACTTTCCCGGAACCTCGTGGACAGAACCCGTCACATAGAACAGGCGGCAGCTCACCGTAGGAGCCTGCTTATTGGGGTGCAAAAGAACCGTCAGACCGTTAGGCAAAACTTCCTTATGCACGGCAAGATTCACTTCGGCAAAAGCACTGGACACGCAGCAAGCCAAGGCTGCGCACACGGCAAAATTCTTGAACGAAAACTTCATACCCCGAAGATAGCATTTTTGATTGAATACGCCAAAGAGATACCCCCTAATCTTCCATATACAAATCAATAGTTACATCCGGAGTCATGGCGTACCAACGATTTTCATGAACAGACGCATAAACCATCTTTCCCGCATCCATCAAATTGGCCACCACAACATTATTTTTCCGGGGAACATAACCAAGCTTATTCCCTTGAGAATCCTTGACCATGATAGCATACTTATCATGTCATTCTTTGAAGCAAAAATCAATTCCGAGGATTATATCGACTTACTGAAATCCCGAAAAAGTTAAGATGTTTCTTTAAATTTCAGGCATTTCCAGCAGCTGTTCCATATCGGCGGCACTGATTTCAAAGTCCAGGGCGCCGTTTTCGCGGATGCGTTCGGCGTGGGTAGACTTGGGAAGCGTCACCAGGTTCAACTGCAGGCAGAAACGGTTTGCCAGCTGGGGCACAGACACGCCATACTTCTTGGCCATCTCGCACACCGCAGGAACGTTCATCAGGCGGCCCGTCGCATTGGGCGAATAAGCCTCCACGCGGATTCCGTTGTAGCGGCAATACTCGATCAGTTCCAGAGGCACATGGCCAATGTGAACGCGAATCTGGTTCACCACCGGCTGGACCTTGCAGTTATCCTGGATGTTCTTGATATCGTCAATGCTGAAGTTAGAAACACCGAGGCAGCGGATTTTGCCCACGTCGTAGGCGGCTTCCATGGCGCGCCACACTTCCAGATTCTCGGCATTGTAAGAAGGCGCATTCGGGTCCTTCATTTCGATCCAGGGTTTGGGCCAATGGATCAGCATCATGTCGATATGGGGCGTAGCCAAACGTTCATAGCTTTCTTGAATAGACTGTTCCGCCCCCTTGTAGCTCTTGACTTCGGCGGGCACCTTTGTGGTCAAGAAAATACTTTCGCGGTGGATTCCCGTCTTTTCGAGGGCAGCCTTCAATCCGGCGCCAACCCCAGCCTCGTTACCATAAACAACGGCGGTATCGATATGCTTATAACCTGCATCGATGGCGGCCACAACAGCGTCGGCTGCAACATCGTTCGGGGTTTGCCAAGTGCCAAGGGCAACTTTCGGAATACGGACACCATTGCTCAGTTTGAAAACTTCATCTAAAACCATGCACGACTCCTTTGAAGGCAAGTTTTCTAGAGAAATCTATACCATTTCGGGGCAATATGCAATTTGCACAGAAAATTTTTTACTTGAAGGCCTTCTTGGGGTCGAAGGGGTCTACGTGGACCATGGCATCCACCACATTTTCGCCCGCGTCCAGGATTCGGCGCTCCACTTCTTCGGAAAGATCATGGGCAGCCAGGAGGGTCATATCGGCAGGAACCACAATATGCAGGTCCACATGAAGGTCACTACCCACAAAGCGGGTCCTGAAACCATGGATACTAATGACGCCGGGAGTTTCAAGGGCTAACGTTTTTAATTTCGTCGCCGTTTCCTCAGGGGCACCAATATCTGCCACCTGGTGAATTCCAGGCCAGGCAATTTCGTAGCCCGAATGCAGAATAAAGCAAGCCACAATCAGAGCGCCCACGGAATCCGCAAACCAAAGTTCCGGGAACAGGATGCCGATCCCCACCGCAATCAACACGGGAATAGAACTGTAGGCATCGCTGCGATGGTGCCAGGCGTTGGCTTCGAGAGCCTGACTGCGGATGTTCTTGCCCGCCTTGCGCGTATAACGGAACAAGCCCTCTTTAATGGCAATGGAAAGTGCCGCCATAACAGCAGCAATCCATTCCGGATGAGACGCGCCCTCTTCTCCCAATCGCAGGGTCTGAATGGCATCGTACCCAAGCCCCAAGCCAACAGCGCAAACCGCCACACCGATCCCCACAGAAATCAGGGTCTCGAAACGGCGGTGGCCATAAGGGTGGTTAGCATCCGGCGGACAGTTCCACAACTTGGAACCCGCAATAACGGCAATATCCGTCAAAAAGTCAGACGCACTATGAATAGCATCGGCAATCAAGGCCTGAGAACCACCGATAAAACCGGCGAAGAACTTGCCCACAGACAGAGCCACGTTCCAACCCAGGCCAACCCAGGTCACATGGCGCACTTCGGCGCTGTCATCTTGCTTAACGATGCGAGTCATACCCCTAATTTAGCAACCTGTTCAAAAAAAGACTAGGACTAAGGGGAAAGGAAGGACATAAACTGCGGGGTAGATATGAGTGAACAGTGGATAGTGGATAGTGGGGTGTCGTCCTGAACATTCGCAAACTGTCATTCTGAACTTGTTTCAGAATCTCATAAACGCACGAGACCTTGAGCAGTTTAGTTATGAGTTGTGAGTAGTGAGTAGTGAGTAGTGAGTAGTGAGTAGTGAGCTAAAAGTAAGGCGCCTTTGGCGCGACTATAAAAACTCATAGCTCACAACTGAAAACTCTCCGTTGGTAAGGGCGTCTCCGGCACGATTTTAATAACTCATATCCGATATCTAGATCCTTCGCTTCGCTCTGGATGACACTTCATATCTCATATCTTGTATCTCGTATCTGCTTTCTAGCCATAAATACCAGGGTATACGTGTACGCAATAGTGGGTTCAACCCATGAATACATGGCAATGCATAAGTGCAATAGTGAATTTGCAGAACTTTTACACGGGTTTGCCTCTGTGCAATTGCGCATCAAAAGGAGGAAACACCGGGCATGTTTCAAATTAGTTCCTCAGGGGACAATTAAGCGTCTCCCCCCAGCGTCTTTCTTTGCAACGAATCCCCTTGCTAGCGCATCTAAATAGCTGTAAAAAGTCTAATACTTTCTAAATTTTCTCCGTAAAGTATGATGAAGCTATTGAAATTCTTAATTGTAATCGCCATTTTGGCGGGCGTTGGCTATGGAGTCAAGACGTTTGTGTTTGACAAGGGGGCCGAAGCGAAGATTGCCACCTTGGTCACTTCGGAAGTTACCCTGGCCACCATTTCTACCACTATTTCTGCAACAGGTTCCCTGGAACCCGTAGACCAGGTGGAAGTGGGCACCCAGGTTTCTGGCGATATCAGCAAGCTTTTCGTGGATTTCAATTCCAAGGTCAAAAAGGGACAGGTCATTGCGGAGCTGGACAAGTCCAAGTTACAGGCCACCTTGAACCAGGCCGAAATCGCCTACAAGTCAGCCGAAAACGATTTTAACTACAAGACAAAAACTTTTGAACGTACCAAGAAGTTGGCCGAAAGCAACAGCGCCAGCGCCGTGGAACTGGAATCTGCCGAGTACAGCGTAAATGCCGCCAAGTTCACCATGGAACAGCGCAAGAACGAAGTGGCCCAGGCCCGCCTGAATCTCAGTTACGCCACCATCAAGAGCCCCATTAGCGGCGTAGTTTTGAAGCGCGCCGTAGACGTGGGCCAGACCGTGGCCGCCTCCATGAGCACCCCCACCCTGTTCATTATCGCAAAGGACTTGAGCCAAATGAAGGTTATGGCCGACGTAGACGAAGCGGATATCGGACAGGTAAAAGCCGGCCAGCGTGTTGAATTTACAGTGGACGCATTCCAGGACGACAAGTTCAGCGGCAAGGTTCAGGAAGTACGCCTGAACCCCACCACCACAAGCAACGTGGTGACTTACACCGTGGTCATTACCGCCGACAATCCGGATCAGAAATTGCTGCCGGGCATGACCGCCACCTGTACCATCGTAACGAAGGAAGTTCAGGACGCCATTTCCATTCCGGCAAAGGCATTGAAGTTTACACCCAACGAAAGCACTCCCATGGCGGACTTCAAGGATATGCCACGCCCGCCTATGCCTCCCGAAGGTTTCGGCCCGCCGCCAGGATTCAAGGAAGGCGAAATGCCCCCGCCGCCCCCGGGAATGGATGGTCCTCCTCCTGGCGGTCCTGGTGCTGGCGGCCCTCCCCCGGGAATGGGTCCCGGCGGTCCTGGCGGATTCGGCAAGGGTGGCTTTGGCGGAAAGCGTAAGCCCGGCAAGCAGAAAGGCAGAAACATGGTCTGGGTCAGCGTCAACGGGAAGGCTGCCCCCCGCCCCATCAAGATTGGCATTAGCGACGGCGTGAACGTGGAAATCCTGAAGGGTCTAAGCGTTGGTGACGTCGTGATTACCGGCCAGGAAATCGAGACCGAAGTCAAGGCCGAAAAGGAAAAGGCAAGCAGCCCCTTTATGCCTGGCCCTCCGGGAAAACGCAAGAAGAAATAATCCCACGCAGACCAGGATCTGCGCGGCAAGAGAGAGAGAAAGTCTTCGCTACGGCGGAGACTTTTTTATTATTCGGGAACATTATTCCCGAAGGAAACGCAAACGAGAACAATCACCCCGTTTTTTCTTAATGTCAGTTTTATTTATCATCTTTTTCCAGGGGATTCTCTGCGTAATTATTCTAACTTGAGTTTGGTTTTGTAAATCAAGGTGTGTTCGGGATAAAACTCTAAAGGAGATTTTATGTTTTTGAAGCATGCCCTGGGTGGCGTTCTTGTCACCGCAATTGCAGCTTCCGCGTGGAACCTTGACGGTACCGTGGTCAACACAGACAACGAGCCTCTGGAAGGCGTTAACATCACCTGCTACAACTATGGTGGCTACACCGCAACAAGCGACGCCCAAGGAAGATTTTCCATCGGCGATGAAATAACGACTGCAATTGCAGACGCCTCTATTCAAAACAAAATTGCCGTAGCCAAAAATGGAAACGTCTTGAGCATTGCCAACCCCAGCGGTAATTCCTTCAAGGTTTCTATGATGGACGCTCTTGGCAAGATGATGATGCAGCAGGAGTTCAATTCACAGAACACCTCCATCGACATTCAGAAATTCGCTGGTCAGAAATTCATGATTCTGAAGGTGTCCAGCAATAGCGTAAACGACAACTACATCGTAAGTCGCGGTGCCTTGATGAAGGCTGGCGACCCTCTGCCCTACTTGGCATTCTCTCTTACCGGATACAAGATTTTCAGCTATACCATGGCCGAAGAGGAGGAAACTGGAAAAGTCTTTACCTTGGAAAAGCAGGACTTGACAGCATCCAGTTCTTCTATGACTTGGGAGCAGCCTAGCTCTTCTTCTATGACTTGGGGACCGGCAAGTTCCGCATCCCAAAGTTCCGCCTCCACAGCAAGATCCAGCTCCAGCGTCGAACTGATTGTAAATTGCGCCAGCAAGACTGCAAAGGCCGGCGATCAGACCATGAGCGTAAACGTAGATGGACAGACCCGAACCTTCATCATGCACGTTCCCAGCGCCTACAAGGGCGACAAGGCAGTCCCTCTGGTCATTGACTTCCACGGTATCGGCGGTAATGGTCAGGGACAGATGGGCGGAACCCAATTGAGGGCTCGGACTGATCCTGAAGGCGTCATCTCCCTGTACCCCGACGGAGCAAGCGCAGCCTGGAACGTAGGCCCCTGCTGCTCTACCGCAGACGACGTAAAGTTCACCCGCGAAATGATCAAGGCGGCCAGCGAATCCGCCTGCATCGACAAGAAGCGCGTGTACGCCAGCGGCTTCTCTATGGGCGGTGGCATGACCAATCATCTGGCTTGCAACTTGGCCGATGAACTGGCCGCCGTGGCACCTTCCGCAATGGACCTGAATACAGTCAACAGCGCATCCTGCAACCCGGCTCGCCCCATTCCCATTATCATGTACCGCAGCACTAGCGATGGCGTCTGCGTCTATCAGGGTGGCGACAGCGGTCGCGGCGACGGCCTGAACTTCCTCGGCGCCGAAAAGAACTTCACCTTCTGGGGCCAGAAGAATGGCTGTACCGGCAACCCCACAGAAACCCGAGACGGCAACGTCACCGTGAAGGAATACTCCAACTGCATGGACGGCGTGAAGGTTGTATTCCGCAACGATCCTAACGCAGGCCACTCCTATGCTGACGGCAAATCTGCCTGGGCATTCCTGAAGCAGTGGCAGCTGCAGTAATCAAGAATTCATCTACTCCTTCTAACAAAAAATCCCGAGTCCGTTCAAAAACGGAACTCGGGATTTTTTATGAAGCGACTCTCGGCTCTTAATCGTGGGACTCTTGCCCCGCGGGCTGCGAGTCTACGGCCAAAGGTTTTGTTATCCAGGCAAGTTTACTTGCCTGCGCACCAAAACCTCTTTAGTCGTTCATCATATGGTTGTAGAACTTGGAGTAGTTGTCCTTGTCTTCGGTCTTGCGGACGGCGATTGCATCCTGCGGGTGACGGTTCAGCATACCAGTGATCATCTGCGGAATGATGTAGCCCCATTCGTACTTGGCCTGGAGCGGGAGGAACAGTTCCTGGTAAGCATCGAGAACCGGACGGAGATCGTACTTGGGGTTCTTCAGGAAGCCAAGGAGAAGTTCGGTGGTGCAGTTGCCAGCGCCACGGCCCATACCGGAAACGGAACCGTCCAGGAAGTCAACGTGGTTGATGATAGCCTGAATGGTGTTAGAGAAAGCCAGCTGCTGGTTGTTATGACCATGGAAGCCGAACTGCTTGTTCTTCACGATGCCACGGTAGCGAGCCATTTCCTTATCGATGTCTTCCTGGTAGAAGGCGCCGAAGCTGTCTACGAGGTACAGAACGTCAGCCTTACATTCTTCGTTCACCTGGTGCAGAGCTTCATCCAGTTCCGGACCGCGGTCACGGCTCACAGCCATGATGTTCAAAGTGGTTTCGTAGCCCATGTCATGGAAGGCGTTCACCATTTCGATACCCTTGTCGATGTTCTTTACGTAAGAAGCAACGCGGAACATCTGGTAGGGGCTTTGGTCAGCGGGCTTCACAGCGTCCATGTTCACGCGGCCCACGTCAGCCATCACGGCCATCTTCATCTTGGAATCGATGCCGTCCTTCACCTTCCACAGCAGATCGTCTTCGCAGAACTTCCACGGACCGTATTCCTTGGGGTCGAACAGTTCCGGAGAGTTCTTGTAACCCATTTCCATGTAGTCGACGCCAGCGGCGGACAGGAGGGTGTAAAGACGACGGACGAATTCCAGGGAGAAGTCGTGCTTGTTGACGAGACCACCGTCGCGGATGGTGCAGTCGAGAACCTTAATGCTTTCGTAGTACATAGTAGCTTATAAGTTAAAGGTTAAAGTGTAAAAGTTAAAGGGCCTGCGGCCCGATTTCTTATGAGGGTAAAGGTAGATTAATAGGTGGGTTCGCACAAGGGGACAGCTAACCTAGAGAAGAACTTTATGCATTTTAAACGCATTTTTTGCGTTAATAACACCCTAACACCCTATTTTTGATGGTATTCAGGACATTACAAAAGCATAAAATCACCTCATTTTCAACACAATCCATAGAATCCATCAAGGTCGACAAGCCTATGACGGGCCAACCCATCTTTATTTTAACGCAACTTTTGCGTAATTATTAATCTAAAAGGTTAGCTTTGTTCTCCCGATGTCCATCCATCCTCTTATAATCTTCTTGAACTACGGAATTAAATTTTATCTCATGAGAACAAAGATTTTTACCGTATCGACTTTAGCAGCGCTGGCCTCCATCGCCAACGCAGACAACGCCTTTTACTACAACCAGGTGGGTTATGACGTAGGTCAGCCCGTTTCCGTTATCGTGGAAAGCGACAAGAACCTGGAAGGGGTCAACTGGACTTTGTTCGGTGGCGGTTCCGATGGAACGCTGGGCGGCAGCATCAAGGGCGGAACTTTTGGCGCAGGCGTCAATCCGGATAACTGGAGCAAGAACGGCAAATACTATGTCATCGACCTGGGCGATTCCCTTAAAGCAGGCACATACTACGTCAGCGTCAACGAGGGCTCCCCTTCTACATCAGATTATTTCGTGGTTGCAGAAAACGCCCTGGCCGCCAACACCTTGAAGTCCGTGATGGATTACTTCTACAAGGATCGCGCCGACAAGGATCCTATCGTGGGCTGGGACAAGAGCGTTCCTCTGGAAGGGAGCGGCACCAAGGTGGACGTTCACGGCGGTTGGTATGACGCCAGCGGCGACGTGAGTAAGTACCTTAGCCACCTGTCTTATGCAAACTATTTGAACCCGCAGCAAATTCCGCTAACGGTGTGGGCCTTGGCATTCGCCGCAGAAAAAATGCCCGCCGCATTGAGCGCCAATCCGTCTACCGTTACCGCAGTGGATGAAGCCATCTACGGCGCAGACTTCCTAGTCCGCATGCTGAGCGAAGAAGGCTACTTCTACATGACCGTATTCGATAGCTGGGGACAAGCCGACCGTAGCGTCTGCGCCTTTAGCGGAAGCGAAGGCACAAGAAGTTCCAAGTACCAGACCGCATTCCGCGAAGGTGGCGGCATGGCGATTGCAGGCCTTGCCCGAGCCTCTATGCTGAAGAAGAACGGCGACTACACCAGCGAACAATACCTGGCCGCAGCAAAGAAGGGCTTTGAACATTTGCAGTCCAAGCAGTCTATTGGTGGAAGCTGCGCCTATTGCGACGACGGCAAGGAAAACATCATCGACGATTACACCGCGCTGTTGGCAGCAATGGAACTATATAGCGCAGGTGCTTCATCGGAAAAACATGACTACTACAACGAAGCCCTCAAACGCGCAGAACACCTGATTGACCGACTCAGTGATGAAGGATTCTTCTGGAGCGATGACGCTAAGACTCGTCCCTTCTGGCACGCCAGCGACGCAGGGCTTCCTCTAGTCGCGCTATGCCGTTTTGCAGAGTTAGCACACGAAATGGACTTGTGCCCCGGTGGCGGTTGCGCCTCCCGCGAACTTCCCGTGGTTAAAGACGCTATCAGCAAGCATCTAAACTGGCTTATCTCCGTTACAAACGAAGTGGGCAATCCCTTCGGTTACGCACGTCAAACCGCCAAGACACAAAACACCATCAAGAACACCTTCTTTATCCCCCACGATAACGAAAGTAATTACTGGTGGCAAGGCGAAGACGCTCGATTGGCCAGCCTTTCTGCCGCAGCCGTATACGCAGCAAAAGTTCTAGGAGACACCCCGAACAAAAAAGAAATCAACAAGTACGCTACCGATCAGCTGGACTGGATTTTGGGAAAGAACCCTTACGGCGTGTGCATGATGTACAAGAAGGGAAAGAAGAATCCCGCCATCTATGATGGATCTTCCAATTACGACGCCACCCTCGAAGGCGGTATCGCCAACGGCATTTCCGGATTGAACACTGACGGTAGCGGAATCGTGTGGGACGACGTCAACGCCATTAACGGAAAATCTTGGGACAACTGGCGTTGGATTGAACAGTGGCTCCCCCACAGCACTTGGTACCTGATGGCACTAGCCACCCGCTATGACGAAGTGACTCGAGAAGCAACAGGCGCAAAGGACGGAATCGTTACTCAAATCGCAACAGGCTTCAACATGAGCCTGAATGGCCGAACCCTGATTGTAAACCTGCAGAATGCAAAGTCTTCTAGTATCCAGTTGACAGACTTGAAGGGCCGCAAAGTCATGAGCCAGCCGGCAGTTGCAGGCCATGCCACTCTGAACCTGCAGACTCTGAAGAGCGGCGTTTATATGGTGAAGGTAGGTAATACCGTAAAGAAGATTGCCGTCAAGTAAGGTCGCTCAAGAGTACTCACTCAAAAAGGCAGTGGAAAGAGTCCTAGACAGGAGAAATCCACCGCCTTTTTATTATGTTATCCACAAAATAAGGTGAAACACATACAAAAAAAGCTCCCAAAGGAGCAATTTTCACCGCTACGGTCCAAATTCGCGTAGGATTTTTACACACAAAATAAAGAAAAGGCAGTGGAAAGAGCTTCAAACAATGGTTTTCCACCGCCTTTTTCGCGTACATCCAAGATTCAATTACCCCTTGGAAAGGGTCAAGAGCACTGCGCCGGCGAGAATTACAAATGTCGCCAGCAGAAGTTTGATGCGTTCCTTGGCAGTCTTGTATTCGCCAAAGACAATCACGCCCCAGCAAAGGTTCACCAGCAGGTTCAACTGGGTAAGGGGGTAGCCAACAGCGTAACCCAAGGCGCCGCCTGCGGCAATGGGAGCAATTGCCCAGAAGCAGCCGTGCATGCCAAAGACCCAGAGGGCGCCTGTACCGACGCAAACAAGGCTAGGCACCATCGGAAAACCGAAGGACTTCTTGCGCTTCAGCGTAAGGATTCCAACAAGAACCTGGCTACCCGCGAAGATACCGATGGATGCAGGACACATGAATTCCAAGTCCGTAAGTTGAAGGCCATTGGCTGTGGCAATCTTAAAGGGAATGAGGTAAGTACCGAAAACGAAACCGCCCAGGAAGGAACGCCAGTTCTTGAATACGGAACCACCAGTAGACGGTGTCAAACGGGACAAGCCCACCAGGAAGCAGACGATCGCCGGAATGGAAAACTTAAAGTCGGAAGCTTCTCCAAAGAGCAGGACCCCCGTCAAGAAGGACGACAGAATGCTCACGCCCATGGCGCGAACGCCGGCGCCCGCAAGGTCTGCCTCAGCCTGCACCGCCCAGAAACTGAAGGCGCCGCCGGCCACCCACAGGACTCCGCAAAGCAAGCCGATGGGATTCAAGTTAAAAGTCCCCGTCACAAAGGCGATTACCAAGGAGCAGATAAGAGCGCCTGTGGTCATCATGGAAAGAAATGACCAGGAAGAGTAGGAGGACCATTTTTTCAGGGGCACCATGTAGGAGCCGAAAATGACGATGGCGAGCAAGGCGCCGATATAGCTATTTCCCAATGCAGAACCCCGCAAAGATGGATTGTAAAACGTCTTCAGATGAGATTTCGCCGGTAATGCTCTGGAGGGCGCGGCGAACGATTTGCATTTCAAAGGCCAGCAGTTCTACTGCGGGATTGGAACGCAACTGTAGAAGCACGCGATCGATGCCGGCAAGAGCTTCTTCGAGGCAGGCCTTTTCGCGTTCGCTTGTAATCCAGAGGTCTTCGGAATTTTCGCGATTCTTGAAAAGGCGGGCGTTGAGAGCGGATTTAAGTTCAGCGAGACCTGCGCCTGTTTTTGAAGATATGGCCAGTTCGCCGTCCTTGACCGGAACCTGATTCAAATCCTGTTTTGTGCGAAGCACAAGATCTGGGTTAGACTGCAAGTCTAGATTCTTCGCTTCGCTCAGAATGACATCGGAGGAGGAACCTACAACACCATCTACAGAAGAATCCACCAGCAGAATTTTCATGTCGGCTTCAGCGAGAATCTGACGGCTCTTTTCCATGCTTAAGGCATCCAGAGCGTCGGCAGCCTTTTCGGCAAGGCCAGCGGTATCCACCAGACGGATTTCGCCACCATCCAGGAACAGACGGACTTCCACGAAGTCGCGGGTGGTTCCCGCAATGTCACTGACAAGAATACGGTCTTCACCTAGCAATGCATTTACCAAGCTGGACTTACCTGCATTAGGGGCTCCATACAAGACCACCAGAGGCAAGCGGCCCACTTCAGCCTTGCCGCGGAAACTATCCAGAATTCCCTGAACCGACTGGCGAATGGCCACAAAGCGGGTTTCCCAGCCAGCGTAATCCGGATCCGCCTCTTCTTCGGCGAAATCCACATCCAGTTCCATGCGGGCAGAAATATCCTTCACCTGCTCGGTGAGAGCAGAAACCTTTTTAGAAAGGGCGCCTCCCAGCAAACGGTGGGCGTTTTCCAATTCGGAACGGTTTGCGCTGTGAATCACGTCTGCCACAGACTCCGCCTGGGTCAAGTCCATCTTCCCGTTCAAAAAAGCTCGACGGGTATATTCACCCGGTTCAGCCAGGCGCACCCCCTCTACCATTCGGCAAGCCTGAAGCAGGTCACGGACAATTAGGGGATTGCCATGGGGGTAAAGTTCCAGGACATCTTCGCCAGTATAAGAATTGGGACCTTCAAAATACAAGTACAGCAGACTATCAATCACAGCCCCGGCACGGCATCCACCTTCAACAGAAGCTGGCCACTTGGCTGTACCCAGTTTTGCCATGTGGGATTTAAGCCCAGCCACGGCCTTTTCACCAAAGAGGGTCTTCACCACGGATTTCACCTGGGGGCCGCTGACACGAATGGCAGCCACGGCACTTACGCCGTTGGGGGTCATCGGGGCTACAATAGTCTGTTTTTCCATGGCGTGAAAAATAGAAATTCATTTTTCTCTGTCCAATACAACAAAATGGACCATTGACGGAATTGTGTTAACTGTGATTTACGGCAAATCATGCTTACAAAAAACTTCCACAAATTGGCAAGACTAATACATTTTTATTACTCGGCTATATTCACTATTGGAATGCTGATTTTATTATCTAGATTCCCTACATATGAGTCAGTTCAAGATTATTTCTCGCCCCCTGGGTACTGTCCAGTGTTATGTATTGCAGCGCGATGACGGTGCAGAATTCGAAATCCTTAGCGGCTACGGTGGAGGCCTTAACGCCTGGCGCGTACCCGTAAACGAAAAACACGGCGAACTGCTTGATCTATTGTTCGGTTACCGCGACGGTTCCACCATCCACCAGGTGGGCCCTGATACCAACGCCGGCTGCCGACTGACCCCCTTCCCGGGAAGAACCGGTTTTGCCAAATTCAACTGGAACGGCAACGAATACCAGCTGGAAAACAACGTCAGCTGGGCTCCCCACGCCCTTCATGGTTTCTTGCAGAACAGGGAATGGACTTTCCAGAGTTTTGAAAGCGATAACGACTGCTGCACAGCAGTATTCACTTGCGACTGGTCTGGCGCCTACGCCGGCTTCCCCTTCCCCTTCCGCGCCACCAACACCATCATCTACACAGGTGAAAAGGTGACCATCTACTCCAAGGTCGAAAACCTGGGCCAGAAGGACATGCCCTATTCCGAAGGTTGGCACCCCTACTTCAGCCTGGGCGAAAAGATTGACGAACTAACCCTCTCCATGCCTGTGACAAATCTTGCCGTGCTGGATTCCGCAGACCTCCCCACCGGCAACTTCAAGGAAGACACCCGTTTCGTCCCGTCTCGCAAGATTTCCGATGAATTCATCAATGACTGTTTCTGCCTGGGCAAGGAATTCGCCCAGACTCCCGCCGATGCAGATTTCATCAACAACGCACACGTTTTGCTGGAAAGCGAGAAGTACCTGCTGGACATCTGGCAGCGCGCCGGTATCGAACAGTATAACGCCATCCAGATGTACACTCCCCCCGACCGCATGAGCATCGCCATCGAGCCCATGACCACGGAACCGGATGCCCTGAACCATCACCGCGGTCTCATCGTGATTCCTCCGGGCGAATCCCGCACTTTTGAGTTCGGCTTCAACTTTATTGAGAAATAGCTTTTCTATTTCGCAACACACTTAAAGAAAATGGCTTTTTTCGAAAGAAAACGCCATTTTTTTCATTAAAAAGTTTGTTGTGTTCCATTCAACGTTATTACAACATAGAACATCAAAAAAAGAATTCTCTCCTCTCAGGAATATAATTTTAGTCAAGTAAATCTTTTTGTATGGAGTGTTTATGAATATCAAGAAATCCCTCTTGGCATTTGGCTTGGCTGCAACTGCAGCTATTCTGACAACAGCATGCTCAGACGATTCTAGCAGCGGTCCTGAAGAACAGACTACCGTTGTGGGAGATGATCCCGCCGCCACACCTAGCGACAGCACCGGCACACCTTCTGGCACTCCTACCGACACATCTAACACGACCATCGATACCACTGCAGTATCTGACAACGGAAACGAAGGAAACAACACTCCGATTACCAACGTGCCCGGAACCTTCAGCTACGCTCCGGTTACAGAAGGAGCTACTGCTAGCGCCCAGAAGCTTTACAACTTCCTCGCCACCAACTTCGGTTCTCGTACAGTTTCCGGTGTTCAGACCGGTGACGTCAACACAGCCACCGTCAAGGAAATGATCGACGTCAAGGCCGTATACGAAGCCGCAGGCAAATATCCCGCGCTGGTGGGTTTTGACTTCCTGTTCGCAAACGGTGTCAATGCCGGAGATGCATGGTACAAGAGTTATACAAAGATGGCTGTGGAAGCAGCAGCGGACCTTTGGAAGCAGGGCGGTATTCCGGCCTTCTCCTGGCACTGGAAGGACCCCAGCCACGCTATCGACGCCTTCTACACCAAGAAGGGTAACGCCAGCGAATTTACCACTTTTGACTACGCTGCAGGTTTTAAGGCAGGAACCACCGAATGGGATGAAACATCCGAAGCCTACCAGCAGATTGTCGCCGACATTGATGAAATTTCTGAATACTTCCTCCAGCTTCAGGAACAGGGTGTAGCTGCAATCTTCCGTCCCCTTCATGAATCCGGTGGAGCCTGGTTCTGGTGGAGCGCCACCGACAAGATGCACCAGGGCGCAGAATACGCAGCCCTTTACCGCCTTGTATATGACCGCATGGTCAAGGTCAACGGTGTAAAGAACCTGGTATGGGTGTGGAATGCCGAAAAGACAATCTTCAGCGATGCAACGTGGGATCCGGGTAGTGCCTATTACGACGTGTTCTCCGTAGACATCTACAACAAGTCCTATGACTATCAGAGCAACGCAGCTGTATTCAACAACATGAAGACTATTCATGGCGACAAGGTCTTGGCCCTTTCCGAAAACGGTCCCATTCCTGACGCCTCCCTGATGCACGCCGACAACGCCGTCTGGAGCTGGAACATGCCTTGGTATGAAAGCTGGGACGGCAAGTACGTCAGCAAGACCAAGAACACCGTCTGGGCAGCTAATTTGGCAGACCCCTGCGTATTCGCCCTCGAAGACATGCCCGGTTGGGACAACTACGTCATCAGCAACGCTCCTGCAGCAGCATGCGTCGTCGGATACGCCCTTGCAGACCTGGATACCGCCGTTGAAAAGGCACCCCTCGTGCTTCCTGAAGACATCGCCACCAATGGATACTTGCAGGTTGTCATGACAGCAAGTTCTCCAGAAGACACCGTTCGCGGCAACGTAGTCCTCCACGGAGGTTCCGTCGTCGACCTGTCCAAGGCAACCAAGCTCACATTCAATGTTGACAATTCCAATAACGGAGACGGTCTGTGGTTCACCATCGCCTTCATGGACTCCAAGTGGAAATGGGCTCAGCCCGACGGCTGCTGGATTAACGGCGGCGCCAAGGAAGCCTGTGAAATTGATCTTGCAACAACAGCCGCAAACCAGACCGTTCTTGAAGGTGAAGAACTGACAGCCTATCTCGCAGACGTTTCCACAATCCTCCTGGAAATTTCCACCCCGGGTGTAAACGGAACGATTTTCTACGACGATGTTGTCGCAGACGACGGAACAGCTTTGAGCGATTTCAACAAACCCGCCACAGTTGAAGTCCAGGAAGGACAGTTCATGGACGCAACCATTATCGGTGGCGCACAGTAATCCCTTTTTCTACAAAGGTAAAAGTTTATGCTTCGGGATAAAATTCCGAAGCATTTTTTTTTTTGATAAAAAAAAAAAAAGAACACTTTGATTTAAACTACCAAAATAAATTATATTAACTCTGTTGTTTGGTATTTTTGCGTCTCTGAAGACGCTTGTTTGGAGTATACTTATGAACAAAATTTTAAAAAAAGCTTTAGCGCTTTCCCTGGTGGGCGGCGCCTTTTTCGCAACTTCAGCCATGGCCGCAAACGGCGATGGTTATAAAATGAGCATTTGCGCAAACGACAAGAGCAAGCTCTGCTACAACGGCAATGAAGTATTTCTCAACGGTATGAATATCGCCTGGTGGAATTTCAGCCAGGACGTTGGTAAGGACGCCAACGGCAAGCTGATGACCATCGACGAAAATGCAGTCCGTAAGGATTTGAAGGATCTTCGCGCTGCAGGCGGTAACTCCATTCGTTGGTGGCTTTTCACCAACAACACCATGGACCCAAGCTTTGATCCCACCACCCATTACGCCACAGGCATCGAAGAACAGACCATCAAGAACGTCGGTATGGTTCTGGATATCGCCGAAGAATACGGCATCGTGGTAGACCTCTGCCTTCTTTCCTTCGACATGATGAAGAAGGATTATGAAAGCACCAAGGAATGGGGCGGTCGTTTTGACTTTACCGCCAACGAATTGATTCTTAAGGAAGAAGCCGCCACACAGGCATTTATCGACAAGGCAGTTCTCCCGCTGGTAAAGGCTTACAAGAATCACCCGGCACTCCTTGCCTGGGAAGTGTTTAACGAACCGGAAGGTATGACTAGTACCGAAAACTTCGGTAACGGCTGGGGCACCGAACTGGTGGACATCAAGTACATCCAGCGCGTCATCAACATGACTGCAGACGCCATCCACAAGGAAGCACCCGACAACCTAGTTTCCAATGGCAGCGCCCGCTTTACCATGACCAGCGACAAGTGCGGCAAGAACTACTATGCAGACGCCATGCTCCTGGCCGCCGGCGAAAACAAGTACCCCAAGGGAACCCTGGACTTCTACCAGGTCCATTACTATCCCGAATGGAATCCCAACAGCGCAAGCCCCTTCCACAACCCATACAGCTACTACATGCTGGACAAGCCCATGGTGGTTGGTGAACTTCCGGGTGCCGACTGGGTTAAGGTGAACACCAATGGCGGAAACCTCAGCAGCGATCCTGCCGGATCTCGCCAGATGACCATTGCCGATGCCTATAAGTACGCCTTTGAAAACGGCTACTCCGGCGCAATGGGCTGGACCCTCCACGAAGAAGCGGGCAACAGTTTCTACCTGAACGCCATCTGGAGCCTCGCCAATTCCGCAGAAGCTCTTACAACCATCTACAAACTGGATTCCACCAAGGTGAAACTTTCTGACTTTGCAGCATCCGCCGGTGGACAGAACGGCTGGATGAAGGTGACCTACGCTGGCGTCGACGCTTCTGAAGGAGCAAACCTGACATACAATTTCACAACCAACCTGGGAACAGCAAAGGCTATTACCTTTACCGTAAAGAACAACTCCACCAGCGATCTTCAGTACACCATGGCCATGAAGACCAACGCCAGCGATACTCACATCAAATGGGGCTGGTACAATGCCAATAGCTACTGCGACGTTGCTGCAGGAGAAACTGCAACTTGCACCTTCCCCATTGCAGACTTTGCTTACTGGGAAGACGACTTCCCCATCACCAGCAATCTAGGCAACCTCAGCCAAGTCATTATCAAGATGACTACGGATGCCTTCAGCGGCGAAGTTATGATTGACAATGTGGTCGTTGATGGTGGAGCAATCGTCATCAACAACTTCGATACAGAATTCGACACCTTCTCCCCGGAACAGGCTACCATTACCAAGGTGGAAACTTACTTTGACGGAACTCCGGCAACGACAGCAATCAAGGCTACCGCAGCAGCACCTGCTACAAAGATGTCTGTAAACGGAAACAGCATCATGTTCACTGCCGCTTCCGCGGGCCTGGTTAACGTAGATGTGTTCGGTATGAACGGCAAGCGCGTCGCCACCCTCTATCGCGGAACCCTGTCTGCAGGCACCCACGCATTCGATATGACCGACATGTCCAAGGGTCAGTACATCGTACGCGTCAAGGGCGCAGGCATCACCGCAACCCAGCCGATCATCATCAAGTAATTCATCAAGTTTGATGTGTGGGAAAACGTCGCGGGACACCGCGGCGTTTTTTCTAAAAGTATATGTATACATGGAGTTTTGGAATGAACATGTTTAAACAAGCCCCGTTTTTTGGATTGGCCGCCCTGGTTTCGGCCAACGCCGCAGCAATTCGCCTAGAAGCCGAAGACGCCGTTCTCGCCGACGACCATAAAGTTGAAGTTGTTTCCAAGGCAGGCGTTTCTGGAGGCTCTTATGTGGCTATGAAAGAGGGCAATTTGGAATTCAAGGTGAACGTTCCTGAAACAGGTTATTACACCCTGTGGGCCAATTACATGCTCCCTACCGACGGGACTGACAAAATTCAGAACTTGACTATCAACGGAATCTCCGCAGGTCAAATTTCCTTCGGCATGAACGACGAGTTTTCCACCATCAAGGGTGCAGGAAAAATCAAGCTGAACAAGGGCGACAACACCATCGGTATTGTACATTCCTGGGGCTGGGTGAATCTGGACTACATCGAGCTTACCGAATACGAAGCTGCCCCATTCAGTCTGAGCGCAAGTCCCGTGACACCGGAACCTACCGAAAGCGCACAGAAGCTCTATAACTTCCTGCTGACAAATTTTGGAAAGCGAGTCATTAGCGGCGTCATGACGGAACGTCCCTTCGAAAATGACGGTAAGTACACGCCTCAGACTTACGAAACTCAGACTGAATTGAAGTACATCGCAGATGCCTCCGGCAAGAACGTGGTGCTGGTAGGTTTTGACTTCTTGCACGCCAGCGGCAGCGGCTCCGACGGCATGTGGCATCAGGGCTACACCCACGCCACCCTGGAAATGGCAAAGTACGTCTGGAAGCAGGGAGGCATCCCTCAATTTAACTGGCACTGGAAAGACCCCATGTGGGATGTGGAAGCCTTCTACACCGAGTCCAGCGGAAACGATCCATTCACCACATTCAGCGTCACCAAGGCTTACGACCTGACTACCAAAAAGTGGAAAACAGAATCCGACGAATACAAGGCCATTGTCCGCGATCTGGAAATGATTGCCGACAGCCTTCACACTTTACAGGAAGCCGGTGTTGCCGTATTGTGGCGTCCCCTTCACGAAGCCGCCGGTAAGTGGTTCTGGTGGGGTACCGATGGTGCCGAAGCCTGCGTCGCCCTTTATCGTTTGATGTTCGATATTTTCGTCAACAAAAAAGACCTGCATAATCTCATTTGGGTCTGGACCACCGACGAAGCCAAGGACGCCATCGATTGGTACCCTGGCGACGAATACGTAGACGTTGTGGGCCGCGATTACTATTACTATCCTCGCGAAGCAAACCACTCCAGCCTGGTGGGCAGTTTTGAAACCGTGAAGGATATTTACGGCGGCAAGAAGATTATCGCCTTAAGTGAAAATGGTTCTGTTCCCTTCCCCGACGAAATGAAGGCCGATGGAGCCAACTGGAGCTGGTTCATGCCCTGGTACGGTGACTACGCCATGGAAGGCTGGGCCAACGACAATACGGCTGAAACCTGGAAGACCGTCATGAACAACGACTTCGTAATCACCCTGGAAGATATGCCGGGTTGGGACAAGTACGAATTGGCAGACGTGTCTGAAATTGCAAGCCTTAAGGGTAAGCAAGAGACCAAAACGAACTTTAAATCTGCAGGAACAAGACTCATAATCAAGGGAAATAAAGTTCAGGTCCACAAGGTCGATCAAAACAAGGATCAACCCAAAATTTTTGACCTTACAGGAAAGAAATTTCCCAATAACTAATTCCTTGTAAAATTAGACGATCGAAGGCCGCGAAAAACGCGGCCTTTTCTGCAATCTTTATTAAAAAAAAGCATCAATTGATGCGAACTTTTCAACGATTTAAGCTTTTCGAGGCGATCTTCCATTTAAAAATTCGGTTTTCAAATATAGATTTAAGGCGGTTTAATTAAGGAGTGTTTATGGGATTACATTTTAACAGCGCCATCAAGAGCGCATTCTCTTTCGTTGCCTTCATGGGGCTCGCCACAGCAAGCTTTGCAGCAACCACAGCCACCAAGTATGAAGCCGAAGATCAGCCCGGCGTAACAGCCGCCGACATCAAGGAAGACGCCAGTTTTTCTGGTGGCAAGTATGTGGTTCCCGGTTCTGACGGAATGACGTTCTCCATCAAGGTTGACGAAACTGCCATCTATAAGGTGACCACCCAGGTTCTGATTAAACAGTACGACTGGACCACCTCCAAAATCATGGTCAATGGGGAGCAGGCTGGTTCTGAATTGACCACACCCCGCAACTGCGATTCCGCCTACGTCGTATCCGCCACTTCTAAGATGAAGGCTGGCGAGAATACGGTTACCGTCGGCAATGCCTCCATCGGCGTAGACTACATTATCGTGGAACGGGTTCCTGATCCGGAATTCAAGATTAGTGCATTGCCCGTAACTCCCGGCGCCACCGAAAGCGCCATGAAGGTCAAGACCTTCCTCCGCGACAACTTCATGAAGAAGACTATCAGCGGCATGATGATCAGCGACCAGAATTTCAACTACGATTACGGCAACATGAAGTTGCTTTCCGCCGCAGAATGCACTCCTGCAGACTCCTGCAAGTTCTTGAATGGTGAAGATACCTGGAAAGGCCAGACCGACATCGACGAATTTTACAAGCGTTCCGGCCACTATCCTGCTATCGGTGGTTTTGACATGCTCTTCGCTGCAGGCGGGCATCACGAAGAAGGATGGTTCCGGGGCTATACAGAAAACAATCTGGTCATGACCGAAGACCTGTGGAGCATGGGCGGCATCCCCACATACACCTGGCATTGGAAGGTGGGCGAAGACACCGTTTTCTACACCCAGATGCAGGGTTTCAAGAATGCAGGCTGTACCGAAGACGTTGCTGGAACCGCAGAAAACAACACCTGTTTCAACTACACCAAGGCATTCAAGACGGATTCCGTATGTACGGATATGGACTCCGCCAAAAACGAATGCAAAGCAACCAAGACAGTATGCCTTGACGCCGACCCCACTTCCGAGGTATACAAGGACATCGTCGCTGACGTAGATATTGTTTCCGGTTACTTCAAGCAGCTTGAAGAAAAGGGAATTGCCGTTCTTTGGCGTCCTCTCCACGAAGCAAGTGGCGGCTGGTTCTGGTGGGGCGTCGGTTCTCCGGAATGTTATGTTCAGCTGTGGCATCTTGTATTCAACCGCATGGTTAACGTAAACAAGAACAGGAACCTGATCTGGGTCTGGAACATCAATACCGATCCTAAGTTTGGTTACGACTATTCTGCCCTCAATGGAGAATGGTATCCGGGAGACGAATACGTGGATATCGTTGCCGTCGACATTTACGACCCGCTGAACAACCATTATTCTGCAGCCGATTACTGGAACAAGATTATCGATGAAGTGGGCACCAATAAGATGATCGCCCTCAGCGAAAACGGCGCCATTCCCGACATCGACAGCATCGCCGAAGACAAGTCCTATTGGAGCTATTGGATGACCTGGAGTCAGACATGGAGCGGAAACTTCCTGGAAAAGACTCCCGCCGATATG
This sequence comes from Fibrobacter sp. HC4, assembly GCF_023373925.1. NCBI lineage: Bacteria > Pseudomonadati > Fibrobacterota > Fibrobacteria > Fibrobacterales > Fibrobacteraceae > Fibrobacter > Fibrobacter sp. HC4. Next base: position 12,952 of record NZ_JALCZV010000003.1, on the reverse strand, counting down.
TGGAAGCGCAACCTGGATGACGAACGAGTAATCGCCTTGGACAATATGCCGGGCTGGGACAATGTGGTTGCAGACACCAATAGCGCAGGCGCCATCGTCGCCCCCAGTTCCATTCGCAACACCGTACCTTTCGCAAACAACATAACGGCATCCGTTCAAGAAAAAACTTTGTCTTTGTACATTCCCCAGGCAGGCCGAGGAACGGTGGCGCTGTTCGACATGATGGGCCATCGCATTGCAACTCTTGCCCAAGGCAATCTCGTTGCCGGAAGCCATCGTTTTGACCTGAGTGCACTGACCCATGGAAGCTATGTACTCCGCGCATCTGCCGGAAAATACAGTGTTTCCAGAGTCATCAAGCTGAAATAAAAACAATTAGCGATTCCTTTTAAGCGAACCCCAAATCAACGCAGCCTAACCGCTGCGTTTTTTCGTATCTGAAAGCCCCTACAACACGCCCACGCAGCCACGCTGCATATGGCAAATTTCTATCTTTCGCCAAAACGTTTTTGGTGTGTAATTATGTCTGAAAAACATCCTCTGTATTTTACAATCCACGGCCACTTTTATCAGCCGCCCCGTGAAAACCCCTGGACCGGAGTCATCGAAAACCAGCCCAGCGCCCGTCCGTTCCACGACTGGAATGACCGCATTGCAAGTCAGTGCTATAGCCCCAACTCCGCAAGCCGTATTCTTTCCCCCAACGGCCGCATCGTAGATATCGTCAACAACTACGATTTCATGAGCTTCAACATGGGTCCCACCCTGATGGGCTGGATCCGCACCAACACTCCCGATACCTACAAGCGCATTCAGGAAGCTGACAAGAGAAGCATTGAACGTTTGGGCCACGGTAACGCCATCGCCCAGGTGTACAACCACATCATCATGCCTCTTGCTTCCGAACAAGACAAGAAGACCCAGATTGAATGGGGTATCGAAGACTTTAAGTTCCATTTCGGACGTATGCCCGAAGCCATGTGGCTGGCAGAAACAGCCATCAACTTCGAAACGGTTGTGGCCCTCATCAAGGCCGGCATCAAGTTCACCATTCTCTCCCCCACCCAGGCAGATAGCTTCCGCAAGTTGGGCAGCAAAGAATGGCAAGGTTGCTCCAACACCGATATCGACACCACCCGCCCCTACCGCATCTACCCCCGCGACAAGGAAGGCAACCTGGTGTGCGACGGCTACCTGGATGTATTTTTCTACAACCCCTGGCTTTCTTCTGCAGTGGGTTTCGAACACCTGCTCCGTGACGCAGGCACCTTCGGCAACAAGATCAAGAGCGCCTGGGATGAAAATCGCGAAGACGCACAGTTGGTAAGCATCGGCACCGATGGCGAATCCTACGGACACCACGAACCGTTCGGCGACATGTGCGCTGCCTGGCTCTATAACCACTTTGCACCCGAGAACAACATGGTTCCCGTGAACTACGGTTGGTTCCTGGAAAAGTTCCCACCCCAGCACGAAGTCCTTCTGAAGAATTTCCATAGCGAAGGTTGCGCCTGGAGTTGCGCCCACGGCGTTGGCCGCTGGTACCGCGATTGCGGTTGCTGCACTGGCGGTGGCCCCGATTGGAACCAGAAGTGGCGCGGTCCTCTCCGCGACGCCTTCAACCACCTGAAGAAACTGGCAGACGACGTTTTTGTCCGCGAATTCGAAAAGATTTCCGACGTAAACCCCTGGGACGCACGTAACAACTACGTACAGACCTTGGTCGCTCCCGAAGACAAATCCCGCGTGGAAGCCTTCCTGAAAGCTACAGTAAAGAACCCCTCCAACGAAGCACAGTGCGCCCGCGCCATCCGCCTTCTCGAAATCCAGAAGTTCTGCCTGTTCAGCTTCACCAGCTGCGGTTGGTTCTTCAACGATATCGAAGGTCTGGAACCGGTGCAGAACATGCGTTACGCCCTCCGCGCCATGGAACTGCTGGAACCGTTCCTGCCCTACGGCCACCATATCCGTAACGAGTTCATTAGCATCCTCGCCCGCGCCACCAGTAACGAACACAAGTGGAACGGTGCCGAAGTCTTTACCCGCTATGCCGAAGAACAGGTTCCCGTGGTTGTCAAGGAAATGGCAGAACGTGCCGCCATCTTCCACCTGGACCTGGAAGACGGTTACGACAACAAGGATGCCCGCATCACTGCGACAAAGATTGCTTCCCGCCGTCGTCAGACTCTGGTCCGTGCAGAATTCAACGACAAGTTCGTCGGCGAATCCCGAGTATCCTCCGTTCTTGCCATTACCGACCAGTTGGGCCGAATCAACCTGGTGGTTGCCGATGGCGAAAACGAACAGAACGGTCTTAAGTTCGTAGAAGATCCCAATATGGGAACCGAACAGCTCCAGGAAATGTATCCCACCGCCTATGTGGTCCGCATGCGCAACCTCATGAGCGACTCCCTGAAGCGTATCAACCAGATTTCTACCCGCAAGTACCTTTCCGGTCTTACGGAATCCTTCAGCAGTTTCGCCTTGTCCCATGGTCTTTCCATCGACAGCATGGCCGACCCCGACCATACCCTGCCCGACACCATGCGCAAGATCCTGTCTCTGGAAATCAACTCCAAGATCCACCACCTCGCCCTTTCCTATATGGAAACCGACGACAAGAAGGTCTTTGACGAAATCCACGACCTGGTTGAAGAAGCTACTGCATTGAACACCCACTTCTCCTTCGGCGGTACCGGACGTATGTTCCACGCCAAGTTGGTGGAACTGATTGATGCAGTCTCCGTCAAACTGGATAAGAAGTCCGTCAGCCACATCACCGGCCTCATTACCGTGGCCGACTGGCTCCGTCTGGGCATCGACAAGACAAGCCTCGAGAACAAGGTATTCCCCTTCTTCCAGGAATACAACAAGAATCCCGAAGGCAAGCTTGCCGCCCTGAAGCCCATGTTCAGCTGGCTGAACTTTGAGGTGTAAATGTACAAGATGTCCGCAAAGCCCATGATTTCTGCACAGCAGCTCCAGACCCGCGTCAAGGAGCTGGCTACAGAAATCGGCGGATCCTTTGAATTCGACATTGTCCTTTCGGCTCTCACCGGAGCGTTCATGTTCACCACGGACCTGGTTCGCGCCATGGCCAACCCCAAGCATCAGATTAAGTTCATCAAGGCTTCTAGCTATGGTTCCGGAATGGAATCCAGCGGCAAGCTGAAGGTGAGTGGTCTGGACTTGCAGGAACTAAAGGGCAAGCGAGTACTAGTTGTGGACGACATCCTGGATACTGGCAACACCATGTTCACCTTGGTAGGCATGTTAAAGGAAGCAGGAATTACAGAGTTACGTACTTGCGTTCTTATGAATAAGGAAGAACGTCGAACTGTTGATTTCCACGCCGATTATGTCGGATTCGAGATAGCCAACGAATTCGTCGTGGGATACGGACTAGACTTTAACGAAGACTACAGAACATTGCCCGAGGTCTGGACACTGATAGAAGTTTAGTTTTGGATTAGGTGAAGAGAGAGTAATATGGCAAAAAACAAAGATTTAGATGACGTCAAGTTACACGCCACCCAAGCCTTTGAGGCGGTAGGCAGAAGCTACAACAACATTAGCCGCGGCAAGAAGTTCCTGTTGCTCCTAGTAGGATGCTTCCTGGTATTTGTCGCTGGATTCATCACTAGCAGCATTATGCACAACGTTCCTGCCAAGGGAACAATCGAAAGAGTTGCAGCCCAACCTGATCTGCCAAACAAGTGCAAGTACCGTTACGACCGCGCCATGGAATACGCCATCATGCACGAATGCGTGTTCGCCCAGGGCGCTCCCCGTAACGACAACATCCTAATCCAGCGCATAAATTACTGTACCTGCGCCCTGCAGAGCGTGCAGAAGAAGAAGCCTTACCAGAAAATGTTCGAAAACAATCTGGTTGACTTTACCTTTAAAATCCGCGAAGAAAACCTTTGCCAGGAAAACAAGGTTATTCCCACCCTCGACGACGACGAGCCCTCTAAGGATAAAAAATGAATATTGCAGACATAGAAAAATCAATTCGTGACGAAGCCGAAATTCTGGTACAGAAGGAGCCCCTCTCTGTATTGATGCTGAACGAACAAATTCTATGTCGTAACAGTTTCTGCGAAATGTTGGGTGTCACCCTTTCCTGTCAGCTGGCAGGCGAAGTCATCGACAGAGTTGAACTGGAAAAGATGTTCAGCGGGCTTTACAGCAAGTACCCCGAACTTCTGATGAGCGCCGCCAAGGACTTGCACGCCACCGTGCTCCGTGACCCCGCCTGCACCAGCTATCTGGAGCCGTTGCTGTTCTTCAAGGGTTTCCAAGGATTACAGGCATTCCGTGCTGCCCACATTTTGTGGAGCGAAGGACGCACCTTCCCCGCAAAAATGTTGCAGAGCATCATCAGCCGCAAGTTCGGCATGGACATTCATCCTGCAGCAAACATTGGATACGGAATTCTTGTTGACCACGCTACAAACATTGTCATTGGCGAAACCGCTGTCGTCGGCAACAACGTTTCCTTCCTTCATGGAGTCACCTTAGGCGGTACTGGTAACGAAATCGGCGACCGTCATCCGAAGGTTGGTAACGGTGTCATGTTGGGCGCCCATGCACAGCTTCTGGGAAACATCCATATTGGCGACGGTGCCAAGATTGGTGCGGGTGCCGTTGTGGTCAGCGACGTTCCTGCACACACAACGTACGCTGGAGTGCCTGCCGTTCAAGTTGGTCGTCCCCACGATGAAATGCCCAGCTTCAACATGGAGCAGGACTTCACCCGCGACGCATGACCAAAAAAGATCGCATCACATTCATCAACCAGAAGTTGGACGAGTTGTTTCCAAACCCGCCGATTCCCTTAAACTACCGCGATCCTTTCACCTTGTTAATCGCGGTAGTCTTGAGTGCCCAATGTACCGACGCCCGAGTAAACCTGGTGACCGCAGAGCTCTTCAAAGTTGCCGACACTCCCGCAAAAATGGTAGCCCTCGGCGTGGATAAAATTGCGGAATACATCAAACCCTGCGGACTCTACCAGAATAAAAGCAGGAACATTTTCAAGCTGTCCCAGATTCTCGTTGAAAAATACAACGGCAAAGTCCCGCAGACCTTTGAAGAACTAGAAGCCCTCCCTGGCGTCGGCCACAAGACCGCCAGCGTCATGATGATTCACGCCTTCAAGATACCGGCCTTTCCTGTAGACACCCACATCCATCGACTGGCCGCCCGCTGGGGCTTAAGCGACGGAAGTTCCGTAGAACGTACTGAAGCAGACTTAAAGAAAATCTTTCCTCCCGAATCCTGGGAACGAAAGCATCTGCAAATAATTCTCTTCGGACGAACCTACTGCAAGGCCATGGGACACAAAGTGGATCAATGTCCCATTTGCAGCACCATCGGTTGCAAAACAAAATAAGCGAGCGTTTCCGCTCGCCTTTAAAAGTTTGCTTTATTCTTTCAGCAGTTCATCAAAATAGACGATAGTCTTTTCAAGCCCCTGACGCAAGGGAATCGTCGGTTCCCAACCCAGGGCACTCTTGGCCAGGTCAATGTTAGGTCTGCGCATCTTGGGATCGTCACCCGGCAGCGGCTGGAAGACAATCTTGCTCTTGGAACCGGTCAAGTCCAGAACTTCCCTTGCAAGTTCCAGCATGGTAAATTCACCGGGATTGCCGATATTTACCGGTCCGATAATCTTGTCCTGGCTCATCATGCGGACAAAGCCTTCAATAAGGTCGTCTACATAGCAGAAGCTACGGGTCTGGGACCCATCACCATAAATGGTAATATCATCGCCCTTCAAGGCCTGCACAATAAAGTTGCTAACGACGCGACCATCATTAGGAAGCATGCGAGGGCCGTAAGTATTGAAAATTCGAACGATGCGGATATCCACATTGTTCTGACGGTGATAATCCATAAAGAGAGTTTCGGCAACACGCTTGCCTTCGTCGTAACAGCTACGGATACCGATGGGGTTCACGTTTCCCCAATAGTCTTCTGTTTGCGGATGCACAGCAGGATCGCCATAAACTTCGCTGGTGCTGGCCTGAAGAATGCGGGCTTTCACACGCTTGGCAAGTCCCAGCATATTGATCGCACCCATGACGCTGGTCTTGATGGTCTTTACCGGATTATACTGGTAATGCACAGGGCTGGCAGGGCATGCCAAGTTAAAAATACGATCCACTTCAAGAAGAATTGGTTCCGTTACATCGTGACGGATCAGCTCGAAGCACCTGTTGTCGCGGAGGTGGGCCACATTAGCCATTCGGCCAGTGAAATAATTATCAAGACAAATAACCTCGTGACCATCATTCAGAAGACGTTCACAGAGATGGCTACCCAAAAATCCAGCACCACCGGTAACTAAACAACGCATACACGCTCCAATATTTAATCACCGATAATATAACTTTTTTTGAAGTTTTCAAAACTTACGAGTAGAACACTTCTAACTCACAATCTGGTTTTTGCCGTGTTTCTTTCCCCAGTAGAGTTTTTCGTCTGCCTGGCGGATGTAATTCTCATATTCCGAAATACTGTCACCGGTACACACGCCGATTGTCGCAGAAATCCTGATTTCCTGATTCCGGTAAATAACGGAACATTCGCGAAGTCTCGTAATGAAATTTTCCAGGACTCCACGGGCACTGTCCACACTCATCATGGGCAGGTAAAGCACGAATTCCTCGCCACCCCAACGGACGGCAATGGCATTCTTGGGAAGCACATCGGCCAGCAGGTGGCTCACCCGTTCCAGAACCTTGTCGCCGGCCTCGTGACCGTAAGTATCGTTAATATGCTTAAAGTCGTCCACATCCACCATGGCCACAGAAAAGGCATTCTCGTTTTCTTCCTTGCTGCGTTTCATGATGCCTTCAAAAAAGCGGCGGTTATAAAGACCGGTCAGCACGTCATGATTACTTGAATAATCCAGTTTGGCCCTGGCCTCGTTCAGCTCTACCAAATAAAGGTTGGAAACATAGAAAAGGGTAAACAAGGTAATGATAAGATTCAGACAGGAAATGAATACTTTATGTTCAAGAACAATAGGTAAGTATTCCGGGAACATGGAATATTCGAACACCGTAATTTGGCTTACACCAATGGCTGACACCGCACCAATGAACTGGTAAATATGTTTCTTCTTGTTCCTAAAGGGCAGCAGAAAGAACACCACAGCCACCATGCCGATAATAAAGTTCACATAGCTAAAGTGACCGCCGGCCACAACTTCACTCAAGAACGAGAATATGATTATTTCGAAATAGGCAAATACAATCTGCAGGTCACTATTCTTCTTGAACAAGGTCAGGAACAAGACATACAGACAAGAACTACCAATATTCAGCACCACCAGCGGAGTTAAGCCAATGGAACAAAAATAGATTGCGTTGAATATATGGACAAACAGACACATGACCAAAAAGATCAACGTTCTGTTCTGCGATAACGTCTTAAGGAATTTTGCCAGCACGATTTTCACCTTCTTAACTTATGTAATAATATAATAAGTTTAATTTGCGATAAGCACATTTCTGCTTTTTTCCCATAAAAAAAAGCCCTATTCCTCAGGATAAGGCTTTCAAAAACAGATGTTCTGGCTATTCTTCTTCGGTATCCCGTTCCACTTCTGCAACGGAATTTCCCTTGACAGCCACCAGACGGATTCCCCGCAAAGTTAGGAAAGGGTCATACTTGTCAATAAGGGTTGTCCGGCGGGCAATGGTCTTGCCCCAACCGCCCGTCGCATAGACAGGCAGGTCTTCGCAGCCCACTTCCTTCTTGATCTTACCGATCAGCACTTCCAGCTGAGCCAGGAAGCCATAAAGAAGACCAGCTCGAATAGCATCATCCGTATTGTCAGCCACCACGTTTTCGGGCCATTCGATAGTTACCGGAAGCAAGCGGGCGGCCTTTTCGGTAAGGGCATCCAGGCTAGCGTTAATACCGGGGATAATCACGCCCCCGACAAAAGCGCCATCCTTCATGACATCAAAGGTGGTTGCAGTTCCCATATCCACCACCACACCGTTTTTCAGGCCTTCTTCACGGAGCGCAATCACATTGCAGAGGCGGTCGGCACCAGCCATGGAAGGATTCTGGTAATCAATTTTCAAACCGAGGCAGTTCTTGGAATTGACAACCTGAACGTGCTTTTTCAGCAGAGAATCCAGAGCCTTGATCCAGGGGCGCTCAAGAGCGGGCACCACCGTCGAAAGACCCACATGGGTAATCTCTTCCGGATTAATCTTAGAAAAGCGGAGAAGACCTCCGATACGGTTCATCACCTCGTCGGAAGTGGTTTCCTTACGGGTTGTCAGACGCCAGTAATCCACCACCTTGGTTCCCTTGAAAATGCCAAGAACCGTGTGGGTGTTTCCTACGTCAACAACTAATGTTACAGAATCTGCCATAGTCTCTTTTATCCGGGTATGAGGAGTGAGGTCACTCACTTCGTTCGTTTTGAGGTATGAGGTACGAAATCAATTCGATACCTCTAAGCAGCTCTGCTGCGACCTCACACCTAAAAGGGCGAAGCCCGACCTCAAAGCTTAAATTCTCATGGAAATGTCGAGAGCCTTCACGCTATGAGTAAGGGCACCCACGGAGATGAAGTCCAGGCCGAGGGTAGCGATTTCCTTGGCGCGTTCCAGGGTCATGTTGCCGGAACCTTCCACCAGGCACTTGTCGCCGCTTTCCTTGATGATCTTCAAGGCTTCAGCCATGGTTTCGTTGCTCATGTTGTCCAGCATAATCACGTCAACACCCTTATTGAGCAAGGCGCGCAGCTGGTCGAAATTTTCCACTTCCATTTCCACCATAAGGTTCTGGGTGTTATTCTTCTTGACAACTGCCAGAGCTTCCAACACGCCACCGGCGGCAGCAATGTGGTTGTCCTTCACCAGCACCATGTCAAAGAGACCCATACGGTGGTTGGATCCGCCGCCAACGCGAACTGCATACTTCTGCAAGGTACGGAAACCGGGAATAGTCTTACGGGTATCCAGGACCTTGGTCTTACCACCCTTCAATGCTTCCTGGAAAGTGTGAGCCACAGTGGCCACACCGGAAAGCTGCTGGATGAAGTTCAGCAAGGTACGTTCACCGGTCAAAAGTTCGTGAGTGGTACCATCCAGTTCGGCAATCAGATCGCCCTTCTTTACCACGTCACCATCCTTCTTGTGGAGGGTCACGGTAGCATTAGCCTTCATTTCCTGGAACACCAGTTCGATAATGGGAAGACCAGCCACAACGCCATCTTCCTTAGCGATCAAACGAGCATGCTGCTTCTGGTCGGCAGGAATGGTCCACATGCTGGTCACGTCACCAGTGCGAACGTCTTCAGCCAAAGCCAGACGGATCATAGTCAAAGCATCTTCTGTGGGAAACACCGGAGTAGAATTATCACCGTACATAATCAAGGTCCTTATATAAACGTTTTGGTATGAGGTATGGGGTCGCTCATTTCATTCGCTCTGAGGTATGAGGATACTTACAACCTCTAGGGCGTAGCCCGACCTCACCCCTCAAAGTGAGCGGAGCGAACGCCCTCAAACCTACTGAGCGCCTTTTCCTGTTAAAACAACATAAACAGTACGTACAAGAATCTGGAAATCCAGCAAGAGGCTCATATTCTCGTAGTAATACATATCGTACTGCAATTTAATCTTCACGTCTTCGGTGCTGGTATCGTAATGATGGCAGACCTGAGCCCAACCAGTCAACCCCGGCTTCATCTTCAGACGGCTGATGTAGAAGGGAATCTGTTCACGGAGCTTACCGATAAACACAGCTCGTTCGGGGCGGGGGCCCACCATACTCATATCACCTTTCAGCACGCACAGAATCTGGGGAAGTTCATCGATACGGGTCTTACGCAGGAATCGTCCAATGCGGGTAATTCGCGGATCGTTCTTGGTAGCCCACTGAGCGCCAAACTTTTCGGCATCGGTACGCATGGTACGGAACTTGTACACAAAGAAAGGCTTTCCATACAAACCGATTCGTTCCTGGGAATAGAAAACCGGGCCACGATCGTCCAGCTTGATAGCGATAGCCGCAAGCAGGCAAATGGGCAACGAACAAATTCCAAGGAAGGTACCGAAGCAAATGTCCACCATACGTTTGACGCGGACCTGCCAGGGCGGCATGGTAAAAGGCAGCAGTTCCTGGAGTTCAAAGCCATATACCAGATTTGCCTTGAACTGACCATGAATCACCTGATAAAGTTCCGGAACGAGGTAGATGTGTACAGCGCATTCGCAAACCCACACAAGCACTCGCATAATTTCCTGCGGAGAGGTACTATCATGGGCGATAATGATGCCAGAAACCTTCTTACTCTTAATCAACGCGGGCAAGTCAGAATACTTACCAAGAACGGGGACACCGGCAAATTCCTTGTCCATGACCTGATAACGTTCATCGACAAAACCAATAACACGCTGAGGCGTCTTGGCGAGTTCTTCGGCAATCTTGCGACCAGCCTCGGTTGCACCAAGTACCAGAATGTTATTGGCACCATAACCGAGACGCAACAGACCGCGAAGGCACTGGTAGATGATCATTCTAAAACTGACCACCAGGCAAAGTGCAAAACCACCGTATATAAAAATCCAGGGGAAGCGAGATCCATACAGATAACCGCTGTTCAAGGGTTCGTTAGACATAACCTTGCCCAGGAATTCCGCACCGAACAGGCAAAGAATCACCAGGATAATTCCAAGGACCACCGCACGCAGCACCCGCAAAATCTGATGAGTCCTAGACTGCAGAAGCCAGGAACGATAAAGTCCCGCGCAAACAAACAGAAAGAGCCACCCCACATTAAGCACAATGCCCATGTGGTAGTAATCAGCAAAAGCTCGGCTAGGATCAAACTTGTCAGCAATCCACCCACTGTGGAACTGCACCCAGAAGGCCAAGCCAAAGCAAATGGACAACGCAACAAAGTCCGACAGGACAACAAGCATACGTTCCAATGTGGTCGCTCGAATCATACACAATCCAACGGAAGAAGTAAACAAGAGGAAAGGTTCCCATCAACCCGTGACGGGAACCATCCTAAAGCGTTTAAGCCAAGAAGCGGATAACCTGGCTCTTTTCCACGATTTCAGCGAGAGCGTCGATGGCATCCACTGCCTTCTGGGCCTTGCTGTCCTGGGTGCATTCGGTAATGACAACCACAGAAACCTTACCCGGATCCTTGACGTTCTTCTGGATGATGGTTTCGATGGAAATGTTATTATCGGCCAGGATCTTGGTGATCTTAGCCAGAACGCCGCAAGCATCACGGGAAGTGAAGCGCAGGTAGTAGCGGGCGCTGGTTTCGGAAATGGGAACCAGGGTCGCAGAATTTTCAACGTTGAACCAGCCCATGGGCAGAGCCTTGCGGGAACCGCAGTCGGTGGAGCGGGCCAGGGAAACCAGGTCGGCTACAACGGCGGAGGCAGTAGGCAGGCGGCCAGCACCGGCACCAGTCTGCAAAGTTTCACCCAGATTATCGCACTGCAGGTAGACAGCGTTCAGAACGCGGTTCACACTAGACAGCTGATGTTCCATGGGAACCAGGCACGGATGGACACGGGCGTCCACGCGATCGCCTTCACGGCGGTAGATACCCAGAAGCTTCACGCAGCAGCCAAGTTCCTTGGCGATGGCGATATCCTGGGCGGTAATCTTGGAAATACCGGTCACGTGAATCTTTTCAAAGTCTACGCGGTGGCCGCTGCAGAGAGAAGCCAGGAGAGCAGTCTTGTGAGCGGAGTCGATACCTTCAATATCAAAGGTAGGATCGGCTTCAGCAAAACCGAGACGCTGAGCATCCTTAAGAACCACATCGAAGTCCAGGCCTTCTTCAGCCATACGGGACAGGATATAGTTACAAGTACCGTTAATGATGCAGCTCAGGTTTTCGACGGTAGAGCCCAGCAGGCCTTCCTGGAGGCTACGGATAATAGGAATGCCACCACCGACAGCAGCTTCAAACAGAACATGCAAACCCTTCTTTGCAGCCAGCGGGAAAATTTCGTGACCGTACTTAGCCAGCAAAGCCTTGTTAGCGGTAACCACATGCTTGCCACTTTCCAGGGCAGCCAGGATCCACCTGCGGGGCATATTGTAGCCACCAGCCAGTTCCACCAACACGTCAATGTCGTTGGAAGCGATCATTTCGTCGGCATTGGTAGAGGTCTTGTAGCCCTTAGCCTTGAAGGGAGCCACTTCTTCGTCGGACTTGGCGCAAATGCAAGCCAGTTCCATTTCGACACCGAGCTTTTCCTTGTATTCGGCAATCTTCTGTTCCAAAATCTGAATAACACCGCCACCGACGGTACCTGTACCAATAAGACCAATACGCAACATAGAGCGTCTCCATTTTAAAATTATACAGCCCAAAATTAGAAAAGTTCCGCTTTTCTTCACGAAAGCAGGCCCTTCGAACGTCCTATTTTACCGGTATAACGTCCCTATTCTGCAGCAAACCTTTATGTTCATACAAATTAATAAAATGTTTTTTGGAGTTTTTTCCTTAAAACAGCCAATTATAAACCCTTACCCCTTTTGGCTACACCGAAGTAAATTCTTCTTTTTTTAGGCTCTTCATCAACATGTGTGGGTGGCTTCGCCACCCTTTTTTGTTGACATTCGCCTAAATTAAACAAAAAATGGGCTATTTTCTAAAATTTAATCGCCAAAAAAAACAGAAGAAAAAGCCCATGTCAAAATTATACAAATCCATCTTCAATGTCAACGGCTGTTCAGTCGTCAAGCAGGAACAAACCGATACCACGGTCACCATCACGGTAAGACTCACCAAGGGCAACGCCAGCAGGTGCGGCTGTTGCGGGCGAAAAGGGAAACTCTACGACAACGGCCGGGAACAGAGGGTATGGCGGACGCTCGATCTCGGCACGAAAATGGGCTTCATCAAGATGGACACCTACAGGGTGAAGTGCAGGAAGTG